>NZ_CP059209.1:0-355000 GCF_014252075.1 Blattabacterium cuenoti
ATGGATAATGAAGCTTTAATAGATTCTTTTTCAGATTTTAAATATGAAAAAAATATAGATAGAGTAAGTCTTATGGCTATTTTAGAAGAATCTATCCGATGCGTTTTAAGAAAAAAATATGATTCATCTAAAAATTACGATATTATTGTAAATCCAGATCAAGGAGATTTAGAGATATGGAGAAACCGCATAGTAGTGCGAGATGGAGAAGTCAAAGATATAAATAAAGAAATAGAATTATCTACAGCTCGTAAAATAGAACCTGATTTTGAAATAGGAGAAGAAGTAACAGAAAAAGTAGAATTACAATCTTTGGGACGAAGAGCTGTTTTATCTTTAAGACAAAATTTGTTTTCAAAAATCAACGAATACGATAATACAAATACTTACAAGAAATTTAAAAACAAAATAGGAGAAATCATTAATGTTGAAGTATATCATATTTTATCTAAGCAAATAATCATGAGAGATGAAGAACAAAACGAAATGGTTTTACCTAAACAAGAACAAATTCCAAGTGATTTTTTTAGAAAAGGAGATCCAGTTAGAGCATTGGTTAAACGAGTCGATTGGAAAGACAATAGGCCTTTTGCTATTCTTACTAGAAAAGATGATGCTTTTTTGGAAGAACTTTTTAAGCTAGAAATACCAGAAGTGTCTGATGGTTTAATTACAGTAAAGAAAGTAGCACGTATACCAGGGGAAAAAGCTAAAGTTTCTGTAGAATCCTATGATGATCGGATAGATCCAGTTGGGGCTTGTGTAGGAATGAAAGGATCTAGAATTCATCCTATTGTAAGAGAACTGAAAAATGAAAATATAGATGTTATAAATTATACTTCTAATACACAATTGTATATTACAAGAGCCCTAAGTCCTGCTAAAGTTTCTATGATGGAAGTGAATGAAGAACACAAGTATGTTAACGTCTATGTAAAACTTGAAGAAATATCAAAAGCAATTGGAAAAGGAGGGCAGAACATAAGATTAGCTAGTCAATTAACTGGATACAAAATCCATATATTTAGAGATTTTCCTTATGAAGATGATGTCGAATTAACAGAATTTTCTGATGAAATAGAACCAGAAGTCTTAGAAAAATTTCATAAAGTAGGTTTAAACACGGCTAAATCTGTTTTAAATTACAGAAAAAATGACCTCAGCAAACGGACCAATCTTGAAGAAAAAATAATAACCAAAGTGGTTTCTATATTAAAAAAAGAATTTGAGGAAGAATTTAATATAAATACATAAGTTTTTTAGAGTTAATTTTTATTTTTGTTCTTATATATATTTATATGACTGATAAAATCAGATTAAAAACAGTATTAACCCAATTCAATATTTCTTTACAAAGAGTAGTTAGTTTTTTACAAAAAAAGGGAATTGAAATAGAACATAATCCTAATGCAAAAATAGAAGAAAAAGTCTACAAATTTCTTGTTCGAGAATTTCAAACTTATAAAGAAATACGAGATGAGTCTGAGAAAGTTTTTTTGCAAAAAAGGATGGAAAAAGAAAAAATAAAAGAAGAATTGTTAAAATCAAAGCATATTCATGATCCTCAAATTATACGTGCTAAGTCAGAAAATTTAATTGGATTTAAGAAAATAGGAAAAATCAATATTGATACATTAGACAAAAAATATGACACTAAATCTAAAGAAGAAAAAAAAAATCAATTGCATAAAAAAGTAGAAAATAAATTTAAGGAGAATAAACCTGAACACATCGATACTATCTATCAGAAATTAGATGGGGTTATGTTAACAGGAGATAGAATTGATTTATCTCAATTTGAAAAAAAAAGAACGAAACAAGAAAATCACATTAAAAAAAAACGAAAAAGAATTAAAAAAGAAATTTTTATTGATGAAATGAAAAATATTCCTGTCAAAAAAAAACAGGATAAAGAAAAAGAAAGAAAACCTTATTTTAAAAATTTTTCTGAAAAGAAAATAGATAAGTCTAAGAATAAAAAAAATTCCCAAAAATCAGGAGTTACTGATGAACAAATAGAGAAGCAAATCAAAGAAACTTTAGAAAAGTTATCATCTAAAGGAATAAAATCAAAAGCTTCAAAAATTAGAAAAGAAAAACGTCTGTACAAAAAAGAAAAAAGACTATTGCAAAATGAGATAGAAAATGAAAAAAAAGAAAAAATACTAAAAGTAGCAGAGTTTACAACAGTTAATGAGTTAGCATCCATGATGAAAGTGAATGCAACTGATGTCATTGTTTCTTGTATGTCCTTAGGAATAATGGTTACTATGAATCAAAGATTGGATGCAGAGATATTAACTTTAGTAGCAGATGAATTTGGATATAATGTAGAATTTGTTGGGTTAGATTTAGAAGAAGCCGTTCAAGATGATAAGGATTTAGAGGAAAATTTAAAACGAAGACCTCCTATTATCACTGTCATGGGACATGTAGATCATGGAAAAACATCTTTATTAGATTATATTAGAAATACTAACGTTATTGCTGGAGAAGCTGGAGGAATTACTCAACATATAGCTGCTTACAGTGTAAAATGTTCTTATAATCAGAGTGTTACTTTTTTAGACACTCCAGGACATGAAGCGTTTACTGCTATGCGTGCAAGAGGAGCTCAAATAACAGATATTGCAATTATAGTTATTGCATCAGATGATCAAGTAATGCCACAAACTAAAGAAGCTATAAGTCATGCTCAAGCAGCTAACGTCCCCATTATTTTTGTATTTAATAAAATAGATAAACCCAATGCAAATACTGATAAAATTAGAGAGCAATTAGCGAATTTAAATTTTTTAGTAGAAGAATGGGGTGGAAAATATCCTTCTCAAGAAATATCAGCAAAATTGGGGACTGGAGTGGATAAATTGTTAGAAAAAGTTCTTTTAGTAGCTGAATTATTAGATTTAAAAGCTAACCCAAATAAACCAGCAATAGGAACAGTAATAGAAGCTTCTTTAGATAAAGGAAGAGGATATATCACGACTTTACTTTTACAAGGAGGAACATTAAAGGTTGGTGATTATGTATTAGCCGGAAGTCATCATGGAAAAGTCAAAAGTATTTTAGATGAGCGTGGAAAATCCATTCTTTCTGCGGATCCATCAAAACCTATTACTATATTAGGATTGAATGGAGCTCCTACTGCAGGAGATAAATTTAAAGTTTTTCAAGATGAAAAAGAAGCAAAACAACTTGCATCTAGAAGAGAACAATTACAAAGAGAACAGAATATACGAGCTCAAAAACATCTTACATTAGATGAGATAGGAAGACGTATTGCACTAGGAGATTTCAAAGAATTAAAAATAATTCTTAAAGGAGATGTAGATGGTTCAGTAGAAGCTATTGCTGATGCTCTTCAAAAATTATCTACGGATACTATCATGGTAAGTATTATTTACAAAGGGGTTGGTCAAATAACAGAATCTGATGTCTTATTAGCAAGCGCTTCAGACGCAATCATAATAGGATTTAATGTTCGTCCTAATATTGGAGCTAAGAATATAGCAAAAAAAGAAAATATAGAAATAAGAACTTACTCAATTATATATGATGTGACTAATGATATTCAAGAAGCTATGGATGGAATGCTTTCTCCTGAAATAAGAGAAAAAATATTAGGAAATGCTGAAATAAGAGAAATTTTTAAAATACCAAAGATAGGAACTATAGCTGGATGTATGGTAGTAGAAGGAAAACTATATCGTCAAGCAAAAGTAAGATTGATTCGAGAAGGAATTGTTATACATAATGGAGTTTTTACTTCTTTAAAACGTTTTAAAGAAGATGTTAAAGAAGTTTCTAAGGGATATGAGTGTGGTTTGGGAATAAAGAATTATAATAATATAAGACCTGGAGATATTGTAGAGGTTTATGAAGAATTATCTACAGAAAAAAAAGTTAAATAAATGTATAGAACACATAATTGTGGTGAATTGTGCGAAAAAGATATTGGGAAAGAAGTAATCTTATCCGGATGGATTCAAAAAAAAAGAAATTTTGGATCTCTATGTTTTATAGACATTAGAGATTATTTTGGGATCACACAACTTATTTTTTCTAGAAAATTAGTAGATAAAAAATTTTTTTTAGGAAAAGAATTTTTAATTAAAATTAAAGGAAAAGTAGTTGAAAGATCATCCAAAAATAACAAGATTCCTACAGGAAAAATAGAAATTTTAGTATCTCAGATAGAAATCTTGAATTCTTCTCTTCCTCCCCCTTTTTCTATTGAAAATAAGACTGATGGAAACGAAAAAATTAGAATGACATACAGATATCTTGATATAAGAAGAAATCCTATAAAAAATAATTTGATTATTCGTCATAATCTTGCTTTAGAAATACGAAATTTTCTTTCTAAAAATGGTTTTTTAGAAATAGAAACTCCTATATTGATAAATTATACACCAGAAGGTGCTAGAAGTTTTGTAGTTCCATCTAGAACACATGTTGGAAAATTTTATACGTTAGCTCAATCTCCTCAACTATTTAAACAATTATTAATGATAGGTGGAGTAGATAAATATTTTCAAATTGTGAAATGTTTTAGGGATGAAGATGCCCGTTCTGATAGACAAATTGAATTTACACAAATAGATTGTGAAATGTCTTTTGTAGGGGTAACCGACGTATTAACTTTTTTTGAATATTTTATTAAACATTTATTTAAAAAAATGAAAAATATTCAATTAGAACCTTTTCCTTGCATTTCTTATTCTGATGCAATGAAAATGTATGGAACGGATAGTCCTGATATTCGTTTTGGCATGTCTTTTATGGAATTAAATAATTTAATTAAAAGAAAAAATATTTCTTTCTTAAAAGAACAAGAATTAGTAATAGGAATCAAAGTAACAAAATGTCATAATGATCATGATCAGATTAATTTTTTTCTAAAAAAAATAGAAAATAAAAATATTTTTTGGATACAATATTTACCGGATAAAACGTTTCTTTCTTCTAATTCAGATTTTATGAATGAAGAAATTATGAGAATTTTTATTAATCATTTTCAAGTAACCCCTGGTGATTTTTTATTCATTTCTTACGGGAAAAAAAGAAAAGCCAGAGAAACACTCGGAAAAATTCGTTTAGAAATAGCGAATCTTTTTAATTTAAAAAAAACCAAAATTTTTAAGCCTTTATGGATTACAGACTTACCTCTTTTTGAATGGAATGAAAAATATAAAAGATATAAATCTGTACATCATCCATTTACAAGTCCAAAAGAAGAAGATATTCATTTGTTAGAAAAACATCCAGAAAGTATTCGTTCTAAATCTTACGATTTGATTATAAATGGAATAGAAATTGGAAGTGGATCTATACGTATTCACAATCAAAATATACAAAATTTGATTTTTAAACATTTAGGATTTTCTGTAAAAGAAATAGAATCTAAATTCGGATTTTTTATCAAAGCTTTTGAATATGGAACTCCTCCTCATGGAGGAATAGCTTTTGGGTTAGATAGGCTAATTAATCTTTTAGAAGAAGATGATGACATAAAGAATTTTATTGCTTTTCCAAAAAACAATTATGGAAAAGATATAATGATCAAAGCTCCATCTTTTTTGAAAAAGGAAAAATTGAAAGAATTACATTTTCGTTAAATGATTTTTATATCGTAAACAAGATTGTTCATATACAAAAATAGCTTTATCTTGATTTTTCCAATTTCCTATTTTCACTTTTTTGTTTTCTAGATCTTTATATACTAAAAAAAAATGTTCTATCTCTTTTTTAGTATGTAAGGAAATTTCATCAATACTATTTATTGTATTATAATTTGGATCTGCAATAGGTACACAAATAATCTTTTCATCTTCTCCTTTTTCATCTGTCATAAAAAAAATTCCAATAGGTTTTACTTGTATTAAACAACCCGGAATTGTAGGTTCTGTCAAAAAAACTAATGCATCTAATGGATCTCCATCCATAGAAAGTGTTTTTGGAATAAACCCATAATCTGTTGGATAACTCATAGGAGAGTATAAAACTCTATCTAATCGAATTAGATTATTTTTTTTATCAAATTCATACTTATTTCTACTTCCTTTTGGAATTTCAATAAGTACATCAAAATTGACTTTCATATTTTTATATTTTAGTATAACAATTAAATTTTTCCAAATATAAAGCAACTTTTTTAGCAAAACCTCCACCTAAAACTCCATCTATTACACGATGATCATAAGAATGTGACAAATAAATTTTGTGTCTAATTCCTATAAAATCACCTTCTGGAGTTTCTATAATAGATAATTTCTTTTGTATTAAACCTATAGCCATAATAGCAACCTGAGGTTGATGTATAATTGGAGTTCCAAAAAGATTTCCAAAACTCCCAATATTGCTAATTGTATAGGTTCCACCTTGAGTTTCTTCAGGTTTTAATTGATTAGATTTGGCTCTTTTAATTAAGTCATTAATAATTTTGATTAATCCTCCTAAATTATAAGAATCTGCGTGCTTTATAACAGGAACAATCAAATTACCATTAGGTAATGCTGTAGCTAATCCTATATGAATATTTCTTTTTTTTATTATGTTTGTTCCATTAACAGAAATATTGATCATAGGAAGATCCTTAATAGCTTTGACTACACATTCCACAAAAACAGACATCAAGGTAAGTTTTTCTCCTGTATTCTTTTGAAAAGAGTCTTTCATTTTCTCTCTCCATTTCACAATATTTGTTACATCTGCTTCAACAAAAGAAGTAACGTGTGCAGATATGTTTTTGCTATTTATCATATGTTCTGCAGTGATTTTACGAATTCTATCCATTTCTACAGTTTCTTCACTCTCTACCATATTGTTTTTATGATTATTACACGATAAAAATATATCACTGTATTTAGACCTAATCATTTTATTTTTTTGAATATATTTTAATATGTCTTTTTTAGTGACTCGACCTTTTTCTCCAGTTCCTTCTATTGTTTCTAATTCGTAAAAACTAACTCTTTCTTTATGGGCAATAGTACGTACAAGAGGAGAATAAAAACGTTTTTTATTTTCTTCCATTGTTTCATCTTTTTCATCTTCTACAGGGATTTTCTTTAATTTTTCTTCCGTTTCTAAAATTGCTATCGTATTTCCTACCTTAGCCACTTCATTAGGAGAAAATAATTTCTTTTTCAATATCCCATTGACTGGAGAAGAAATTTCAGAATCTACTTTATCTGTAGCTATTTCTACCAAAAGGTCATCTTTTTTTATAGAATCTCCTTCTTTTTTTAACCAACGAATGATAGTAGCCTCAGCTATACTTTCACCCATGGCTGGAAGGGGCAAATTATACTCGGCCATCTAGATTAATCGTTTTATATTTGCAGATACTAATCAGATTTTACAATCTAATACTAATGAAAATAGAAAACTTACAAGACCAAAAATAATAAATTCATTTTAAAAAATGAAAATTCTTTCTTTAAATCAAATCAGAAGTGCTGATCAATACTGTATTGATTACGAATCTATTTCTTCTCTTGAATTAATGAATAGAGCAGCTAAAAGCTGTTTTAATTGGATTCTAAAAAATAGACGCTTTCAAGTTAGAAAAGTTCCATTTATAGTTTTATCAGGAAACGGAAATAATGGAGGAGATGGACTTTCTTTGGCTAAAATGTTATATTTTTACGGAGCTAAAATTTCCGTATACATTGTGAATATTTCTAACCAATTTTCAAATGAATTTCTAATCAATAAGGAAAAAATATTAAGATATGGAATTCCTTTACAAGTTATTTGTGAAGGAGATAAATTTCCTTTATTGGATAAGGAAAGTTATTTAATTGATGCTATTTTTGGAATAGGATTTAATCGATTGATCAACAAATATTGGAAGTCTTTTTTTCATTACATCAATGAAAAAAAGTTTCAGTCCGTTCTATCTATAGACATCCCTTCTGGTCTTTTTATGGAAAAAAATCACGATGATTTTACAGGAATAATTAAGGCTACTCATACTTTAACTTTTCAAGTTCCAAAATTACCTTTTTTCTTTCCAAGTTATGAAAATTATGTTGGAAAGTGGGAAATATTGAACATTGGATGGAAAAGTGATTTCCTTCAAAAAATGCAAACAAAAAACTTTTATATAGATGATCAATGCATTTATGCTATAAAAAAAACAAGAAAAAAATTTTCCCATAAAGGAGATTATGGACATGGAATTATTATAGGAGGAAATCATGGTATGATGGGATCTGTTATCCTTTCTGCAAAAGCAAGTTTACGAACTGGAATAGGAAAATTAAGCGTATATGTCCCTTATTGTGGATATGAAATTATACAGAATGCTCTTCCGGAGGTTATTGTAAAAACAGATATGAAAAAACATTGGATAAGTGATATTGTTATCCCCGCTGATATAAATGCAATAGGAATAGGAGTAGGAATGGGGAAACATCCTAAAACTGAATATGCTTTTGCATCTTTTCTATTAAAAGTGAAATACAAAAATATATCTATGATAGTTGATGCAGACGCCTTAAATATATTATCAAATCAATTGGAATTATTAAATCTTCTTCCAAAGAATACTATTCTTACTCCACATCCAAAAGAATTTTATAGATTGGTTGGCCCATGGAAAAATGATTATCAAAAATTAGATCTTTTAAAGAAAATGTCTATGACATATAAAACATTTGTTGTATTAAAAGGGGCTCATACCATTATTTCTACTCCCTGTGGAGATCTGTATTTTAATAGTACTGGAAATCCAGGAATGTCAAAAGCTGGAAGTGGAGATGTTCTGACTGGAATGATAATGAGTTTATTATCTCAAGGTTATTCTCCAAAAAAATCATGTATAATGGGTGTTTATTTACATGGATTAGCAGGAGATATTGCTTCAAAAAAATTAAGCGAAGAATCAATCATTTCTAGTGATATTATTAATCACATAGGATCTGCTTTTCAGAAAATTACAATTTAAGCATATATCTATTATAGATAGCAGCGCATGACAAATATAATAAAATTATTATCATTGTTGCTAAAGCAATTTTAAAAATAAAATCTCCATATTTTATATAAAACGTTTTCTGATCATTGAGGTATATTTTATCATACAAAACTCCTTCTTTTCCATAAGGAATATGTGATTTTATCTCTCCTTTTTCGTTAATGAAACAAGAAATTCCTGTATTAGCAGATCTAGCTATCCATTTTCTATTTTCAATAGCTCTGAGACGTGCGTAATACATATGTTGTTTGTGTCCTTGAGAAGGACCCCACCAACCATCATTAGTAATGATAACCATCAATTCTGCATTTTTTTTAAAAAAATTAGAAACATATTCTCCAAATACAGACTCATAACAAATAATAGGAGCTATTTTTACTCCTAAATGAGGATGCTTAAAAATTGAAGGATCATTTTCTTTTCCAAGTTCCATTACAGTTCCTCCAAAATTGAGTAATAAATTTCCTAATATAGGATAAAAAATTTTTTTATAAGGAAAAGTTTCTACTGCTGGTACTAGTTTAGATTTATGATGATACTCTATATTTTCATTAATTCCTATCTGAATAACTGAATTAAAAACATCTAACCATTGTATATTTTTTTTTGAATTTTCTAAGAAAATCGGAAAAGAAGTTGAACTTATTTTTTCTTGATATAAAGAAAATAATTCTACTCCTGTTATAAATACTGTGTTTGGAGATTTTTTTTTCAAATAATCTCTAAACACAGAGATTATTTGATTGTTGTTTATCTTATTTATTGGAATTTTATTTCCATTTCCAGGAAATGTAGTTTCAGGAGCCAATATAATCATGGTATTTTTAGATATTTTGTGATCCATTAATTTCTTGAATTTTAAAATCAGTTTTTTTTTTGAAATATGATATTTTTGACTGTATGGATCAATATTAGGTTGTAAAATCAACGTATCTACAGATCTTCTATATTTTTTTTCTTCATATCTTGTATATATAAGATGTGATATAAAAATCATTAAAAATATTTTTCCTATATTGAAAAAGATTCTTTTATATAAAAAAAGTATATTTTTATTTTTTTCATACTTTAGAATCGATTCTGTCAATCCAATATTTACTGTCCATATCCATACAGACCCTCCTAAAGTTCCAGTATATTCGTACCATTGAATCCAATCTATCTGATTAGAGAAGCCATTCCCCAAATTTAACCATGGCCAAGATAATTCCCATTCTAAATGCATCTTTTCAAATGAAATCCATAAGCAAACTAAAAACACATTTCCTATTTTTTTACTTACTGCATGTTTTTTAATCCATGAAGACAAAGTAAAAACAATTGACATAAAAAAAGAATTCAATAATACAGGAATTAAATAAGCTTCTACAGAAAAAGTTCCATTAATTCTTTTTGAATAAGATAACCACCATGTAGAAATAGCATTCCATATTAAAAAAGTAACAAAAGAAAGAAAAAAAATATAAGAATTTTTCAAGTAGTTTTCTACATATAACAAAGGAATGAAAGCGATGAATAAATACATAGGATTTCCATTAGTAGGCCATCCTAAACTCAATAAAATTCCTGAAAAAATACTGTATAAAAAAAATTTAATCTTTCTTATCTCATATGAAATTTGATATAAAATAAATGGAGCTGGCGGGATTTGAACCCGCGTCCAAACAAGTAGCATAAAAGTTTTCTACATACTTATCCAAAAAATATTTTTTCGTATTTATTCAAGTTTTGGATCCAAAATAAAAACTAAGATTCAAAATTTTTTTTCGGAAAACTTAAGAATCATCTGTCTTCCTATCCTTAATATTTTTTTGTACCTCTATATCAGAAATCATAAGGAAACAATCTCTGAGAGATATTTTGCTTCTGTATTTTTTATTCAGATTAAGCTACAATGAATTAATTTCCATTAAGCAGCAAAAGCGTATTGTTTTTCGCCGTTTATTGTTATTTGTAACGGTTTATTTACGTGTAATACCTTACGTAACACGGTATGCTTTCTTTTATCACTAATCTTGCTGTCAAATCCAAAATCAGCCCCTATACTATATACACATACTACTAGATAAATCTATTCTGATCTGAAACGTCCATCCTTACAAAGATAAACAATAAAATAGTAAAAGACCAAAGAGATGATCCACCATAACTGAAAAAAGGTAAAACAATTCCTATTGTAGGAAAAAGCCCCATAACCATTCCTAAATTGATGACAAAATGAGTCAAAATGATATTTCCAACTGAATATCCAAAAATTCTTCCAAAAACATCTTTTTGTCTTTCAGATAAAAAATAAATACGACTAATAAAAAATAAATAAAATATAATTAAAATAACACTTCCTATAAAACCCCATTCTTCTCCTACAGTACAAAAAATATAATCAGTATGTTGTTCAGGAACAAATTTTCCTTTTGTAACAGTTCCTTTTTGATATCCTTTTCCAAAAAATTTTCCAGAACCAATAGCTGTTTTTGAATATAATAAATTGTATCCTACATTATCTCTATATTTTCTATCAAATTCATTTTTGAATAGAATATTAATTCTATCTCTATGATGTTGTTTCAAAAATTTTTGAGAAAAAAATGGAGAAAAAATGGAAATAGCAGAAAAGCTTACAAATAAAAATATATAAAAAAAGAAATTAATAAATGATATATTTTTTTTTACAATGAAGATAAAAATAAAAATTATAAACAAAAATGAAACTACTATCCAAGGTAATATATTTAATGAAATCAAAAATAATAAAATAGAAAATAAAAAATAAAGTATAAAAGAAATAGATAATCCTTCTCTATATAAAGTTAGAAGAAAAGAAGAAAAAACAATAGAAGAACCTGGATCAGGTTGTAAAAATATTAAAAAAGCAGGCAATATCAAGATAATACATGTATAGAAAAATACTTTTTTATTTTTAATATTATCTTGACTCACCAAATGTGCTAACATTAAAGATGTAGATATTTTAGCTAATTCAGAAGGTTGAAAACTAATAGGGCCAAAAAAGTACCAAGATTTTGATCCATTCACGTTTTTTCCAAAAAAAAATACTCCAACCAAAAGAAATAACGTAAATAAAAAGAAAAAAGGTGTAAAATATTTATAGTGAATGGGTTTAAACAAAAAAACAAAAAATATGAAAACAAAACTTAACAAAATCCATATTAATTGTTTTTCTGCTTTTTCAGGAGAAACAGAATACAAATTCATACATCCAAAAAAAATCATAAAAATATAAATTGTTACAATTCCCCAGTCTATATTTTTTAGTAATATTTTATTTCTTTTTATCAAAAGAACTTTTTGTATAAAAATTATTGAATCTTTTCATTTTTGCTATAGTATCGTATACTTTCTGCAATCCTGAAGTCAGGATTTTTTTTTCAAGATTTTTTCTATGCACATTATTATTTATGTATTTTTCCGCAATAAGACTAGCAATAGGACCAGCCCAACGAGATCCAAATCCTCCATTTTCTATTATAACAGAAATAGCTATTTTAGGATCCTCTACAGGAGCAAATAATATGAAAATAGAATGATCAGGTAAAGAAACTATTTTCTGTTTATTGATTTTAAGAAAATTCTGAGCAGTTCCTGTTTTTCCAGCCATTCTAATATCAGATGATTTAAAACTCTTTCCTGTTCCAATTATAAAAACTTTTTCCATTCCATTAATAATTAAATCAAAATATTTCCTTTTTACTTTAGTATGTTTAGCTATAGTATAATTCGGATTAGATATAGGTTGATGATTTATGCGTTTCACAATATGGGGAGTATAGAAAAATCCTTTATTCGCTATAGCACAAACCATATTAGCCAATTGAATAGCTGTTACATTGATCTCTCCTTGTCCTATACTATTGGAAATAATAGTAATAGCATTCCATTTTGTAGTTCCATATTTTTTATTGTAATAATCTCCTGAAGGAATGACTCCTTTTTCTCCTGTGGCTAAATCATTATACAAATAATTTCCAAACCCAAAACTTTTAATAATATTACTCCATTCATTAACTCCTTTTGTTAAATTTTTAGGATATTTTTCAATCACACGTTTATAAACTTGTGCAAAATAATTATTACAAGAAACAGCAACAGCTGTTTCTACTCCTATAGGTAATCCATGAATTCCAGAATGGCAATGAATTCTTTTTTTTCCATATTTAAATCCTTTATAACATATGAATGTAGTATTGGAATCCACTACTCCCATTTGAAGACCAACTAATTCTGTAAGTAATTTAAATGGAGAAGCTGGAGGATAACGAGCTTGTGTTGTTCTATCAAATAAAGGATTATCTATAGTATCTTTCATTAATTTTTTAAATTCTTTAGAACGATTTATTCCTACAAATAAATTAGGATTATTAATAGGACTAGACACCATTGATAAAATTTCCCCATTTTTAGGATTAATAGCGACTATTCCTCCTTTTTTTTGATACATAAGTTCTTCTGCGTATTTTTGTAAATTCCAATCAATAGTTAAAGAAATATCATTTCCACTAACTGCTTTAATATCATTTTTTTTGTTGTTATAATTCCCTATGGTACACCCTTTTCTATCTCTAATCCAATATTTTATACCCTTTTTTCCTCTTAGTATTTTTTCATAAGATTTTTCCACTCCAGCCCAACCAATAAAATCTCCTATTTGATAATAATTAGATTCTTTTTTAATATCTTTTTGAGTTACTTCTCCTATATATCCCAAAATATTAGCTGAACTTTCTACTTTGTAATCTCTAAGAGAACGTTTTGTCCAATCAAATCCTTTGTATTTATAAAGTTTTTCTTGTATAGTCGCAAATTTTTCTTTTGATATAAAAGGAAGGAAAACAGATGGTAAATATTTAGAATAATCCTTTGCTTTTTCTAAATTTTTAGAAAAAGTTTTTTTTTCAATTCCTACAAGATTACAAAATTCTATAATATTAAAATGTTCATCTATAAGAATCGGAATAACTATTAATTCATAAATAGATTTATTAAAAACTAATAAATTTTCATTTCTATCAAAAATGGATCCTCTTTCAGGAATAATTATTTCTTGTTTTATAGAAGTATTAAAAGCATTCAAAATATACTTCTCCGTATATATTTGTATAAAAAATAATCTAATTATGAAAATAAAGCCTATAGAACTTAATAAAATGTAAAAATTATATAATTTTTTCAATGTTTAATTTTTCTGAAAAAAAAATATATAATACATAAAATAGTTGTAAAACTACTGCTGAATATTGCTCTAAATAAAAGAACTTTACTCAAAGTTGTTCCCTTTAGTATTTCTAATATTAACAAAGAAAAATGATGTGTAATAACTAATGAAAATATATAAAGAATTTTTCTAATAAAAGATAATTCATAAATAGAAAAATCATTTCTGTTTATGAAATTTTTTCCATCAAAAAACTGTAGATAATTTAATCTTAAAAAAGCAGATAAAGTAGAAGAAAAAGCATGAATTCCTCCAGAATTCATACAATGATCTATAATCCATCCAATTAAAAAAGATAAAAATAAGAATAAAAATTTATTTCTATTGTATGGATAGACCAATATAAAAAGTATATATGAATAGAATCCTAAAAATAATGTATTTAATATTGATATTTGAATTAAACAAAGAATAAAAATGAAGAAAACGGAAACAATAAAACTTCTAATGAAACTCATTATTTTATTTATTTTCAACTTTATAAAGTTGAACATCATTCCACTCTTTTTTAAATAAATTTTTTACAACATAAGCGTTTTCTATAGTAGAAAAATTCGCCATCAATTTTACTTTTATAATATAATTAGCATGTTCTTCATCAAATTTATAGGAGGAGACTTTCCCAAGTTCTATTCCTTCAGGAAAAGTAGATGATTTTCCATCTGTTTCCACTATATCTCCTTTATGTATTGTAGAGTGTCTAGGAATATCATACAATACTACATATTCATGATCCAGGCCATCCCAACTTAGAGTTCCAAAATATTTATTTTTTTTCAGTCTAGCATTTACTTTAATTTTTGGATTTAAAAGAGAAATAGCGATACTAAAATGTGGAGATGTTTTTATAATAATTCCAGCAATCCCGTCAGATAATATAATTCCCATATCAGGTTTTATTCCATCTATACTTCCTTTATTTATAGTTATGTAATTTTCCTGCTCATGAATACTGTTATTTATAATTTTTACAGGAGTAAAAGTATATTGTTGTAAATAGTTAAGATCTTCTTCTTTGAAATCTTTAGATATTTTTATTATTTTGGAAAATATGTGTGCATTGCGTAATTTTTTGTTTTCATTTAACAATTTTTTATTTTCAATTTCTAATAAAAAATAACTGCGTAATTTGTAAATAGTTTCATAAATCTTTCCAATCATGAAATTAGAAGAGCCAGCATAAATATATTGATGAAGTTTAGAATTTGAAAAAGAAAGAAAAATAGCCGCACATTCTAGTAGAAAAAATAAAATAAAAAAACGCCATTTAAAAAGAAAATTAAAAAATTCACGCATAAGATTTATCTATCCTATTTCATTAAGAATGTAAATTTATCAATATTTTTCAATGCAACACCTGTTCCTTTAACTACAGCTCTTAAAGGATCATCTACTAAAGAGACAGAAAGGCCCGTTTTTTTAGATATTCTTTTATCCAATCCTCTCAAAAGAGATCCTCCTCCAGCCATATAGATTCCTGTTTTATAAACATCTGCGGCAAGTTCTGGTGGCGTTTTTGAAAGAGTTTCCATCACAGCATCTTCTATTCGTAAAATTGATTTATCAAGAGCTGGAATAGTTTCTTTATAAGAAAGGTTCATTTCTTTTGGTTTTCCTGTAGAAAGATCTCTGCCTTGTATATGAATATCATCAGGAGGATTTTCAATTGATTCCATTGCAGCCCCTATATCTATTTTTATTTTTTCGGCAGTCCTTTCTCCAATATACAAGTTGTATTTGGTACGAAGAAAATAAGATATATCATTGGTAAAAACATCTCCAGCTGTTTTTATGGATTTTTGACAAACAATTCCTCCTAGAGCTATGACTCCACATTCTGTAGTTCCTCCTCCTATATCAATAATCATATTTCCTTCTGCTTTGGTGACTGAAATTCCAGAACCTATAGCAGCGGCCATAGGTTCTTCAATAAGATAAACTTCTTTGGCATTTAGGTGTTGAGCAGAATCTTTGACTGCTCTTTTTTCTACTTCTGTAATACCGGATGGAATGCAAATAACCATTGTTAATGATGGAGTAAAAAATTTATTATTTATACCTGGGACTTTCTTAATAAATTCTCTTATCATAAGTTCAGCTACTTGATAATCCGCAATAACTCCATCTTTTAATGGTTTATATATTTTAATGTTTTCATGTGTTTTTCCTTGCATTTGTTTTGCTTCTTCACCTACAGCTAACACTTTTTTTGTTCTTACATCTATAGCTATAATTGAAGGTAAATCCACTATAACTTTATTATTGTGCATAATAAGCGTATTTGCTGTTCCTAAATCTATGGCTATCTCTTGATTAAAGAGGTTTTTCATAAAATCTATTATTAATCCCATTAATATTTATTCATGAAAATATTCACCTAATTTAAATAAAAAATACAGTTTTTCAGTATATTAAACTTTTTATATAAATTTTTTCTTTTGAAGGAACATCATGTCTTTTTGTTACAAGGCAGTAATAAAAAAAATCGGAAAGAATATTTGGATCAATCTTTAATTTTGATATCTCAAAAAATTGGAAAAATTCTTAAAAAATCTTCATATTTTGAAAGCGAAGCATGGAATATGAAAAACTCCCCCCCTTTTTATAATAGAGCTTTATATGTAAAGACGAGTCATTCTCCCATTAGTCTTTTAGAAAATATTTTGAATATAGAATTCCTGATAGGAAGAATAGGAATAAAAAAAAATCATAATCATTATACAGAAGAATATGAAGATAGAGAAATAGATATAGATATTTTATTTTATGATCATATCATTATACATAGTTCTATTTTAACTGTCCCACATCCTCTATTGCATATGAGAAGATTTGTTTTAGAACCTATGTGTGAAATTATCCCAAATAAAATTCATCCTATATTTAATTTGACCCTTTTAGATATATTAGGAGTATGCACAGATAAGTTAAATGTAAAAAAATTACTGAACTAAGTTATTTCACCATATTAAACAAAAATAATTTGTTTCATAAAAGAACTCCGTTTTCTATTTTCATTATGATGTTATTCGTTTCTATTTTTGTTTATGCAAACGAAAAAAAAGAAAATAACGATTATCAAATAAATAATTTTTTTAAAGATTTTGAAAACGTTATAAAATACAAATCAAATATACAAGAACATAATATAAAAGAAGGAAAATCCTTTCTAAAAGGAAAGGCTTCTATAGAATATGATGATATAAAAATTCAAGCAGATTGTATTGAATTTAATTGGAACAATGGAGATTTGCACGCAATTCAAAAAGAAAAATTTATTCTTTTTCAACAAGGAAATCATCAATACACTTTTAGTGATTTTCACATTAATTTGAAGAGTAAAAAAATAGAAGCAAAAGATTTTCATATAAAAAGTAAAAATCACATGATTATAGCAAGTAGTATTGAAAAAAAAGATCAGAATACAAGTTTGATGAAAAAAATTACATATATATCAGATCCTTTTTTTCTAAAAAAGAAAGACAATGATCCTGATTTTTATTTGAAAACAAGTTTCTTGAAATATTTTCATTTTAAGAAATATATTTTTTCTGGTCCCGTTTTTTTTTATTGGTATCAAGTTCCAATGCCTATATTTTTTCCTTTTTTATATATCCCTGTAAAAGAATTAAATAAAAATTTTTATGAAATGATATATCCAAAAATTGGAATTCAAAATAAAAGGATTTATGTAGAGGATATGGGGTTATTTTTACCAATTTCCAATTTATTGAATTTTAAAATATTAAGTTCAATATATAACACAGATAAATGGAATTTGAAAACAAGAATGGAATATAAATTGAAATATTCCTATAATGGGTTTTTTGATTTCAATTATCAATCTATATCAAATAAACAACATGATTATCAATTTCAGTGGAAACATAATCAAGATTATAAGTCAGATTCTGATACAAAATTTAATGCAAACATTAATTATAATAAAAATATACTATCAGACAACAATGACAACGAATCTCTTTCATATTTAAGTATGAAAAAAAAATTTTCTAATTATTTATTGTTTCTGGATGCTTATATGGTAAAAAAAAACAACAATAATAAAGGAAAAATAAAATTTATAATTCCAGAATTAATTTTTCATATGAAAAATATGTTTTTCAATAATCAAAAAAACTTTTTTTTACATCATACAAGCATAGAAAATAAAATATTGATTCATAATTCTGTGGAATCTTGTGAAAAAAAAGTATCCTTTTATACTGGATTCAATCACAAAATGAATATTTCTACTTATTTTTCTTTTTTCGATTCTTATTTGAAAATTTCACCTAAATTTTTTTATGAGGAATTTTATATATGGAAATTTCCTTACACCTGCATTTCAAATTTGCAAAAAATAGATTTTTTAACAGACCTGATATCTATCCCATTCAATAGGACTTTAGAAATCAAAAAAAATGTTTTTTTATTGAAACATCAAATAGAACCTGTGTTATCTTTCTATGTAAGATACTTTCCTCCTGTTTTTCATCATGAAAAAAATTATTTTGAAAAAAAAATAAACTTTATATTAAATAATGATTTGGATGTTCAAATAAAAAACAAATTTAATGAATATCAAAAAATAAAAATGCTTAAGAATTTGAGTTCTTCATTTCTTGTTGATCAAAATACTATAAAATTGGACAATTTACATATTGTAGGTCATGCTGATTTTACAAAAAATTTAGGTTTAAAATATAAAGGTGGAATAAATTTTGTTGGAAAAAAGAAGAAAATGAACAAAGTAATGTATTTTGATTTTTCTTTTTTTTGTAATTATGATACCAATTTTTTTTCTGATAAAAATGAATATAGAAAAAAAGGAAAAAATCGTTATGATTATTTTCTTTTTGATAAAGAAAATTATGCAAAATATTCAATTCCATTCTCTTTCAAAATTGATTTTCATTATAATTATGAAAACTATATCAATCAAAAGAAACTTTTTAATGCTTTTTTAGGTATAAATGGATCTGTAAATATTACAAAATATTGGAAAATTGATATTCATACGGATTATGATCTATTTAAAAAAAAGATAATCTTTACTAATATTATTTTTTATAGAGATTTAAGAAGTTTTAAGATGAGTTTTAATTGGATTCCTATGAAAAATCCTTCTTGGCATTTTTTTATTGGAATTAAAGATCCAAATTTGAGTAACATCATACAGTATAATGAAAAAAACTAAAATAAATTAAATATGATCCACAAAAAATTTTCAATAGAAAAAATTCCATCTTATGGAGCATATAGCACATGTGTTCTTGTGGGGAATTTGTTATTTGTTTCTGGACAAATAGGTGTAGATCCAAAAACTGGAAAATTAATTTCTGATTCTATAGAAATGGAAACAAAGAAAATAATGGAAAATCTGAAAATTATTCTTTCAGAAAATGGAATAGGGTTTCAAAATGTTATCAAGACTTCTATTTTTATAAGAAATATGAGTCATTTTTCTAAAATAAATGATGTATACTCTAAATTTTTTCATGAAGGGAATTATCCAGCTAGAGAAACTATTCAAGTTTCTGGATTGCCGAAAAATGCTAGTATAGAAATATCTTTGATTGCATGTAAAAATTAGATCTTTAGATATATTGTCAAATCAATTGTGAAATATTGCTTTTTATTCTTTTTTTTATTACTGAATCAAGCATATTCTGAAAATGTCCAGATTTTTCATGCTGACTTAATACAAAAAAATGATCATAATAATTCTATTTCTTTAATAGGAAATGTTCATTTTAAATATAAAAAATACCATCTTTTTTGTGATGAAGCTATTTATCATAAAAAAAACAATAGATTGTATGGTCACGGAAATGTACAATTAGAATCAGAAAAAAATAAAATAATTTCTAAAAAAATATATATAGAAGATAATTTTTCTCATTTCAAACTATCAGGTGGAGTGGTTTTATCTGTAGGAAAGATAAAACTAATAGCAGATACAATCAACTATGATTTAAGAAAAAAATTACTTAAAGCTGTTAATAATGTAGTTGTTTTTTTTAAAAAATTGAAGTTAACCACAAATATGTTAGAATATGATTTCAATCGAAAAAAAATTTTTTATAAGATGAATAGTATCATTTATTATGATGATTATGTAGTACATAGTAAAGAAGGTTTTTTTTCACCTGATGAAGAAAAGGCAGAATTAAAAAATGGAATAAAATTGATCAGTAAGAATTATACTGTATACGCCGACATTTTGGAATATTTTTTTAAGAAAAACAAAATAAATTTCAATGATTCTGCTCTTATCACACAAAATGATAATTCAGATAACTTTATCTATGTTAAAAAAGCGTTGTTTTTTATTCAAAAAAAAATATTTCTATTAGAAAAGTATATTAGTATTCATTATAATGAAAAAATTATAAAAGGAAAATATCTGTTTTTTGATGAGAAAAAAAAATATGGATTTATTAGAAATTTTTTATTAGAAGATTTAAAAAAAAAATATTTTTTGATGGGTGGATATGGAAAGTTTGATTTTAATAATAATTCTTTGATTTTAAAAAAAAATCCAAAAATAGTAAGAATTTCGAAGAAAAATTCTTTTCTTATTTATTCAGATATTTTAAAGATGAATTTTAAAAAAAATTCTTCATATTTAATTCAAGCTTTTTCTGTTGAAAGTTTTTTTTTGAATGAATCTATTCAAGGAAAATCTAGTGTTTTAAATTATGAATCTTCAAATGATTACATTCAATTTGATGGAAATCCTATTTTTTGGTTTCAGAACCAACAAATAACTGGTAAATCCATCTATATTTCTTTTCAAGAAAAAGATGAATATTTTTTGAAAACCATAAAAATTATAAAAAATGCTTTTTATATAGAAAAAATAAATTCAAAAGAATTTAATCAAGTAGAAGGAGATCTCATGATTGGTTTTTTTAATGAAAAAAATATTTTGGAAAAAATTTCCATTCAAGGAAATATTAATAGCATTATTTTTCTTTCTTCTAAAGAAAATAAGTTAATGAATAAATCTTCTTGTGGAATGCTCTCATTATATTTAGATATAGAAAAAAAAATAAGAAATATTTCTTGTGCAGAACAGGCCTATTCAGAATTAATTCCTATATCTGAAAAAACTCCCAATGAATTTCTTTTTCTTTCCAAATTCTATTGGAAAGAAAAAGAAAAGCCCAATGCATATAAAAATTTTCTTGTGGACAAAGAAATAGAGAAATACAGAAAAGAAAATCATTTAGAACAAGAAGAAATCGAAAAAATAAAACAAAATAAAACTAAATTCTTATGAAAGAATTAGAAAAGGATTTTTTTCAATATCAAACTCAAATCACTCCTTCTCCCATGAAAATTATGGTAGATTATGCTGATGGAAACTATATTTATGGAAATAATGGAAAAAAATATTTAGATTTTGTGGCAGGTGTTTCCGTAAATATTTTAGGACACGGAAATAAAATAATAAAAGAAGCTATAAAAAAACAAGTAGATAAATATTTACATACTATGGTTTATGGAGAATTTATACAAAACCCTTGTGTAAAACTTTGCAAAGAAATAGCAAAAAATACTCCAAATCCACTTACTACTACTTATTTAGTTAATTCTGGAACAGAAGCAGTAGAAGGTGCTTTAAAATTAGCTAAATGTTATACTGGAAGAGAAGAGATTATTTCTTGCAAATGGGCTTACCATGGTAGTACTCATGGATCTATGAGTATTATGGGAAATGAAGAAAATAAAAGACCTTTTAGACCATTGCTTCCTTTAGTTAAATTTATAACATTTAATCATATAGAAGAACTGGTTTCTTCTATATCAGAAAAAACAGCTTGTATCATTTTAGAAACAATTCAGTGTTCCAATGGAATTGTATTGCCTGATGATTCTTTTTTAAAAAAAGTAAGAGAAGAGTGTAATAAAAAAAAGACTTTAATGATTCTTGATGAAGTCCAAACTGGATTTGGAAGAACAGGAAAACTTTTCGCTTTTGAACATTATGGAATAGTTCCTGATATTTTAATAATGGGAAAAGGAATGGGAGGAGGGATGCCTATTAGTGGGTTTATTTCATCTGATAAAATTATGAAGACTTTTTGTGACACTTATCCCTTAGGACATTTAACTACTTTTGGAGGAAATGCTGTTTCTGCTTCAGCTTCTTTAGCTACTTTAGATCAATTAATAAATTCTAATATAATGGAACAAGTGTCTATGAAAGAAAAGTGGTTTAGAAAATATTTAGTTCATGATGAAATAGAAAGTATTAATGGAAAAGGGCTTATTTTGTCTTTTGAATTAAGAGATAAAAATTCAGTGGAAAAATTATTACAAAATTGTATCAATAAAGGATTAATTTTATTTCGTTTTTTATTTCACAGTCATTCATTACGTATATCTCCTCCATTGACTGTCACAAAAAAAGAAATTGAAAAAGGATGTTCTATTATTATTGAAAGTTTAAATCAACTTAAAAAAAAATAATGTAATTGAGATTTTTCATTGAATTAGCTTATAATGGTAAATATTTTTATGGATGGCAAATCCAAAAAAAAGGAAGTACAGTAGAGGGAAATTTAGAATATTGTTTATCTAAATTGTTAAAAAAGTCTATCAATGTCATAGGTGCTGGAAGAACAGATAAAGGAGTACATGCTAAGCAAATGTTTGCGCATTTTGATTATGAAGGAAAAATTACTAATAACTTAATAGAAAAATTAAATATTTTTCTACCAAAATCTATTAAAGTATTAAATATTTTTCCAGTAAAAGAAAATATTCATGCAAGATTTAATGCTATAAAACGAACGTATAAATATTATTTAACACGTAAAAAAAACCCATTTTTTCAAGATTTTTCTTGGTATTGTTTTTATCCATTAAATATTCATCGAATGAATATAGCTTCTAAGGAATTAATGCGATATAAAGATTTTAGTTCTTTTTGCAAAAAAAAAACTTCTGAAACGGGAAATAATATATGTAAAATCAGTCATGCCTGTTGGTCTATTGATAATGATCTCTTCTGTTTTACTATTGAATCTAATAGATTTTTAAGATCTATGGTTAGATGCATTATTGGTACACTTATTGATGTTGGAAGAAACAAAATTAGCATTAGTGAATTTGTCAAAATCATAGAATCTAAAAATTCTAATTATTGTAGATCAATAGTTCCTGCATGCGGACTATTTCTTACCAGAATTATTTATCCAGAAGATATTTTTTTATGAAAGAAAATTTAAAAATGAAAGGATCTTACTTGAAACAGCTTATCAAAATTAGTTTAGATTATAAATTAATATTGATAGCAACAATTATTACTTCTGTATTAATATCTTTTATTTCTGCTTATCGTCCCAAGTTAATCCAAAAAGCTATAGATATTCATATCCTTTATAAGGATTTCTTTGGACTGAAAAATATATTGATGTTGATTCTTCTCCTTCTTTTCTTAGAAAGCATATTTCATTTTATTTTATTATATCTCTCGAATGTATTAGCTCAAAATGTTATTGAAAAAATAAGAATTCTTTTATTTGAAAAACTGTTGCATTTTAAAAATTCTTTCTTTAATAAAACTCCAATAGGAAAACTAGTATCTTATTCCATATCAGATATAGAAACTATAACTGTCATATTTAATGATGGAATTTTACTTGTTTCTGGAGACGTTTTAAGAATTGTTATGATTATAATAATAATGTTTACAGTACATAAAAAATTATCTTTCATTGTTTTTTTTACTATTCCTTTTATGTATATCCTCACTCGATTTTTTCAAAAAACACTAAAAAAAACTTTTCATGAAGAACGAGTACAAACTTCACGTTTGAATAGTTTTTTGCAAGAAAACATTATAGGAATGTCTGTTATTCAACTTTTTCATAAAGAAAAAGAAGAATACTTAAAATTTAAGTCTATCAATTGTGAATTGATGAATGCTCATTTTAAGACTATTTTTTACTTTTCTATTTTTTTTCCTATCGTAGAACTTGTTTCTGCAGTGACAATAAGTATTGTTATATTTTATGGAGGATTTCATGCAATTGAAAAAGGAAATGTAAAACCAGGGCAAATTATTGCTTTTATTTTTTTTATCTATCTTCTTTTTCGTCCTATGCGACAAATAGCAGATCGATTTAATATTATACAAAGAGGAATTGCCGGGATAGAAAGAATATTTTCTATATTAAATTCTGATGAAATCATCATTAATAAGGGGAACTTGCGTTTAAGAAACCTAAAAGGACATATTGTATTTAATAATGTTCATTTTTCATATATTGAAAACGAAATGGTTTTAAATGGAATTTCTTTTGAAATTCAACCTGGAGAAAAGGTCTCTATAGTAGGAGCTACAGGATCCGGAAAATCTACGATTACTCATTTAATTTCTAGATTATATGAAATTAATAAAGGGAATATTTGGATTGATGGACATTCTATTCAAGATATAGAATTAGAAAATTTAAGATCTCATATAAAGGTAGTTACACAAGATACATTTTTATTTAATGATTCTATTATAAATAATATTACACTAGGTGATCCTTCAATTAGTATTGATAAAATAGAAAATATGGCAAAAAAGATAGGAATTCATAATTTTATTACATCATTTCCTGATGGTTATCAATATATCGTAAAAGAAAGAGGAGGTTTTTTATCACTTGGAGAAAAACAATTAATTTCTTTTTTAAGAGTTCAAATGCATCCTTATTCTATTCTTATATTAGATGAAGCTACAGCTTCTTTAAATAAGGAGTTAGAAAAAAAAATTTATCATGCTACAGATTTTCTAACCAAACATAAAACTTCGATCATTATTACGCACCGTCTTTCTACATTAGAAAATTCTGATAAAATATTAGCCCTAGATAAGGGATGTATCGTAGAAAAAGGAACTCATCAAGAGTTGATTCAACTTAATGGATATTATGCAGAATTATATAAAGAATCTTTTCAAAAAGAAAATTAAGGACACTTAATATAAGTTTTTTTTAATGTTTTTTTTGCCCAATTTTTTATTATATCTTTTTTTTTCATGTCTTTTACAAGGGTTTTTAACCTTGTATAATCTGTTTCAAAAGAAATAGGATGAGAAGGAATGCTATCTAATAATTTGACTATAAAAAATGCTTCTTTTCCGTTTACAATTTCTTGATAAGGATTAGAAATTTTTCCTTTTTTTAAAATATCTAATGTTTTTTTCATGTTTTTTGATAGTTGATTTTCTTCAACCCAAATATTATTCCATATTGAATAATTCACAATTTGATTGTCTTTTTCTTTGTTCATCAAATTTTCAAAATTTAGATTTTCAATTCTTTTTTTAATCGAATCTACAAATGATTTTGTTTCTCTCAATTCATCTTTCGTATATTTAGGTTTAATTAAAATATGTCTTATATCAACTTCATCATTTCTTTTTTTATTCAATTTAATTAAATGAAACCCTAAGTCAGTTTCAAAAGGTTCAGATATTTCCTCTTCTGATAAAGAGAGAACTACACGTTTAAATTCTTTTGAAAGACGATTTATTTTAATTCCTTGAATTAACCCTCCATTCCATGCTGAATAATTCTCTTCAGAGAACAAAATAGCTTGAATAGAAAAATCCATATCAGAATGGATTTCTTTTTTAATTTTTTTTAAAGAGTCGGTAATTTTTTTTCTATTAATTTGACTTAATTTTGGATAAAAAACTATATAAGAAATATACATTTTTTTGGGAACGAAAGGAATTTTATTCTTGTTTTTAGTAAAAAAATATTTCACTTCTTGAGGAGATATCTCTATATTATCCGTTATTTTTTGATAAAATTTTTCTATATATTGATGATTTTTGACTGTTTCTGTTAATTTTTGAATAAAGTTTTTTTTCCTAAATTGTATTAAAAATTCTTCTTGATCTGCATATTTATTACTCATTTCTGAAAATAATTCTTGGGTTTTCAATTCTAATTCTTGATCTATGATTTGTATACTTGAATCTTTTTTTGCATGGTAAAGCATTAGTTTTTCAATCAAAAGATCATCTAAACAGTTTTTTTGGTTCTTAGTTTTTATTTCTGAATCTAAAATAATCTCATCTCCTATTATGGCATAAATTCCTCCTAATTTTTCAAAAGAATAAGAAAAATGATTCCTATATATTATGAATATGAAGAAAAAGAAGAAAAATAAAGAATATTTTTTGAGACTTTTTTTCATCAGATTAATTTTTTATTCCAATAACTAATAATACAAAAAAATTATAATATTATGACTTTAATGGCTAAAAATCTATATAAAAAATATAAAAAAAAATATGTAGTTAAAAATGTTTCTTTTAAATTAAATAAAGGGGAAATAGTAGGATTAATTGGGCCCAATGGAGCCGGAAAAACAACTTCTTTTTATATGATAGTAGGACTTATAAAGCCGGATCAAGGAAAAATTTTTCTTTGTGAAGAAAATATTACAGAAAAACCAATGTATCAACGTTCTAAAAAAGGAATTGGATATTTGTCGCAAGAACCTTCTATATTTAGAAAGTTATCTGTAGAAGACAATATTTTGTGCATATTAGAAATGCAAAAAAAATTTTATAAAGAAAGAAGAAAAATAACAGAAAAACTAATTGAAGAACTGGGGTTACAACATATAAAAACTCATCGAGGGGATCTTCTTTCTGGAGGGGAAAGAAGACGTACCGAAATAGCCAGATGTCTGTCTACAAATCCTCAGTTTATTCTTTTAGATGAACCTTTTTCTGGAATAGATCCAATAGCTATAGAAGAGTTGCAAAGAATTATTATTTCTCTGAAGAAAAAAAATATAGGAATATTAATTACAGATCATAACGTGCAAGAAATTTTTACGATAACAGATAGAATTTATTTAATGTTTGAAGGTGAGATTTTAAAACATGGATTAACTATGGAAATAATGCAAGATTCTTTGGTAAAAAAAGTTTATTTAGGAAATCGTAAATCGTTTTATAAAAATGAATCATCGTTTTAAAAATCCAGAAGTAGGACTATTTCTGAATGGAGAGCCTCCTCCTTTTTTATGGAAAAATTTTTCTTTTTATAAAAAAATATTTGCTGTTGATGGGGCTTTTTATTACTTAAATAAATCAGGAATTTCAGTGGATTACATCATCGGAGATTTTGACTCTCTTTTAAAAAAAAATATTCCTTTAGGGAACAATTTTTTGACTGCTTATGATCAAAAATACACTGATTTTGAAAAAGCTCTAAATATAATTTATCAGAAAGGATTTTTGAATATCAATGTTTGGGGCGCTAGTGGAAGAGAGCAAGATCATTTTTTGGGAAATTTATCTACGGCTTTAAAATATAAAAAAAAATTGTCTATTATATTTCATGACAAATATCATTCTTATTTTTTTTCTGATAAAAAAACTTTTTTTTATCAGAAAAAAAATAAGAAGGTCTCTTTGTTTCCATTTCCTGAAGTAGAAGGGTTACAAACTCATGGTCTTAAGTATCCTATCAAAAAAGGTTTTTTAAAAATAGGGAAAAATATAGGTATCAGAAACGAATCTGATGGAGAAAGAATAGAAATAAATTACAGAAAAGGAGAATTGCTAGTATTTATAGAAAAATAAAAATTTTTTCTAATTTCTACATTTTTTGAAAATCTAAAAATATTTCAATCTATCTATCATTTTTTTTACATGATTAGCAGACTGAGTTAAAAGATTTTTTTCTTTTTCATTTAATTGCAATTCTATAATTTTTTCTATTCCAGATTTTCCTAAAATAACTGGAACTCCCAAATATATATTTTTTAAATTATACTCTCCTTTCAAAAAAGCTGAGCATGAAAAAATACGTTTAGAATCTTTTAAAATAGCTTCTACCATTTGTACAACAGAGGCCCCAGGAGCCATCCAAGCAGATGTGCCTAATAAATTGACTACTTCCTCTCCTCCTTTTTTTGTTTTTTCAACAATAACGTTATTTTCTTCTTCTGATATAAATTCTTGTATGGGGATTCCAGATATAGAAGTGTATCTATATAAAGGGACCATTGTATCTCCATGTCCTCCTAATAATAAGGATTGTATATCGTGAGATGATAATTTTAATTTCTTCGATAAAAAATAACGATATCTTGTAGAGTCTAATATTCCAGCCATTCCAATTACACGAGATGAATCAATTTTAGCAGTAATATAACTAACGTATGCCATGACATCTAATGGATTTGATACAATGATAAATTTAGCTTTTGGAGAAAAAAAAATAGATTTTTTCGTAACAGTACGAATAATTTCTGCATTAGTCTGAACAAGATTGTCTCTACTCATTCCAGGTTTTCTAGGAAGACCACAAGTGATAACAACTATTTCAGAATTTTCTGATTTTGAATAATCATTAGTAATTCCAATTACTTGAGTATTTGATCTTACAAGAGTAAGCATTTGAGAAATGTCCAAACTTTTTCCTTCAGTAAATTTTTCTCTAATATCTAATAAAACAATTTTTTTAACTATATCTTTTTGAGCTAATAGACTAGCACAAGAGGCTCCTACGTTTCCTGCTCCAATAATAGTAACTTTCATGTTCTTTTTTTTACTTTGTATGTTATTAATTTTAGGTTAGCTTAAATATTTACCTAAATTTGTAATCTTTAAAGATAAACACAATTTCTATTTTTATGAAAGAGGATTACGTCAGAAAAAAAAAATTCTATCACAGACATATAGGACCGTCTTGTTATGAAATTAACGAGATGTTGAAAGAATTGCAATGTTCCTCTATTAAGGATTTTATCAAAAAAACTATACCTAAAGAAATACGTTTAAAAAAGAAATTAAATCTACCAAATTCTATTTCTGAATATCAATATTTAAAACACATTGATAAAATCAGTAAAAAAAATAAAATTTACCGTTCCTATATAGGATTAGGATACCGGAATACTATTACTCCAAGCGTTATTCAAAGAAATATTTTAGAAAATCCAAGTTGGTATACTCCTTATACTCCTTATCAATCAGAAATATCTCAAGGACGTTTAGAAGCTTTGATCAATTTTCAAACTATGATTTCTGATCTTACTGGAATGAAAATAAGTAATGCATCCATGTTAGATGAATCTACAGCTGCTGCAGATGCAATGTTTATGATTTTTCAAGAAAAAATAAAAAGGAAACAGATCAATAATAACTATTCATTTTTTGTTTCAGACGAAATTCTTCCACAAACTTTTGCAGTTTTAAAAACAAGATGTTTTGGTTTAGGAATACACATTATAAGAGATAGTCATAAGAATTTTCTGAAAAATAAATATAAAGTGGAAAATATATTTGGATTGATTATTTCTTATCCTTCTTGTTTAGGTGAAATATATGATTATGGTGAAACAATTGAATATGCAAAAAAAAACAATATATCAGTAATTGTTTCTGCAGATATTTTATCTTTATCCTTATTGAAACCTCCTGGAGAATGGGGGGCTGATGTTGTTGTAGGATCTAGCCAATCTTTTGGGGTTCCTATGGGATATGGTGGACCTCACGCTGCTTTTTTTTCTACTCATGAAAAATATAAACGTTTTATTCCTGGTAGAATAATTGGAATGTCTATAGATAGGCAAAACAGAAAAGCATTTCGCATGGCTTTACAAACTAGAGAACAACATATAAAAAGAGAAAAAGCAACTTCAAATATTTGTACATCACAAGTTTTGCCTGCTATAATGGCTTCTATGTATGCTTTATATCATGGAAAAGAAGGATTAATAGAAATAGCTAAAAGCATTCATGAATATGCTAAAAAATTAGAATTTTTATTGGTTAATAATATAAATAATCTTTATCAAGTAAACAAATTTTATTTTGATACTATTAGAATAAAAACTGATTTTATAGAGAAACTAAAAAAAGTTTCAGATCGGAAAAAAACCAATTTTAGGTATGTAGATAGAAATCATATAACCATTACTTTAGATGAAACCACATGTAAAGAAGATATAGATCATATTTTATCCATATTTCATGAAGTTTCTATTTATAAAAAAAGAAAAAAATATGATGATATAAAAAAAATTCATGAAAAACATAAAATTCCTAGTTCTTTAAAAAGAACTTCTGATTTTTTGAAACATGAAATTTTTCATAAATTTTATTCAGAAAATGAATTGATGCGTTATATAAAACGACTAGAAAGAAAAGATCTTTCTTTAAATCATTCTATGATTCCGCTTGGTTCATGCACTATGAAACTGAATGCTTCTACGGAATTATTTTCTTTAAGCCAACATGAATGGAGGAATGTTCATCCTTTTGTTCCTGATCAACAAGCAATGGGATATCACTTTGTCATTCATAATTTAAAAAAATATTTAAAAGAAATAACTGGATTTTCTGGAGTCTCTTTACAACCTAATTCAGGTGCTCAGGGAGAATATGCTGGACTTATGGTTATAAAATCTTATCATCATTCATTACAAGAGTCAAAAAGGAATATAGCATTAATTCCTTCTTCTTCTCATGGAACGAATCCGGCTTCAGCAAACATGGCAGGAATGAAAGTTATTTTAATTTCTACAAAAAATGATGGGTCTATTGATAGAAATGATTTATTCAAAAAAGTGAAAGAATATAAAAATTTTTTATCTGTTTTAATGATCACTTATCCTTCTACTCACGGTGTATATGAAATAAATATTCAGGAAATCATAGATATCATTCATGAAAATGGAGGGCAAGTATACATGGATGGAGCAAATATGAATGCTCAAGTTGGTTTAATAAAACCAGCACATTTGGGAGTGGATGTTTGTCATCTAAATCTTCATAAAACTTTTGCTATTCCTCATGGTGGAGGAGGCCCTGGAATGGGTCCTATTTGTGTCTCTTCACATTTGAAGCCTTTTCTTCCTGATCATCCTTTTTTTGAAAAAGGAGAAAAAGATAAATTGACGATATCCTCTTCTCCATATGGATCCTCTTTGATTCTTACAATTTCCTATGCTTATATTCGTTTATTAGGTCCAGATGGACTTAGAAAGTGTACAGAAATATCTATACTGAATGCAAATTATATAAAAGAAAAATTAAAAAGATTTTATAACATATTATATGTAGGAAAAAACAATGCAGTGGCACACGAATTAATTATAGATTGTAGGATGTTCAAATCTCTAGGAATAGAGATTGTAGATATAGCAAAAAGAATGATGGATTACGGATATCATGCTCCTACTATATCTTTTCCTGTAGAAGGATGTATGATGATAGAACCTACGGAAAGTGAATCTAAAGAAGAATTAGATCGTTTTATTGAAACACTTATCAATATACGAAAAGAAATTCAAGAAATCGAAGATGGTAAATTTTCTAAAAAAGAAAATGTATTCAAAAACGCTCCGCACAGTATAGAATTGCTAACTAATAATGATTGGAAATATTCTTATAGTAGAGAAAAAGCTGCATATCCATTATTTTGGGTTAGAAAAAGGAAATTTTGGCCATCAGTTTGTCGTGTTGATGATGGATACGGAGATAGAAATTTGATATGTACATGTACTTAGTACATGTATATATTTTTAAAATGTTTTAAATTTAGAATATGGAGAAACATGAATCGAATCAAATAAATTTTTTTCATATTTTAATAGTCCTGTAATAGCTATCATCGCTCCATTGTCCGTGGTATATTTTTTCTTTGGAATAAAGATTTCACATTTTTTGTTTTCTTTTGCAAAAGATATAAACATTCGTCTAATTTCACAATTTGCGGAGACCCCACCTGCTAAAACTATTCTATAAATTCCAGTTTTTAAAGTTGCTTTTTGAACTTTTTCTAAAAGAATTTCTGCTATTATTCTCTGGATAGAAGCACAAATATCAGATATATTTTGTTTTATAAACAATGGATTTTTTTTTAATTTTTTTTTGAAAAATTGTAAAACATTACTTTGGAATCCACTAAAACTGAAATTTAACCCATTTACTGATGGTTTTGAAAAAACAAATTTATTACAATTTCCATTTTTAGAAAAAAGTTCTATCATAGGGCCTCCAGGATAATGAAAACCCAATATTCTAGCTACTTTATCCAAAGTATTCCCTATAGAATCATCTAAAGTAGATCCTAATATTTCCATTTGAAAAAAATCATTCACTTTCACAAGTTGAGTATGTCCTCCACTTATGACTAAACCTAAAAATGGAAATTTAGGATAAGAATTGTTCATATTAGCATTTTTTATGAAATGAGCAAGTATATGGGCTTGTACATGATTTACAGTTAATAAAGGAATCTCTAACCCCATTGAAAAAGACTTTGCAAAAGAAGCCCCTACTAATAAAGATCCTATCAATCCTGGTCCTAAAGTAAAGGAAACAGCATCAATTTGATTTTTTTTAATTCTTGCTGAATCTATTGACTGATTTACAGCTGTAATAATATTTTTTTCATGTAGTCTTGAAGCTAATTCTGGAACTACACCTCCATATTTTTTATGGATATCTTGATGAATGATAATATTAGATAAGACATCTCTATTTTTAATAATAGAAACAGCCGTTTCATCACATGATGATTCTATCCCGATAATAATAGGTTTTTTTTTCATAATAAAATAACAATATCTTTGAAAATGAACAATGCTTTTTTGTATAAATTTTTTACCAGAAAAAAAATAATAATTTTTTTGATTTTTTCATTGGCATTATTGATTATAAATATTTATGATCAAAAAAAAGTACAAGAAAAAGTATCAACGTTTTTTTTGAAAAAAGTAAGAGAAAAATTAGGAAATGAAATTTCAATAAAACACATTTCATTTAATTTTTTTGAAAAAGAACTTATTTTTTATGATGTCAAAATTAGAGATCATCATCATTTTTCTTTTATTCATTTATCTCAATGTAAAATATCCATTAATAATTTATTTCGTTTTATTTTTATCAATTCTAGATATTTAAATATAAAAAATTTAATTATTGACAATTCTTCTTTTTTTATCAGAAAATATTTCAAAGAAAAAGAAAATAATATCCTTTTTTTTATCAGAAATATTTTTCTGAATCAAGAATCAAATAAAATGAATATCAAAATAATTACTTGTTCTAAGCTAAGGATAAATAAATCTCATTTGATCTATATAGATTCCAAAAAAAAATTCAATCATTTCTTTTCTAGTTATATAAAAAATATTCAAATCAAAAATCGAAAAATAAAAGCTTCTATTTTTTCTTTTCAATCTCAAGAATTTATAAATAAAAAAAAATTTTGCATAAAAAACTTGTTTTGCAATTTAACATATGATTATCCTGCAAAATTAGAAATTCGTGACTTTTTTATAAAAACATCCAATAGTTTTCTAAAAGGATCCTTTTCTATTTTCAATGACGATAAATATGAATATGAAAAAAATAAAGAATTTTTTTCCAAAAAAAGCATACGATGTGAAATTTTTAAAGGATCAAAATTAGGACCTGATTTAGGAATATTTTTTTCCAAAAAATGGTCTTCTAATTTTAGATTATTTATTCAAGGAAATATAAACGGAAAATTTAATGGTCTGAATAAAAGACTTTTTCTTTCTAATATTTTTATAAAGGATTTACAAGAAAATAGATTGTTTGCAAAGAGTATTTATATTTCTTTAAATCAAGAATGGAAAGAGATTAAATTTTTTAAATCTTTTATTCAATTTTATCCTCATCAAATAAGTCAAATAATTCCATACAACTTCCATTCAAAATTAAATTTTATAAAAGAAGTTAATTTGAATTTAAAAAAATGGATATACAAAGGGAATTTAATTTTTAGAGAAAAAATTGGAGAAGGGAAAAAAAGTTTAAAAATAGAAGGAATTATTCAAAATCATTTTTTGGCAGCTAAAGTATCAACTTATATTAATTTTATGAGTCATAATCATGATGTTAAATATGTAAGTAAAATTACAATCGAAAAAAAATATCTTCTTTTTTTATTCAAAGTTTTATTCAAAGACAAGAAAAAAAGTTTTTTTTTAATTCCATCAGGTATTCCTCTTTTTATAAATAAATATTTATTATCTGATTTTTGGATTTTTATTAATTTAAAAGGAAATCTATCAAAATTTTTTTTAAATCTGTTTCTCTCTCATTCAGGATATCAAATTAATTTAAAAGGAAAAATTCATTCACACTTCAATAAAATCTATTTAAGAATAGATGACTATAAAAATCGAGTTCACAAAGGAATTAAAGTAATGTTAATCAATAATCAAAAATTTAAAAAAATTAGTATCAATATATATGATATGATAATTGGTCAGATTTATGGACATTTTAAATGGGAACATTTATTAACTATTATCCCAAAAGATATTTTTGAATTAAAAAATTCCTGCAAAAAAGAGATAGAATACGTGAATTTTAATTTTCTGATAAAAAAATCCTTTTTCAATTTCATAAAACAGAAAAAAGATAGAAATACTTTTTCTGATATTCGAATTTCAGGAAAAAAAGAGAAGAACGTATTTAAAACAATTTTTTTTACAGAATCAGTCCAATGGAATGGAATTTATTTTGAAAAACTATTTATAATAGTTAATTCTTCTTCTTTTAGAAAATGGATAAAAATTGATACAGAAAAAATTACTTACAAAGATTTTTTTTCAAAGAAAATAAATGTATCTATTTTGAGTCTAGAAAATTTTTGGATGATTAATTCTAAATTTTTATTAAAGTTAAAAAAACAAAAATACAAAGAACAAATATTGAATTTCATTTGTAAGAATAAAAAAAATTTATTCATTTTTTTCCCTTTACTTTCTAAATTAAGCATCAATGGATATGATTGGAAGATTAATAATAATTTGGGAATAATAAAAATAGACCTCATTAAAAGAAGATATACCATAAAAAATATTATTTTATCTTCAGAAAAACAAGAAATTATTGTGAACGCGGATTTTATTGAAAAAAAAGAAAAAACATTTCAATTTTATTTCAAAGACGTGCAGTTAAAAAAAATAATATTTAAAAATAATATAGATGGTTTCTTAAACGGTTTTTTTTCCTATAAAAGAAAATATAATCAAATTGAACCTAATTTACATGTAAAAATTTCCGATTTTTCAATTGGAAAAAAAATTTTAGGAAACTTTTATGTTCATTCCTTTCATAAGGATAAAAATTATAAGATTAATGGAGTTCTTAAAAAAAATACTCATGACATATTGAAAATAAATGGAAATATTAACAACGAATCAAAAAATCAATCCATACTCGATTTAAATATCAATGTTAAAAACTTAAAAATGGATAATTTTTCCTTTTTTTGGAAAAAAATGAATAGTGAAGCAAGAGGTTTTTTGACAGGAAAAATAAAAATATTTGGAAATATAGACAATCCTCATTATTTTGGAAGATTAGAACTTAAAAAGTTTGGAATCAAAATAAATTCTATAAATACAGATTATGAAATCACAAGTAAATCTTATGTAAATATCGTTTCTGAATCCTGTATTTCATTATCTTCTTCTTATTTTAAGGATACTAAATATAATACTCAAGGATATATAAATGGATGTTTTTTACACAAAAATTTTATCAAATGGAATTTTGAATTATCTATAAACACAAAAAATTTACTTGTTTTAGATACATATGGAGAACGAGATCGTTTTTTATTTGGAAAAATATTGACTCATGGAAAAATTCAAATAACGAAAAAAGAAAATAAAGTTCACGTTTCTATGAAAAATGGAAAAATTTTAAGTTCTTCTCATTTATACATTAATCCAAAAGGTCAAAAATTTCAAAATCAAAAAAATCAAAACCGAAATCACAAGGGAGATAATGATTTTTTATTAATAGACATTAAAACAAATGTAAAAAGAAACACAAAAGTATCAATATTTTTAGACGAAAATTTAGAAAATTTTATTGAATTAAAAGGAGAAGGTTCTCTTTCTTTAAGAAAAACATATAAAAAAAATGTTGAAACCAGTGGAAAATATTTTGTAATAGATGGATTATATCATTTTTCTATCCGAGAAAAAATACCAATTCTAAAATTGGAAAAAGAATTTAAAATAAAACCAGGAGGTTTTATTACTTGGAAAAATAATTTTGATCAATCCAATATCAATTTAATTGCTTATGAGACCAAGTCTGTCTCAAAAATTTCTGAGTATATAAATTTTACAGAATCTGAAAAACCTCATAAGGGAATGATATTTGCAGAATTAAGAATCAATATTTATGGAAAAATACAAAAACCTAATATTAATATGGAAATTTTATTTCCTAAAAGTAATGAAGAAACTCAAAAAAAATTATTTAGTAAACTGAACTCTTTTGAAGAAAAAACAATACAATTTTTATCCATTCTAATATTAGGAAAATTTTTTCTAAAAAATGAGACCATAAAAAATTTTTTATACTTTTCTGTTCTCGAATTTTTTTTAAAAAAACTAAAGAAAATATTATTAGATTCATATATCAATCAATCTTTAAATTTTAATTTCTTTCAAAAAAAAGAAACGTTCAATTATTTTTTTTCTTTATATCATAAGAACAAAAATCTATCGAATGATAAAAATATAAGATTACTTATTGAAAAACAAGAACCTATTTCTTCAAAAGAAAGTTTTGTATCTTGGTATTTTTAATACCTTTATTCAAAAAAAATAAAAAAATGATTCTAAGATATAATACAGATGAAATAGACAATACCATTGTCAGAAAATTAAATATAAATGCTAGAACCCCATATACAGAAATCAGTAAACAGATTAGTAAAGAAATCAAGCCACTATCCGTTGGAACTGTTCATGTCAGAGTAAAAAAATTAGAAGATGCAGGTATTATAAAGGGAAGTACTTTGATTATTGGATATGAATCTTTGGGTTTTCATTTAATAGCTTTTGTTGGAATTTTATCAGATTCACGAGAATCTAAATTAGTAAAAGAAGAATTAAAAAAAATTCCTAATGTAGTCCAATTATATATCACATCAGGAAAATACAATCTTTTTTGCAGAATTATTGCTAGAGATCCTTCAGATGCTAGAGATGTTATTTCTAAAATTGGAGAGATAAAAGGGGTTCTTAGAACGGAATCTACTATTTGTTTGGAAGAAAGTATTAATGATGAAAACAGATTATTATCCAATATTTTACAAAAAAATCAATCATCTTATAAAAAAAAACATAATGATATTATCATAACATAATTGATAATTATTATAATTGTTTGATACTTCTTCTTAAAATCAGAATTTCATCCTTCCGAAAAAATTGCATAGTTTCAATTTTTTAGGCAATGGCTAGCTTCTTAAAGTTTTATACATATAAAAATATTGCAGATAAGATTTTAATCCCAATTATTGTAGTCTTATCATTGACATTTTTTTTCCCAAAAAAAGATATTTTTCAATATGAATTTTCAAAGGGAAAAAATTGGACTTATAGAGATTTATTTTCTCCATTTGGCTTTGTTGTTCAAAAAAATAGTCAAGATTTAGACTTAGAAATAAAAAAATTGAGAGAAGATCAGAAACTATTTTTTGTTCAAAACAAAAAAATAGTTAAAAACATAAAAAAAAAGCTAAAAAAAATTAAATTTCTAAAAAAAAGTAAATATTATTCCAGAATTGTTTATAAAACAGTAAATACTGTGTATAAATATGGATATATAGATTTTATTCCGGAACAGAATAAGATTTCTATAATTTTTTTTCAAAAAAACAAAAAATGGATTCCAATTTTATGCAAAAAAATTTATACTTACAAAAAGGTAAATAATATTATTGAGAAAAATTTATTGAATAATAATAGTTATCGTGCAAAAATTATAAAAAGAATTTTAAAAAAAATTATTGTTCCAAATTTTTTTTATAACCAAAATTATACTGAATTTTTTTATCATGAAAAAATTAAATCTATCAGTAAAATAAAATATTCTTTTGCAAAAGGAGATAAAATTATCAGAAATAATGAAATAATAGATGAAAATCAATTTCAAGTTCTATCTTCTTTCAAAAAAGAATATGAAAATAAAGTATGGAATAAAAAAAAAGATTATTGTCTTCTTATAGGATATTTTTTCATAATTAGTATGATCTTCACTCTATTTATATTATATATTTTTTATTTTCAAAATAAGATATTTCATAATAATAGAGAGATGAATTTTTTAATTATTAATATATTTCTTATCTCATTGATTACTATTATAATTTTAAAATATAATTCCAAAATATTATATTTAATCCCTTTTTGTGTACTTCCTATAAGCATTCGCGCTTTTTTCAATTTTCACTTAAGCATTATTATTCACTTAACAAGTATTTTATTGTTGTCCTTAATTACACCAAATAGTTTTGAATTTACTTTCCTTCAAGTCACTACAGGTTTTTTAGTCTTGTTAACAAAAAAAAACATTTATAAAATGGCGAACCTTTTTATTGCTGTGGGAAAAATAACTATTACTTATATAATTACTTTTAGTTCACTTACTTTAATTAGTGAAGGGTCTTTAGAAAAAATTTCTTTGCATACTTTTTCATTATTCTTTTTTAATGGAGTTTTAACTTTATTTGTTCATCCATTAATATTCCTTTTCGAAAAATTATTAAATCTTACTTCTGATATTTCATTATTAGAATTATCGGACACGAACACTCCTATATTAAGATTATTATCTCAAAAAGCACCAGGAACTTTACAACATGTTTTAACAGTAGCAAATCTTGCAGAAGAAGCAGCTGTTTCTATTGGAGCACATTCATTATTGGTAAGAATAGGATCTATTTATCATGATATAGGAAAAATAAAAAAATCAAAATTTTTTATTGAAAATCAACATGATATAATTAACCCACATGAAAGATTAAGTCCAAAAGAAAGTGCAAAAATTATTTTAGAACATGTTCCAATTGGAATTGATCTAGCAAAAAAATATTATTTGCCTGATTCTGTAACTGATTTTATACGTACACATCATGGAAATAGTATTATTCATTATTTTTACGAAAAACAAAAAGAAAAATTTCCAAATATAAAAGTGGATAAAAAACAATTCCAATATTCTGGTCCTAAGCCTTTTTCCAAAGAAACGGCTATTGTTATGATAGCAGACTCTGTAGAAGCAGCTTCGAAAAGTATTAAAAATCCATCTTCTAAAGATTTGGAAAACTTGGTAGAAAATGTTATTAATAAACAAAAAAAAGAAAATCAGTTTTCTAACGCGGACATCACTTTAAAAGAAATAGAAAAAATAAAAAAAGTTCTTAAAAAAAAACTAATAAATATTTACCATACTAGAATAGAATATCCTAACCCCTAATTATTTGTTTATTTAATAGATCTACTTTAGATTTGTATTTTTTAGGGAGAGTTGCCGGAGTGGTTAACGGAACAGTTTGCTAAACTGTCGGTATATAAAATACCGCGTGGGTTCGAATCCCACATTCTCCGCAAAAACGGGGTATAGCGTAGTTTGGTTATCGCGCCTGGTTTGGGACCAGGAGATCGTAGGTTCAAATCCTGCTACCCCGATCTGCAATTAGATCACGTGGCTCAAATGGATAGAGCAACTGCCTTCTAAGCAGTAGGTTACAGGTTCGAGTCCTGTCGTGATCATTTCTTTCCTTCTAGAACTTCATCTATCATTCCGTATTCTTTAGCTTCTTTAGAAGTCATCCAATAATCTCTATCTGAGTCTCTTTCTATTTTCTCAATAGAGACTTCCGAATGTTTCGATAGAATTTCGTAAAGTTCTTTTTTCAACTTTAAAATTTCACGAACTGTAATTTCAATATCTGAAGCTTGTCCTTGTGTTCCTCCTATAGGTTGATGGATCATGATTCTTGAATGTTTTAATGCAGATCTTTTATTTTTTACTCCTGCGCAAAGTAAAACAGCAGCCATAGATGCAGCCATCCCAGTACAAATGGTAGCTACATCGGGTTCTACAATTTGCATTGTATCATATATGCCTAATCCTGCATAAACATCTCCTCCTGGAGAATTAATATAAATTTGGATGTCTTTCACAGAATCTACAGACTGTAAAAACAATAACTGAGCTTGTACTATATTAGCTACTTGGTCTTCTATAGGAGTTCCTAAAAAAATAACTCGATCCATCATTAAACGAGAAAAAACATCCATTTGTGCTACATTGAGCTTCCTTTCTTCAACAATATAAGGTGTAATTGATTGAATAATATATTCATCTATCGTTAAACTATTAATTTTTTTATGCTTAGTTGCATACAGCATAAATTCTTTTGAATTTTTTCGATAATCCATTTTCTTATGTTGAAAACTTTGATCAAAGTTACTCATAATTAATCTCTATTTCTATGCAAAATTTTGCAAAAAAAATTTATACATACATAAAAAATACAGAAATTAGGAACTTTTAATTTTAAAAGAAGCATTGAATTTGTACAAAAAACTAGCAAAACAAACAATTATCTATTCTATAGGATCAATTTTACCAAAAATTATTAATTATGCTTTTTTAAAATTTTTTACTGTTTCTTTAAAAAGAGAAGAATTTTCTCTTTATACAGATATGTATGCTTTATCTTTTCTAGTTATAGGGTTTCTTTCTTTTGGATTAGAAAATACTTATTTTAGATTTTTATATAAAAAAAATTATAACCAAGAAACTATTTTTTCAACGGGTGTTATAATACAATTATTAATTACTTCTTTTTTTTTAATTATTTCTGTTAATTCAATCAAATATTTAATTTATATCGCTGGATATCAAAATCATCCAGAATATTTTTTTATGTTTTTCTTAATCATATTTTTTGATACGATTTGTATTCTTCCTATGGCTTGGCTTCGTGCGAATGAAAAACCATTCAAACATACCATTATAAATATAATAAATATACTCATCCAATCGCTTTTAATAATATATATGTTTTTTTGTTCTAACAATTTTTACATCAAAGGGTCTTGTTTCTCTTTTATTTTTGAATGGATAAATTCGTTCACAGATAGAACTGGTTATATATTTTTTGCAAATATGATATCATCCTTAACTAATTTATTTTTAGTCCTTCCTATTCTTTTCAAAAAAGTAATTATAAAAAAATTTAACAAAATTATTGCCAAAGAAATGTTAAATTATGGAATTCCTATTATGTTAGGAACTATTGCTTTTTCCATTAATGAAAATCTTGATAAAATTTTGATCAAAAGATGGGTTTCAGATGAAATTAACGGATCTTATTCTGCCTGTTATAAAATAGCATCTTTTATGAGTTTGTATATCAGAGTTTTTCGATTGGGAATCGAACCTTTTTTTTTTAAAAAATCCGGAGATTCTGATGCAAAATATTATTATGAAGAAATTAATTATATGTTTATTCTTTTCGGATTAATTTTTTATGTATTAATATGTGGAAATATCCCCATGTTTGTGGGATTTTTTATTGATCAAAAATATCACTTTGCAATGTCCATTATTCCTATAATAATGATGGGAAATTTATTTTTAGGAGTTTATACGAATCTATCCATATTTTATAAGATAATAGATAAACCTATTGTAGGGACCTATATCTCCTTAATAGGAGTATTAATCACTTTTTTATTTAACATGATTTTTATTTTAATTCCTAATAATAATTTTATGATTCCCGCTTGGGGGACTTTAGCATCGTATGGATGCATGTTAATCATGTTGTACATTTGGGGGAAAAAAAATTTTTTTAAATTTTGTAAAAAAATAAGAAATATCATAATTCATTTTTTATTTGCAATTTTTTTAGTTCTTGTGATCAATAAAAAGAAAGAAATGATGTTTAGATTTTTTTTTCAATTCCTGTATTTGATAATTATTTTATTTTTTGAAAAAAAAAGATTGATTAATTTAATCAAATATTAAAAGTAGATCTCCGTGTGATAAAAAATGGATACCAATTAACTTTAATTGCCAATATAGAAAAATCTATTTCTATTAATTTTCTAGAAAGAAAATTGATATCAACAGGCATTTTTATTCAATTTCCTAAAACAATTAAGTATCATTTTTTTTTGAAAAAAAAATTTATTGAAGCAATTTGCGTCATTCATATTACAAAAAATAAAAAAAAAACGGTTTTATGTCAAGAAATTAAAATGATTATAACAAACGTTTTTTTTGAAACTATGAAAATTAGATCCAATGAAAAACTAGCTGTATTAAACATATTTCAAGGGCCCCAAATAAAATGGAAAAAATGTTCTATTTTAAATACAAGTATGAGAGGATGCAATAGTTTTGGAAGTACTGGTATATGAAAAAATAATAAAAAATGATGTGATATGAAAATTATAATTCCTATGGCTGGAAAAGGATTGCGTTTGCATCCGCACACTTTAAGTACTCCGAAACCATTAATTCATATAGCAGGAAAAACAGTTTTGAGAAGATTATTGGAAAGTTTATCCGAAGTTATAAAAATCTTTTCTGTGAAAGAAATTGTTTTCATTATAGGAAATTACGGAGAAAATATTGAAAAAAAATTAATCAAATTAGCTAATGAAATAGGAGTTCGTCCTATAATCTATTATCAAATCACTCCACTGGGGACGGCAGACGCCTTGTTAAGGGCTAAAAATTCATTGAATGGAGGTCCGATAATCATTGTTTTTTCCGATACTTTATTTTATAACACTTCTTTAGAAAAGGAAATTACTAACAAAGTCGATAACATTATATGGACAAAAAAAGTTAAAAATCCTCATTTATTTGGAGTGGTAAAATGTGATTCTTCGGAAATTATTACTCATTTTATAGAAAAGCCCAATAATTATGTTTCTAATCTAGCAATCATCGGTCTTTATTATTTTAGAGATAGTCTTTTTTTAAGAAAAGAACTACAATTTTTAGATAAAAAAATCAGAAATGAACAAGAATACCAATTAACATCTGTTTTAGAAAACATGAGAAAAAAGGGAGAAAAATTTATTAGCAAACAAGTTCAAGAATGGATGGATTTTGGAAATAAAAAAAGGACTATTTCTTCTAATTCAAAAATTTTGTCTATAGAACATAAACATTCACAATTGATTCATGAAAAAGCAATCATAAGAGATAGTTTAATTATAAAACCTTGTTCAATCGGAAAAAATACAAGCATTGAGAATAGCATCATAGGCCCTTATGTTTCAATCGGAAAAAATACAAAAATAAAAAATAGTAATATAAGAAGATCTTTGATTCAAGACGATACAAAAATACAATATGCAAATTTGCATAATTCCATGATAGGAAATCACATCTATTATATCGGAAAAGCAAAAGAAGTAAGTTTAGGAGATTATTCTGTTTTCAATTAATAAGATCAAAATTCATAATTTTTTTTATATTTGATAAAAAATCCCGTTGAATGGATTTCATTTCTATTTTTTTAATACTACTTGGAACTTTTGGAACCACAGAAATCGTGGTGATTGTCATTCTTGCACTTTTACTTTTCGGTGGTAAAAAAATACCGGAACTAATGAAAGGATTAGGGACAGGATTGAAAGAATTCAAAAAGGCTTCTGAAGGAAAAGATTCAGAATCTGAAGAAGAATAAAAAAATTTATTTCACTTTACGTTTGTTCATTCGTACTTTTTTTCTACAATTTGAGATAATGGCAACGATAACGATAAGAAATATTATGTTTTTTATGCTCATATTAAAAAGTTTGATTGTTCAATCTACATTAAAGCCCTTTTGGGGACAAAAAAATGTAGTAAACTTTCATAAAGATTTTTTTGATAAAAAATTAGATTTAAATAACATTTATACAGAAAAATTGTGGAAAAAAATGCTTGCAGGAAAAAAAAAATCTTTATCTGGTAAAAAACTATCTCATAAAAAAAATATTGTTATTACTAATATAGATTCTGAAGAACTTCAATTAAGATTAAATTTTTTGAATCAAAGATCTAAAACTAAGATGTTTAAATACAACAGCATAGTGCATGCTTCTGTAGAAAGTTATCTTCGTATGGATAAATATATAGGAAAAATTATTTCATTGTCAGATTTTTATTTTCCTATGTTTGAAGAAAAACTAGAAAACTATCGTCTTCCAAAAGAATTAAAATATTTAGCTATTATAGAATCAAATTTAAATCCTGTTATCACCTCCAAAGCAGGAGCTCAAGGAATTTGGCAATTTATGCCTGAAACTGGAAGAATATATAATCTCAACATTAATAATATTTATGATGAAAGAAATGATCCTGTTAAATCAACAGAAGCAGCTTGCCGTTATTTAAAATTTCTGTATAAAAAAATAGGAAATTGGGAATTAGTCTTAGCAGCTTATAATGCTGGGCCAGGAACTGTAGATAAAATATTGCAACATCATCATAACAGAAAAGATTTTTGGGAGTTATGGGAATTTTTTCCAAAAGAAACTCAAAATTATGTTCCTAAATTTATTGCCATTAATTATGTCATGAATTACTATAAGGAACACAATATCTACAAATATAGATTCTCTCCCTACAAATATAAATATAAAGAAACACTCCTAATTCCTATTAAAGAAACAATTTCTTTGAAATTTTTTGCCTATAGTTTAAATATGTCTCATAAAGATTTAATTCTTCTAAATCCACAATATCTTGTGGATCTTATTCCTCCTGGAAATAAATTTTTTTTGAGATTACCAAAAAACAAAGTTTACTTTTTAAAAAAAAATAGAAAAACATAATATATGTTATAACTAAAGTTCCCTTAACTTTTTCAAAATTATGAACGAAAAAATTGAACAAAAAAGAAAATCCTTAGAACTTGTTCTAGAAAAAATGGATAAAATATATGGGAAAGGAACTGTTATGCGAATGGGAGATTCTCATATAGGAAATTTAGAAATTGTTTCTTCTGGATCGTTAAGCTTAGATATAGCTTTGGGAATAAAAGGATTCCCAAAAGGTCGTATTATTGAAATATTTGGACCGGAATCTTCAGGAAAAACAACTTTAGCATTACATGCAATAAATCAATCTCAAAAATTAGGAGGTTTTGCTAGCTTTATTGATGCTGAACATGCTTTTGATTGTCTTTATGCTCAAAAAATAGGAGTTAACATCAAAGAGTTAATAATATCTCAACCAGATAATGGAGAACAAGCGCTTGAAATAGTAGATAATTTAATTAGATCTGGTGTTATTGATATGATTGTGGTTGATTCTGTGGCCGCTTTAACTCCTAGAAGTGAAATAGAAGGAGAAATGGGAGATTCTAAAATAGGATTACAAGCTAGATTAATGTCTCAAGCTTTGAGAAAGCTAACCTCTAGTATAGGTAAATCAAAAAGCATACTGATATTTATTAATCAATTAAGAGAGAGAATCGGGGTTTATGGAAATCCGGAAGTTACAACAGGCGGAAATGCCTTGAAATTTTATTCATCAATTCGATTAGACATACGAAAAGGAAATCAAATTAAGAATGGAGAAAAAATATTAGGAAATAGAACAAAAGTAAAAGTAGTGAAAAATAAACTTTCTCCTCCTTTTAAAACTGCTGAATTTGATATAATGTATGGTGAAGGAATTTCAAAAATAGGTGAAATCCTGGATTTAGGAGTTGATTTAGGAGTTATTAAAAAAAATGCATCTTGGTTTAGTTATGGAGACATGAAATTAGGTCAAGGAAGAGATTCTGTAAAAGAATTTTTAAAAGAAAAAAAAAACATTATAAATGAAATACAAAAAAATATAATAAATCAATATATTCAAAAATAGAATATGAAAATTACTTTTTTAGGAACTGGAACCTCTCAAGGTGTTCCTATTATTGGATCCAAACATCCAGTATGTTTTTCTAAAAATCCAAAAGATAAGAGACTTAGAAGTTCGGTTTTAATTGAGAAAAATAAAAAATGTTTTTTAATCGATTGTGGTCCAGATTTTCGTTATCAAATGTTGCGAAACGATCATGAAAGATTGGATGCTATTTTTATTACACATGAACATCATGATCATATAGGGGGGTTAGATGATATAAGACCTTTTTATTTTAATATGAACAAACCCATCCCTGTTTATGGATTACGTAGAGTTTTAGAGGATTTAAAAAAAAGATTTTTTTATTTCTTTTCAGAAAATCAGAAATCGAATATATCAAAAATATCCATGCATGAGTTAGATACTTATAAAGATTTCTTTATTGTAGAAGATTTTAAAGTTTTTCCTTTATCCATATGGCATGGAGATCTTTCTATTTTAGGTTTTCGTATAGAAAATTTTGCATACATTACAGACGCAAGCAGTATTCCTCTTCAAACAATTCAACAATTAAAAGAATTAGACATTCTAGTTTTAAATGTTTTAAGAAAAACCCCAAAAGATCCTTCTCACTTTACGCTATCCAAATCTTTGGATGTCATTCAAAAAATTCGTCCAAAAAAAACTTATCTAACACACATTAGTCATATGATTGGGTTTCATGAAAAAATCGAAACACAATTACCAAAAAACGTCTACCTGGCTTATGATGGATTAATCATATATGAAACATAAAATATTATTTCATATAATTTATTTAAATACAATTTATTTACTGTTAATTTATTTCGAATAAATCGTTTTTATATTTATTAAATACAATTAAAATAATATGCAAACGTTAAAAAAAATTTTTTTTTCCACAAAAATAACTTCTTTTTTATTTTTATTATTGGCTATATCTATGGCTATAGCTACTTTTTTGGAAAAGAAATATTCTACTGATGTAGCCAAAATATTTATTTATGAATCTACTTGGTTTGAAATAACAATGTTATTAATTACAATCAATCTGATAGGAAATATATGTAAATATAAATTATGGAATTATGACAAATTTCCTCTTTTTATTTTTCATTTATCATTTTTATTTCTCTTTATAGGAGCAATTTTTTCTAGATATTATAGTTTTGAAGGAATTATGTCTATAAGAGAAGGAGAAATTAATAGAAAAATCATTTCTAGAAAAAATTACATAAAATTAAAAATTAATCAAGGAAACTATACTAGATTTTATCATGATCCTTATATTCTTTCTTCTTATCATAAAAAATATAAAAGAAAATTTCTTTTTAAGGATAATCCTTTAAAAATAAAAATTATAGATTATATTCCATGCGCTAAAGTTATTTTAGAGAAAAAAAAACCAGAAGAAAAAATTATAAAGATTATTTCAAACAATCAAAAAGGAAGAACGGAAAATTTTCTTAAAAATGGGAATATAACGAAAATAAATGGGGTTATATTTTCTTTAAATAAAAAAATTCCTTTAGGAATACAAATTGTTGAAAAACATAATAAATTGTTTATAAAATCTTCTTTTTCAGGAGAATGTATAAACATGATTCATAAAAAAACTTCTTTTTTACTCAAAAATACTTTTGATTTTTTAAAAATCAAACATTTATATAGAATCAAAACAGATCATGGGATAATGCAATGGGTTATTCCTGAAAGGATTATGAAAGGAAAATTAGAGTATATCAAATCATGTGAAAAAGAAGAAAATAATGATTTATTAAGTGCTATTACGGCAGTAATATCTTTTCGAGATCAATCAAAATTAATTACTTTTTTAGGAGGAAAAAATACAACAAAAATGAGTGATTCTTTATCATTTAAGGATTGTCAAATATCCATTGGATATGGGTCTATATTTTGGAATCTTCCTTTTTTATTGCGATTAAACAATTTTAAAATAGAAAATTATCCAGGGTCTGAATTTCCTTCATCTTTTATGAGTAATATCACACTTATAGATAAAAAAAAGAAAATAAATCATTTGATTTACATGAACAATGTTCTCAACTATAAGGGATATAGATTTTTTCAATCTGGATATGATCCTGATGGAAAAGGGACACATTTTTCTGTCAATAATGATTATTTAGGAACCTATTTTTCCTATGTAGGTTACATTTTTATGAGTATAGGAATGTTTTTTACTTTATTTTGGAAAGGAACTAGATTTAATTATTTGAAAAATAAATTGAAAAATTTATATTCTAAAAATCATTCAATACTATTTTTCATATTATTTCTATTATTAGGAAATAATTATGTTTCTTTTACTCAAACATACAATCAAATACATGAATTTAAAAAAATTCCTTTAGAAAATGTTTCTGACGCTATTCATATTCCTAAAAAACATAGTGAAAATTTTGGACGTTTATTAGTACAAGATCATAAAGGAAGAATAAAACCTGTCAATACTATAGCTATTGAACTTATTAGAAAAATACATAAAAGAAATTCTATAGAAAATATAGATGCTAATCAATGGTTTATTTCTATACATCAAGACAATATTTTTTGGACAAAAGTCCCTTTTATTCAAGTAGATAAAAGAGGAGGTTCTAAATTTTTAAATAAAGTAAAAGCAAATCAAGAATACTATGTTTCTCTGATTGATCTTTATATTTTAGATCAAAAAACATCAAGATTAAAATTTGTCCTTAAAGAAGACTATGAAAAAGCTTTTTCTAAAAATCCTATGCAAAGAGACGAATATGATAAAGCGGTACTCAGTCTTAGTGAACGTGTAGGAATTATTCATGAGATTTTTCAAGGAAAATATATTCGCATTTTTCCTATTCCCAATGATATGAATCATACTTGGTCTAGTTGGATTCTATCAGAATCAAACAGATTAAATCCTTCAGGTTTTTCTATGTTTAATAATTACCTAAAATCTTTATTTGATGCTCAAAATGAAAAAAATTGGAGAATTGCAGATAATGAAATCGAAAAAATACGACGGTATCAAATAAAACATGCTAAATCAATTTTGCCTTCGGAAAAAAAAATATCCATAGAAATTATTTATAATAAACTCAATATATTTTATTTTTTATCTTTTTTATATGCGATTTTGGGAATAATTATTATTATTAATTCTTTTTTGAGAATTTTTTTTCAAAAAAAATATATGGTTTTTTTTTCAAAAGTGTTTTCATTCATTTTATCTGTTTTATTTCTTTCAAATTTTTTAGGTTTAATTTTTAGATGGTATATTTCTGAACATGCTCCATGGACTAATGGATACGAATCTGCTATTTTTATTAGTTTTTGCTTAGTTGGAATAGGTTTTTTATTTTATAAAAATCAATTTGTTTCAGGGATGACAACCTTAATAGCATCTATTTTATTAATGATAGCACATGGAAATGCAATGGATCCAGAAATAACAAATTTAGTACCAGTTTTAAAATCTCATTGGTTGATTATACATGTGGCAACAATAACAACCAGTTATGGTTTTTTTTTCACAGGATCCTGTTTAGGATTTTTTGTGTTGCTCTTATATATATTAAAAGCATATTTTCATTATTATAGTAAAATAATTCGAATTCATATTGAAAAATTAACTATTATTAATGAAATGTGTCTTACCATAGGACTTTTTTTATTAACAATAGGAACTTTTTTAGGTTCTGTTTGGGCAAATAATAGTTGGGGACGTTATTGGAGTTGGGATCCAAAAGAAACTTGGGCTCTAATTAGTATTATGATTTATGCTTTTGTATTACATATACGATTGATTCCATGTATGAAAAGTATATTCGCTTTTAATTTTTACAGCATATTGTCAATAAGTTCTATCATTATGACTTATTTTGGAGTCAATTATTATTTGTCTGGATTACATTCTTATGCTAAAGGAGATCCTGTTTCTGTTCCTTTTTGGATATATTATAGTTTATTAATTTTGTTTATTATCACAAGTTGGGCTTATTATTCTGCGAAATTTCCGAAATTTCATAACATTACAAAAATAGATAAAAATAAACAGTGAATTTTCATTCATCTTTTTTTAAGAAAACAAAAAAGAAACATTTGAAAAAAAAAGAAAGCACTCTATTCAGAGATGCATTTGGAAATTTACATTTTATAAAACGTTTTTTAATTTTCACTTTTGGTTGCATTTCTTATAATCGATATAATGGATTCAATCAATTACAATTAAAAGGAACGGAATATCTTAGAGATCTTCCTGAAAAAAGAGTTTTATTTGTTTCAAATCATCAAACTTATTTTGCAGATGTTTTTGCTATGTTTCATGTATTTTGTAGTGTAAAAAATGGATTTATAAATAGCATTAAGAATCCTATTTATCTTTTGAATCCAAAAGTGAATCTGTACTATGTCGCTGCTCAAGAAACCATGGATCAAGGTTTTTTAACAAAATTATTTGCTTATTCTGGAGGAATTACTGTGAAAAGAACATGGAAAGAAGGAGATAAAATAGTAAATCGTTCTGTAAATCATTCTGATATAACTCGCATGGGAATAGCTCTGAATGATGGATGGTTAATTACTTTTCCACAAGGAACAACCCAAGCGTTTGCACCTGGACGAAGAGGAATTGTTCATGTGATCAGAAAATATAATCCCATTGTTGTTCCTATTGTCATTGATGGGTTTCAAAAAGCTTATGATAAAAAAGGTATTCGAATTAAGAAAAAGGGAGTATTACAGAAAATGAAATTTAAAGAACCTATTCAATTAGATTTAAAAAAAGAAACCACTGAAAATATTATGGAAAAAATCATGGATGCTATAGAACAGTCTCCAAAATATTATAAAAAAAAGAATAATGATGTATTATGAAATACAAATTGGTAAGAGATACTTTTCTTGATTTTTTTCAAAATAAGAAACATAAAGTTCTTTCTTCTTTTCCTATTTATTCAAAAAATGACCCTACACTTTTTTTTATCAATGCGGGGATGAATCCTTTTAAAGATTATTTTTTAGGACATGTCAAACCGGATTATTCAAGAATAGTTAATATTCAAAAATGTCTTCGAGTAACTGGAAAACACAATGATTTGGAAAATGTGGGATATGATAATTATCATCACACTATGTTTGAGATGTTAGGGAATTGGTCTTTTGGAGATTATTCCAGAAAAGAAACAATAGAATGGGCTTGGGAGTTATTGATTGAAGTATATAATATACCAAAAAAAAATATTTACATATCTGTTTTTATTGGAGATGAAGAAGAAGGATTATCCATGGATCATGAAACTTTAAAATATTGGAAAACTTTAATAAACAAAGATAATATTCTTTTTTTTGGAAAAAAAGAAAATTTTTGGGAAATGGGATTGACAGGACCTTGTGGTCCTTCTTCAGAGATTCATATAGACTTACGCAATGAAAAAGAAAAAAAAATACTACCTGGAAAATATCTTATTAACAAAAAACATCCAAAGGTTATAGAAATTTGGAATCTTGTTTTTATAGAATTCTTACGTAAATCAGATGGAACATTAGAAAAACTTCCTATAAAACATGTTGACACTGGAATGGGGTTGGAAAGATTATGTATGGTCTTGCAAGGAAAATTTTCTAACTATGAAACTGATATTTTTTTTCCAATTATTCAGAATATAAAAGAATCTTTGGGGAATATTTATAAAAAAGATTTTCATCAGAAAGTATCCATACATATAATAGCAGATCATTTGAGGGCCATTGTTTTCTCTATTTCAGATGGTCAATTGCCATCAAATAATGGAGCTGGTTATGTTATAAGACGAATTTTAAGAAGAGCCGTAATTTATGTGATCCGTTTTTTATATAAAAAGGAACCTTTTATTTATCAATTTGTAGATTCTTTAGTGAGAGAAATGAAAAGTTCTTTTCCAGAATTGGAAAAAAAAATAAAATACATAAAAAATGTGATTTATGAAGAAGAATTATCTTTTTTAAGGGTTATTGAAAAAGGAAGTCATAAAATTCAATATATCATGGAACAAACTAAAGAAAAAAAAGAAAAGATTATTGATGGAGAAACCATTTTTCAATTATATGATACTTATGGTTTTCCTATACAGTTATCTAAAATGTTAGTTGAAAAAAATAATTTATCAATTGATGAAGATTTGTTTCATAAAAAATTGTTAGAACAAAAAAATAGATCCAAAAAAGAAAATAATACAATCGAAAAAAAAGATTGGATAAAAGTACATAATCATCAATTTATTCATGAAAACGCAAATTTTGTAGGATATGATATGATAGAATGTGATGTCTCAATTTTAAAATACAGAAAAATAGAAAATAAATTAGAGAAAACTTATTATTATGAGTTAGTTTTTTCAAAAACTCCTTTTTATCCTGAAGGAGGGGGTCAGTTGGGAGATACTGGATTAATAAAAAGTAAAACTGATGAAATTATTATTTTCAATACTAAAAAAGAAAATTCCATTATCATACATTATGCTCAAAAATTGCCTTCAGATATTTATTCTTCTTTTAAAGCCATAGTTGATAAAAATAGAAGATCAGAAATTGAAAAAAATCATACTTCTACTCATTTGTTACATTTTTCTTTAAAACAAGTATTAGGAAATCATATTCAACAAAAAGGGTCTTATGTGGGAGATGATTATTTACGATTTGACTTTTCTCATTATCAAAAAATAACTATTGAAGAATTGCATAAAATAGAGAATATAGTTCAAGAATTTATTTTCTCTGATCTTATTCTAAAAGAAGAAAAGTTTACTTCCCTGCAAGAAGCCAAAATAAAAACTTCTTTTTATAAGAGTGAAAGATTTGAAAATAAATATAAACAAGAAGTGCGGGTGATCACTTTTGGGAATTCTTCTGAATTATGTATTGGAACACATGTCAAACATACTGGATTAATTCAAATTTTTAAAATCATATCGGAATCTTCTGTATCATATGGAATTCGAAGAATTAAGGCTATAACTTCAAAAAAAGCAATACAATACTTGAAATCTATTCATGATCAATATCAATCTTTAAAAAAGATGATGAAAAACTCGGAATCTCCTTTAAAAAATTTTATCATTTTACAAAATGTAAATAAAAAATTAAAAAAAGAAATATCAGGAATACGTTTTCAGCAAATTAAAGCACTCAAAAAAGAATATTCTTTAAAAGCTATTCAACTTTCTTCAATTAACTATATATGTGATATTGATCCAATTCAAGAAAAAGAATTGAATATGAATCTTATTAAGAAAATTGTTTTGGATTTAAGACATGAAATATCTAATTTATTTATGATTGTAGGATTTCTAAAAGATAAAAAACCAGTTATTTTTATATCTATTTCCGATTCTGTCATTCGAAGCAAAAATATTCATGCTCATAAAATAATATGTAAAATGGCATCTTATATACATGGAAAATATTGGGGAAAGTCTTTTTTTGCTACAGCTATAGGAACTGAAATAAGTGGATTGAAATTGATTTTAAAAGACATAATAACTATAAAAAATCATTTCAAATAAACTTTGATAGATGTTTAAAATGTTTAAATTTGAAGTAAAAATAGTATATGAGTGATAGATATTCTTTTTTAAATACCATTCATTTTAAAGATTTAGAATTTCTATATAACAAGTATAAAAAAGATCCTAATTCAATAGAGCCAAGTTGGAGTGCTTTTTTTCATGGATTTGATTTTGGAGAAAAAAATTATAAAGCCGTTAGTCAATCAATCAATACAAAAAATCATAAAAAATTTTTTAATATTGAGAATAAGAATGAAAACGGCATTATCCAAAAGGAATTTTTAGTATCTAATTTGATTCATGCTTATAGAAAAAGAGGTCATTTTTTTACTCACACAAATCCTATACGAGAAAGAAGAAAATATTTTCCTTCTTTGGATTTAAAAAATTTCGGATTATCGGAAAAAGAACTTGACGTATTTTTTGAATCTGGTCAATTAATAGGTCTTGGAAAGACTTCATTAAGAAATATAATCAATTATCTCAAAAATATTTATTGTGGATCTATAGGAATAGAATACATGTATATTTCTGATCTCAAAAAAATTCAATGGATTGAAGAATGGTTTCAAAAAGAAAAATTGCGATTTTCTGCAGAAGAGAAAAAGTTTTTTTTGAAGAAATTAAATGAAGCAGTTGCATTTGAAAATTTTATTCACAAGAAATTTGTAGGACAAAAAAGGTTTTCTATAGAAGGAAATGAATCAGTATTACCTGCATTAGAAGAAATTATAGAATATACATCCAGAAAATATTTAACAGAAGATTTTATAATTGGAATGTCACATAGGGGACGTTTAAATCTTCTTTCTAATTTTTTTCAAAAAAATTATTCCCAAATATTTAGTGAATTTCAAGGAAAAGAGTATAAAGAAAAGTCTTTTTCTGGAGATGTAAAATATCACCTAGGGTTTTCTAAAATTAGAAAAACTCGTCAAGGACGATGCATTAAAATGAATTTGATTCCTAATCCTTCACATTTAGAATCTGTAGATGCCATTGTAGAAGGATTTGCACGTGCAAAAATAGATATTATTTATAATAAAAATAGTAATTCAGAAAAAATTATTCCTATTTTAATTCATGGAGATGCAGCGTTATCAGGTCAGGGAATTGTATATGAAGTCATACAATTATCTAAATTAAAAGGATACAAAACTGGAGGAACAATTCATATTGTACTTAATAACCAAATAGGTTTTACCACAAATTATACTGAAGGACGTTCTAGTATCTATTGCACTGATGTAGCAAAAGTAGTACTTTCTCCAGTATTACATGTTAACGCAGATGATGTAGAATCTGTTATACGAGCAATTCATTTTGCTGTAGATTTTAGAATGCAATATCATGAAGATGTTTTTATAGATTTACTTGGATATAGAAAATATGGACACAATGAGGGGGATGAACCCAGATTCACTCAACCATCCTTGTACAAAGCTATTTCTAAACATCCAAATTCTTATAACCTGTATAAAAAAAGATTAGAAAAAAAAGGAATCATTAATAAAAATGATATAATCAATATGGAAAAAGAATATGAACAGATTCTGAATAGAGGATATCATGAAGCAAGAAATATCAAATGGAATGTGTTAAATTCTTTTTTAGAAGAAGAGTGGAAAAATTTTCCTATAGTATCTAATGATGAAGATCTTTTTAAAAAAGTAGATACAAAAATTTCAACGAAAAAAATTATAAACATATCCAATAAAATTTTTTCTCTTCCCAATAATAAAAAATTTTTTAAAAAAACTGAATCCATTTTTCAACAAAGATTAGAAATGATCTCAAAAAAATTAGTGGATTGGAGCATGTCAGAATTATTGGCTTATGGAACACTTTTGGATGAAGGAGTTCATATTCGTTTATCAGGTGAGGATGTGGCAAGAGGAACATTTTCTCAGCGTCATGCTATTGTAAAAACAGAAGAAGAAGAAGAAATTATTCTTCTAAATCATATACGTATGAAACAAGGAAAAATTCAGGTATATAATTCTCCTCTTTCAGAATATGGAGTATTGGGTTTTGATTATGGATATGCTATGTATTCTCCTCATGTTTTAACTTTATGGGAAGCTCAATTTGGTGATTTCGGAAATGGTGGTCAAATTATAATAGATCAATATATTTCCTCCGGAGAAAATAAATGGAAAATTAGTAATGGTATTGTATTGTTACTTCCCCATGGATATGAAGGACAAGGTCCGGAACATTCCTCCGCACGGGTAGAACGTTATTTGCAACTTTGTGCTAATAACAATTTGTTTGTGGTTAATTGCACTACACCTGCTAATTTTTATCATCTTTTAAGAAGACAAATGAAATTAAAATATCGAAAACCTCTTATAGTTTTCACTCCCAAAAGTTTACTTAGAAATGCAAAATGCTTGTCTACAATAGAAGATCTTTCTGAAGGAAATTTTCAGGAAATTTTGGATGATACTTCTGTAATAGATATTAATCAAATCACTAGATTAATTTTTTGTTCTGGAAAAATATATTATGAGTTGCTTAATAAAAAAGAAGCACTGAAAGATAGAAAAACAGCATTAATTCGTATAGAACAAATTTATCCATTAAGAACGGAAAAAATAAAAAAAATACTTTCTAAATACAAGAATAAAAGAGAAGTTATTTGGGTCCAGGAAGAACCAGAAAATATGGGATTATGGAGTTTCGTTTTAAGAAAATTGGGAAATTTAATTTCATTTAATTTAATTGCTCCATCTGAAAGTTCTAGTCCATCTACAGGATCTTACCTAGATTTCTTGAAAATTCAAGATGAAATATTAAAAAAATCTTTTTTTTGATTTTGTAATATTTAAAAATTAAAATTATGATAAAAAAAGTAAAAGTCCCTTCTCCAGGAGAATCGATTACGGAAGTAGAAATTTCTACATGGTTCGTTAAAAATGGAGATTATGTTTCTAAAGGACAAACGATAGCAGAAATAGATTCAGATAAGGCTACTTTAGAAATTTCTGCAGAAGAGAATGGGGTGATAAGCTTAATGATAAAAAAAGGAGAAAAAATACGAGTTGGAGATGTTTTGTGCATTATCGATACTTCTAAAAAAAGAATAAAAGAATTTCATAATAAACAAGAAAATAAAACTAAAGAAAAAAAAGAGTTCCATTCCGGAAATGCGAAAATTCTTTCTCCAGCTTCAAAGAAAATTTTAAAAGAAAAGAATATTCCTATAGAATCTGTTAAGGGAACAGGTAAAAATGGAAGAATTACAAAAGCAGATTGTGTCTTTCTTGAAAAGAAAACTTATTTTCCGTCTGATGGAAGACATATTACTATGTATAGATCAAAAACAACAACCCCTCTTTCTTCTCTAAGAAAAAAACTTTCTGAAAGATTAGTTTCCATAAAAAATGAAACTGCCACACTAACTACATTCAATGAAGTTGATATGCAAGAAATTTTTCTTATAAGAAGAAAATATAAAGAAATTTTTAAAGAAAAACATGGAGTTCATTTAGGATTTATGTCTTTTTTTACTCTCTCTTGTGTTAGAGCATTGAAGATCTATCCAGACGTTAATGCTATGATTAGTGGAGAAGAAAAAATTAATTTTGAATATTGTGACATTAGTATCGCTATATCTGGACCGAAAGGGTTAATGGTTCCTGTTATACGAAATGCGGAACATTTATCATTTCGTGGAATAGAACAGGAAATCAATAAATTTTCAACGAAAATTCAGAATGGAACAATATCCATAGATGAAATGACTGGAGGAACTTTTACCATTACTAATGGCGGAGTTTTTGGATCCATGTTATCTACTCCAATTATAAATCCACCACAAAGTGCCATATTGGGAATGCACAAAATTATGGAAAGACCTGTAGTCATTAATGGATCTATTGAAATCCGTCCTATTATGTATTTAGCTTTATCTTACGATCATAGAATAATCGATGGAAGGGAATCTGTTGGTTTTTTAAAAACAGTCAAGGAATCTATAGAAAATCCAATAAAATTCTTAATGAAAGAAAGTGAAAAAAATATTCCTAAAATATTAGAATTATAAAAAAAAGAAGATTGAATGATATGAGAAATATTATTTTTGTTTTTTTTTCTTTTGTTGTTCTGTTTTTCTCAGAAGAAATCAACGATATTGATCCGTTTTATAATCATTTTATCACAAAAAAGAAAGAAAAAGAAGAGAAAATATATAACTCTACAATTCATACAGATTCCATTAATCTAATTTTTATGTTGCCTTTGTTTTTAAATTCCGTCAAAGACGAAAAAATAAATCAAGAAAGTAAAAAATTGAGTGAAAATGCTTCATATTTTTATCTTGGAGCTCAAAGCGCTATTGATTTTCTTCTATTTAAAAATAAAAAAATAAATGTTCAAGTTTTTGATACAAAAAATGAAAAAAGAAGGATAACAAATTTTATTATTTCATATAATTTATCTAATACTCATGCTGTTATCGGTCCTTTTTTTCGTTCTTCTTTAGAAGAAGTTGCTAAAAATAACAAAAATACGCCTATTATTTCTCCATTGATAGCTTCTGATTCTTTAAATTCTTATCCAAATGTTATTCAATCTGAAACAAAAGATATTTATTTAGTAGAACCTATTTTAGAAGAAATAAAATCTATTTATCAAAAAAATAAAATAAAAACTTTGTATTTGCTAGGTGAGGATCCATCTAAAAAAATGATAAATTTTCTAAAAAAAAGGTTATTGAAATGGAATATTCATTTTCAAATTTATTATATGAGAAATAATTTTGTGAATCTTAATCAAAAGATTCCTTTTTTTGCTATTTTTTTAGGAGGGAATTCTGTTCTAGGAAAAGAGTTTATTGATTTTATTAAAAAAAATGAAAAAATAATCCCTTTTGGAGTAGGTTCTCATAATATTTATTACAAAAATATTCCTTTACTCAGAAAATATAAATTTATTTTTACAAAAAAATATCATTTTAATCAAAATGATGAAAATAAAATGAAAATTTTTCATTTTATGAAAAAAAAATTTGGAAATCAGTTAAATAAATACCAATTATTGGGATTCGATTTAACTTATGACATATTAGAAAAACTTTTTGAAAACAAAAATTTATTTAAGACAATCGACAAAGGATATTTTTCAGGATTAGTCAGAAAATATAAATATCGGAAAGTATCTGATAAAGGAGGATATATAAATAAGGGATTGTGGGTTATACGTTTGTGATTTTTAATTTCTTCTAATATAAGGGTTTTGTCTATTTCCAATATTCATTTTTTTCATTTTCATTTTTATGATTTGAATTTGATCATGTAAAAAACCAGAAATATCCATTTTTTTTGCTTCCAACAATAAAAGTTCAGCTCTTTTTTTATCTCCTTTTGATAAAGATGCTATTGCAAGGTTCAATTTTGCAATGGCTATGTTTTGTTTAAATCGGAGTCCAAAATCCAATGCCTTTTGCATATAATTTTCTGATTGAAGTATATTTTTTTCCGAATACAAAATTCCATTTAAAAAATAATAATAAGAAATTTGATTTTTAGTAAGTTGTAATTTAGGATTTTTGATATATCCTAAATACTTTTTTAATCCTTTCATATCTTTTTTTCGTATTTTTAAAAAAGCCAATAATAAAAATTCATTTCTAAAAAGAAAAAAAATAGGAACCAAACTTAATAAAAATAGAAGACTTCCACAGAAATAATTTTTCTGAAAAAATAGAAAAATAGATACTAAAAAAATTAGGAAAAATAATATTACTTTTGAATATTTACTCATGATTGAATTTTTTATTCAAATATGTTTTTCTTTAATCCAATTAATAAGATCTTTATAATTTAGACTATTTAAAGTATGTCCAGATTCATATTCTTTGTAATGTAAAGAAAGTATTTTCTTTTTCTTAAGAAACTTTAATCCTCTTTTTGTCCAACTCAAAGGAATTACTGTATCATATTTTCCATGAGATATAAAAAATTCTAAATGAGTATAAATATTTGGATTCATTTCTTCTGTCAAAAGACTATTTTCTAAATATCCACTTAAAGCGATTACTTTTTTTATTTTATTAGGTTTTTTTAAGGCTATGGCATAGCTTAAAATAGCGCCTTGACTAAACCCACATAACCAAACTTTATTTTCTTTTAATTGATACTCTTGAATAGCTTCATCTATAAAAAAAGATATTTTTTCAATAGTTTTTTGTGCTTGTAAAATATTAATAAATTTTTTTTCATTAGAAAAATCAATATCATACCAAGAATATTTATCTATTCCAATGGAATAAATTCCTTGAATGCTAATTATGAAAAAGTTTTCAGGAAGATCTTTTTCGAAAGAAAAAAGATCTCTTTCATTGCTTCCATACCCGTGAATCATCAAAAAAAGAGCAGTTTCATTTTCATTATTCGGTTTTTTTATAATATGTTTAATAGAAAGTTGATTTTTTAAAAGCATAAAATATTTTATTTTTTATTCATTTTATATACTGTTCCATTTTCTATTTTTAGTTTCTCATCAGCCATGTCTGCTAATTGCATATTGTGAGTAACAATTAAAAAAGTTTGTTTTAGTTTCTTTCTCAAGAAAAAAAAATTATGTAATTTATCTGCATTTTTTTTATCTAAATTTCCAGAAGGTTCATCTGCGAAAATAATTTTAGGATTATTAATTAAAGCTCTTGCTACAGATAATCTTTGTTTTTGTCCTCCAGATAGTTCTTCTGGTTTTGAATCTTCATATTTAGAAAGATTTAATTGATTTAATAAATTTTTAGCTTTTCTTTTTACATCATTTTTATTTCTTCTGTTTATAAATCCAGGTAAACAAATGTTTTCTAATGCAGTAAATTCAGGAAGAAGTTGAGGGGTTTGAAAAACAAAACCTATTGTTTGATTTCTTAAAATAGAAAGATCTTTGTCTGAAAGAGACAAGACTTCTTTTCCATTTATTTTTAGAACAGTTTTTATTTTTTTCTTTAGAGTAGGTTTTTCCAATGTTCCTAATATATGTAACAATGTACTTTTTCCTGATCCAGATTCACCCAAAATACACACCATATTTCCTTCTTTCACAAAAAGATTCACTCCTTTGATTACTTCTTCTTTTCCAAAAGATTTATAAATATTTTCAGCATGAATCATTTTTTCGTAAATTTAAAACTCTGTTAAAGATTCTTAAAAAATCCTTCATTAAACCAAATCAACAAGTTAAATAAACATTTCAAAAATAAGCGAATTTTAGTTTAAATTTACTTGTAAATAAAATTATTTTCAATGAATTTACATGAATACCAAGGTAGAGAAATATTGAATTCTTTTTCAATTCAGGTTCCATATGGAATACTCGCTTCTTCTCCAGAAAAAGCTGTGGAAGCAGCAAAAATTATTTTTAAAAGAACTGAAAAAAAATCTTTGGTGATTAAAGCCCAAATACATGCGGGGGGACGTGGAAAAGCTGGTGGTATTCAAATAGCGAAAACTCTAGATGAAGTTTATGAAAAATCGAAAAATCTCTTAGGAAAATTCTTAGTCACGCCACAAACTTCTAAAAAAGGAAAATTAGTTAGAAAAATTTTGTTATCTGAAGATATCTATTCTTACGAGTTAAAACCTCCTAGAGAATATTATCTGTCTATATTACTTAATCGTGACATAGAAAAAAATATGATAATCTATTCCAAAGAAGGAGGTGTCGATATAGAGGATCTTTCAAAAAAAAAACCAGATAAAATCTATAAAGAAAAAATAGATCCAATATTGGGATTGCAATTATTTCAAACTAGAAAAATTGCTTTTAATCTGGGAATGAATAACGATTCATTAAAAAATTTTAGTTTTTTTTTAATTTCTCTTTATAAAGTTTATAAAAATTGCGATGCATTACTTTTAGAAATTAATCCTTTAATAAAAACATTTAATAAAAAAATTATTCCTGTAGATATAAAAATTGTATTAGATGATAACGCTTTGTTTCGTCATAAAAAATATGCCATGATGAATGATCAAGAAAATATTGATATACTTGAAAAAGAGGCAACTAAATCTAAGTTAAATTTTTTGAAATTGGAAGGAAATGTAGGATGTATGGTTAATGGAGCGGGGTTAGCTATGGCAACTATGGATATGATTAAATTTTGTGGTGGAGAACCAGCTAACTTTTTAGATATAGGAGGATCTGCAGATAAAGAACGTGTAGAAAAAGCTTTTCATCTTATATTAAAGGACAAATCTGTTAAAACAATATTGATCAATATATTTGGTGGGATAGTCCGTTGTGATACAGTAGCGAAAGGAATAATTAGTTCATATTCTAAAATTGATCATGATATTAAAATTCCGGTGGTTGTTCGTTTACAAGGAACAAATGAGAAAATAGCAAAAAAAATGCTTAAAAATAGTTTATTGCCTATTTATTCGACAGATACATTGAAAGATGCTGCTGATAAAATTCAGGAAATTTTGCAGAGAGATGCTTATGAATAAAGTTTTTTATGATAAAATTGTATTAGCTGATAAATACAAACCATTAAGATGGAATGATTTGGTAGGACAAGAGAAGATTTCTTTTAGTTTAAAAAAAGCAATGCAAGAAAAACGTTTATCTAAAATTTTATTTTTTTTTGGACCAAAAGGAGTAGGAAAAAATACATGTGCACATATTTTAGCTAATGAATTGAATTCTTTTTCCTCATTAGAAGAGATTTCTTTAAATAGGTTTGAGATTAATGGTTTTTTTCATTCCTCCTTAGAAGATATTTATAAAATTATTCATAAATCTCGCTCTTTCCCTAAAAAGGGAAATTACAACATATTTATTATAAATGATATAGATAGATTTTCTAGAGATTTTTTTGATTTTTTTTTGAGATTTATAGAAGAAAAAAATCCGCATATATTATTTATTTTTTGCGGAACAAAAGAAAAAATAGTTCCAGAATTTATTCTATCACGTTGTCAAATTTTTGAATTTGAAATAATTTCTGTAAAAGACATTTTTTTTCATTTAAAAATGATAGCTGAAAAAGAAAACATAGAAATAGAAAATGAATCTTTATTGATTATTTCTAAGCATGTAAAAGGATCTCTTAGCAAAGCTATTCATTTATTTGATAGATTCATATCATATAATGGAAAAAAAATACAAAAATGTTTTATCATGAATAAATTGGGAATAATTGATATCAAGTACTATTTTAAAATAGTAGATAATCTTTTGGATAAAAATGTTTATAAAACATTGAAACTGTTCAATAAAATTTTTCAAAAAAAAATTGAATCTTATAATCTGGTAGTAGGTTTAACTAAACATTTCAGAAATTTACTTTTTTCTAAAAATTATGAAACAATTTCTATTTTAAAATTTAAAAAGGAAATTATACAATCTTATATTGAACAATCAGAAAAAATATCTTTCTTTTTTTTAATTCATGCTTTGAGTGTTTTCCATCGTTTGGAAAAAGAATACAAATTAAACAATCAAAATTTCAGATTGACAGTAGAAATACAATTAATTCAATTGGCACATTTCTTTTCTATTCACAAAAAAAAACATGAAAATTCTCTAATAGAAAAAGAGAATAAAGAATTTTTCTCTTATAAAGAGAATGAAAAAATTCATTTTTTACAAAAAAATTGGATTGAATTTGTACAAAAATTTTCAGAAAAGATAGATCCTATTTATTTGGATTTTTTGAAAGATGAAACACAATTTCAAGTCATAAAAAATAAAATATTTTTTATAATTCCTTGTAAACTGGAAAATAGAGATTTTTTATTAATTCAAACCAATTTTGAAAAATTTTTCAAAAGAAAGTTAAATAATCCACATTTGGAATTTAAAATCATAAAAAAAGATTCAAAAGAATATCCAATTCCAATAGAACAGTACAATTTTTTATCTCAAAAAAATAAATTGGTAGAAACATTAATAAAACGATTGAATTTAAAAATATCTTCTTCAACAATACAAGAAGAAAAAAAACTTTTATAATTAAAAAGCTTTATGTTAAAATTTTTTTGAAAAATTTCTATTCATTTTCTAAAAAATCAGAAAATTGATAAGATGTTTTATATTTTTTATGAACACTAAACACTTTTAATCATTTTAATTTATGATTCATTATTACTCGTCAAACAGTAGAAAAAAAATTTTTTTCTCTTCTGCTTATTCAGATGAAGATATTGAAAATGATAGTTCTACTTCTTCTTACGGTTCTGGAGGAAGTGGAAGTGGAACAGGTTCCGGTTATTATGGAGGAAGTTCAATCAGAAGCAAAACTCCTGTTTTGGATAATTTTGGTAGAGATTTGAATGCTATGGCGATGAAAGGAAAACTAGATCCTGTAGTAGGGAGAAATAAAGAAGTAGAACGGGTATCTCAAATATTAAGTAGAAGGAAAAAAAATAATCCTTTACTTATAGGAGAACCTGGAGTAGGTAAATCCGCCATAGCTGAAGGGTTAGCGCTACGTATTGTGCAAAAAAAAGTTTCTAGAGTATTATACAATAAAAGAGTAGTCGTTTTGGATTTAGCCAGTTTAGTTGCTGGAACTAAATATAGAGGACAATTTGAAGAAAGAATGAAGGCTATTATAAATGAATCAGAAAAAAATTCAGATTTAATTCTTTTTATAGATGAAATTCACACCATGATTGGCGCAGGTGGGACCACTGGATCATTAGATGCGTCTAATATATTTAAACCTGCTTTAGCAAGAGGAGACATTCAATGTATTGGTGCTACCACGTTAAACGAATATAGACAATATATAGAAAAAGATGGAGCTTTAGAACGAAGATTTCAGAAAATTATAGTACAACCTTCTTCTGAAGAAGAGACTATAGAAATTTTAAGAAAAATAAAAGGAAAATATGAAAGTCATCACAATGTTCTTTACACCGAAGAAGCAATAAAAGCTTGCGTTTCCCTTACTGTACGATATATTGTAGATCGTTATTTGCCAGATAAAGCAATTGATGCTTTAGATGAATCAGGATCTCGCGTTCATATCAAAAATATAAAAGTTCCACAAGAAATAGTTCTTTTAGAAAAAGAATTGGAAAATATTCGTGAAGAAAAATCCAAAGTAGTAAAAAGTCAAAAATACGAAGAAGCTGCACGATTACGTGATACGGAAAAACGTATAGAAAAACAATTAATCAAAGCCCAAAAAGAGTGGGAAGAATCTTCTAAGGAAAATAAAGAAATCGTCTCCGAAGAAAATGTTGAAGAAGTGGTCTCTATGATGAGTGGGGTCCCAGCAAACAAAATAGCTCAAGCTGAAATGAAGAAGTTAAATAAAATGATAAATATATTAAAAGAAAAAATAGTAGGACAAAATGAAGCTGTAGAAAAAATAGTGAGAGCGGTTCAAAGAAACCGAACTGGATTAAAAGATCCTAATTCACCTATAGGTTCTTTCATATTTTTAGGACAAACAGGTGTTGGAAAAACTTATTTAGCAAAAATTTTTGCAAAAGAACTATTTGATTCAGAAGAATCATTAATCCGTTTAGATATGAGTGAATATATGGAAAAGTTCTCTGTTTCTAGGTTAATAGGAGCTCCACCAGGTTATGTTGGCTATGAAGAGGGAGGACAATTAACAGAAATTATACGTCGTAGACCTTATTCTGTCATATTATTAGATGAAATAGAAAAAGCACATCATGAAGTCTTTAATATTTTGTTGCAAATTTTAGATTACGGATGTGTAACAGATAGTATTGGGAGAAAAATAAATTTTAAAAATACCGTAATTATTTTTACCTCAAATACAGGAACACAGCAATTAAAAGAATTTGGTCAAGGAATTGGATTTCATACTCAAGCAAGAAAATCAAATAACTATATTAAAAATGTGTTAGAACAAGCTTTAAAAAAAACTTTTTCTCCAGAATTTTTAAATAGAATAGATGATTTTATCATCTTTAATACTCTAACACAAGAAGATTTATATAAAATTACTCATATAGAATTAGAAAAAATAATACTTCATGTTTCCAATCTTGGGTATCAATTAATATTACTTCCTGAAGTAAAAGACTTTATTAAAAATAAAGGATTTGATCATGAATACGGAGCTCGTCCTTTAAAAAGAGTAATAGAAAAATTTATTAAAAATCCTATATCAGAATGTATAATTAGTGAAAAATTAAAAAAAGGAAATCAAATATTATTAAGAATGAATGAAAAAAACAACGATGTGAAAGTTACTATTCAATAAATATGAATACTAATAAAAAAACAAAAGTAATTGAAAAAATATTAGATTCTTTATATCCAAATCCAATTAGTACTTTATATTATATCAATGAATATACTTTACTCATTGCTGTTGTTCTTACTGCAAAAAGTAAAGAAAAGAAAGTAAACGAAATAACAAAACATTTATTTAAAAAGATTCAAACTCCTAAAGATGTAATTCATCTTTCTATTGAAGAAATAAAAAATTTTATAAAAAATATAGGACTTCATAATAAAAAATCTAAAAACATTTATGATTTATCTACTATTTTAATAAATAAATACAATAGTATTATTCCTAAAAATATTTCCGAATTAAAATTTTTACCTGGAGTAGGACATAAAACAGCATCTGTTTTTTTATCTTATGTATCAAACATTCCTGTATTTCCTGTAGACACTCATGTCCATAGGATGATGTATCGTTGGAAATTAAGTGATGGAAAAAGTGTTCAAAAAACGGAAAAAGATGCTAAACGTATCTTCAATAAAGTAAAATGGAGAAAATTACATCTTCAAATTATTTTTTATGCCAAAGAATACTCCCCTTCTCAAAGTTGGGATGTCAATAAGGATATTATTTATCAAGAATTATTAAGAAAAAATTTGTTCTAATTTTGATTAGAAAGGTAAATCATCAAAATCATCAGAAGATAAAGATGGAGATATAGCAGAAGTCTTTTTTGAAGAATCTGAAGAATAATCTTCTATTTTCCATCCTTGGATAGAATTAAAATACTTAATAATTCCTTCAGGATTCGTCCATTCTCTTCCACGAAGATTGACAAAAACTTTTATTTTATCTTTTGGTCTTATATTTTCTAATAAGTCAGCTTTATCTTGAACAAATTCAATTAATATATTTTGAGGATATGGTTCTTCAGTAGTGATAACTATTTCTCTTTTTCGAAATCCACTTTCAAATTTCTGAACTTCAAATAGTTTTTTAACTTTTCCTATAATTTCCATGAAGTTTTATAATTTATTTTTTTTGCTATTGTTTTTCTTTTTAAGTGTTTCTCCAATTTGATTAGAAATATTAAATGATGTGATCATATTATTCAACATTTCACTAGCTGATCCTGGTGAATTAGGCAATAAAATTAAATTTGTGTTACTCCCTTCTCCCATGGCTTGAAGAGTATCATAATGTTGAGTAACCACAATTAAAGCAGAAGCTTCTTGTGAATTTATTCCTACATTATTCAATACTTCAACAGATTCGAGTATTCCTCTAGCTATTTCTCTACGTTGATCTGCCGTTCCTATTCCTTGTAATTTTTTACTTTCAGCTTCTGCCTTAGCTTTAGCAACAATTTTAATTCTTTCAGCTTCTGCTTTATACTCAGCTGCCACTTTTTCTCTTTCAGCTGTGTTGATCCGATTCATAGCTTGTTTCACTTGTTCGTCTGGATCAAGATCTGTAACTAACGCTTTAATAATGGAATATCCATAATCTAACATAGATCCTTCTAATTCCCCTTTTACTGCAAGAGCAATGTTATCTTTCCTCTCAAAAACATCATCCAGGCGCATTTTTGGGACTTCAGCTCTAACAACATCAAATATATAAGAAGTAATTTGAGCATGAGAATTATCTAATTTATAAAAGGCTTCGTATACTTTCTCTTTAATCACTTTAAATTGAACTGATATTTTTACTTTTACAAAAACATTATCTTTAGTTTTAGTGTCTACTAAAATATCTAATTGTTGAATTTTCAAAGTGAGTTTTCCTACTATATGATCTAAAATAGGAATTTTAAAATTTAATCCAGCATAACGGATACTATGAAATTTTCCCATTCTTTCAATAATAGATGCAGTTTCTTGATTAACTATAAAAATGAAACTAGAAAAAAGAGATAAAATTAAAAGAGTTAATATTCCATAAAATAATAAACTAAAAATACTCATACTTAAAAAATTTATAATAAACCTAATTCTAAACGAGCTTCTTCACTCATAAACTCTCTACTCCAAGGAGGATCAAATGTTAAAACTACATCTACATTTTTTATTTCTTTTAAAGATTCAATTTTGTTTTTGACTTCCATAGGCAAACTCTCTACCACTGGACAATTTGGAGTAGTTAAAGTCATTACTATTTTAACCTCTTTTTCACGAGAAACTTGAATATCATAAATAAGACCTAATTCATAAATATCTACCGGAATTTCCGGATCATATATACTTTTCAACACGGAAACAATACGATTCTCTAAGAAATGATCTTGACTCATTTTTCATTTTTTTTTAAAACAAATCCAAATTGATCAAAATAACGAATAGGATAACCTAGCTTCTTTATATTGGGCAATATATCATCAGCTTTTCCTACAATTATAATTCGTCCATTCTTAATAGAAAAAAATTTATTACTTGATTTAAGTATTTGATCTTCAGTAACTGATTGTACTTTTTTTAAGTAATTTCTATAAAATCCATTCGGAAGATTATTTTTTAATTCACAAATAAAAAGATCACTAATTCTGTTTGGATCTTCTAAATCAAGAATGAATTGTCCACTTATTTCTTTTTTCTTAATATTCAATTCTTCATAAGAAACTTTATCCTTTTTTATTCTTACAATTTCTTTTAAAATATCTTTTATAGCTTTTTCTGTTACTTCATTTCTAACCTGAGTATAAACTGAAAAATAACCGATATTTTTATCGGATTTTAAAATAGAATAAGCTCCATATGTATAAGCCTTTTTTTCTCTAAGATCTAAAAATAAACGACTTTGAGGTCCTCCACCTAGAATTCCGTTTGCTAATATAGAAGAAAAATATGAAGAATCACTTTTTTTTAAACAAATAGGACCACCGAAACAAATAGTGGATTGTGTAAGAGATGGAAGATCTACTATATCTATTTCTGTTTCAGAAGGAATAACATATTCTTCTTTAAGAAATTCATCCGAATATGACTTTCTCTCCCATTTAGAAAAATAAAGATCACAGAATTTTTTCGCTTCTTTTTTAGAAATATCTCCTACAAAAGAAAGATAAGATATATTTGGAATATAATATTTTTCGTATAATTTTTTTAAATCATCAAGAGTTATATTTTTAATAGTATCATAAGTTTCATACTCTCCATAAGGATGATCTTTTCCAAAGTATAAAACATTTCGAACACGTTGTAAAATAGAATTAGGATCTTTTTCTGAAATATGAAGATCTGTAATTCTTTGTTTTATTATTTTTTCTAATTCCTTAGAGTTATCAAATCTACTATTCATTAAAATGTCACTCACAATGTAAACGGATTTATTCAAATGTTTTTTTAAAGTAGAAATAGATATTTCAAAAAAAGAAGTATATAAATTAGATCCTATATAATCAATCATTTCATCTAATTCTTCCTTGGAATGATTCTTTGTTCCAGAACGAAGCATTTGACCAAACACTTTTTTTATTCCAGCTTTATCTTTTTCTAAAAAAGGTTGACAATCAAATTCTAAACCAACTCTAACTAAAGGAAGTTTATGATTCTCTACAATCATAACTTTCAATCCATTTTTCATTTGAAAAAATTCAGGTTTTTCAATATTGATACTAATTTTTCTTTTTAAAGACTTAGGGGGAATGTTACGATTAACAGTATTAGCAAACATAATTGTTGTATAAAAAAAAATTGTTGCAATAAGAATAATTTTTTTTAAAATTTTATTTGTTTTCTGGAACATTGTATAAACGAACTCTATTGTTTTTATTTAAATACTTGTTAGCTACTCTTTTGATATCTTTTACAGTTATTTCACGATATTTATCGATGTCTGTATTAATTAAATTTGCATTTTTGTAATATAAATAATAATGAGATAAATTTTCAGCGATTCCACTCATGGAAGAATTATCAAATAGAAATCTTTTTTCAAAAAAGTTCCTCTGTTTTTCTAATTCATATTCTGTTATTCCTTTTTCCTTAAGGAGATCTATCTCTTCATCTATAATTTTAGTTAGTTTATCTAAAGTAATTCCAGGATTAATAAGTCCGTATATAATAAACATTCCATAGTCTTCCATTGTGTCAAAAAAAGAACCTGCATAAGAAGCCATTTGTTTTGAATTAACAATATTTTTCATGATTCGAGAGCTTTCTCCAGAAGATAATACGTGATCTATTATTTTCAATACATAAGAATCCTTATTTGTCATTTTTGGAACTCTATAGGACAAAAATACTCCAGGGACCTTAGTGTTTTTATCCACATATGTAGAAAATATTTCTTCTTTAATAGGTTCTTCTTCTATTCTTTTCATTCTAAAATCCATTTTCCCTTTTGGAATAGTAGAAAAATATTCCCTGATTAATTTTCTTGCTTCATTCATGTCGAAGTCCCCCGACACAACTAAAACTGCATTATTTGGAACATAATATGTTTTATAAAATTCCTTATAATCATTTTCTGTAGCTGTATCTAAATCTTTTTCGAATCCAATAACGGGATATCTATATGGGTGTTTTTTGAATAATAAAGAAGGAATCACTTCCGAAAAGGCTTTCACATATGGCTGATTTTCTACACGCATCTTTTTTTCTTCTTTTACCACTTCTCTTTGAACATTAATGCTTTCTTCATCCACTTTAGCATGAAGCATCCTTTCCGACTCTAACCATAAAGCCAATGGAAGTCTATCAGATGGCAATACTTCATAGTAACAAGTTTCATCATGGTTTGTATAAGCGTTGTTCTTTCCCCCATTAGATGCTATGTACTTAAAAAATTCTCCTTTTTTAATATTTTTAGACCCTTCGAACATAAGATGTTCAAAAAAATGAGCGAACCCAGATTTTCCGGGAGTTTCATTTTTGCTTCCTACATGATATAAAACAGAAACAGAAACTAAGGGATTTGTATTATCTTGATGCAAAAGAACATGCAATCCATTTGACAATTTTTCTTCTAAAAAATTGATTTTATACAAATCCTTATACTCTTTGGAGTTTAAGTTTAAATGATTAAACATCGTAGCTAACATTAAGAATAAAAAATAAATCCTGTACATGAAACAAAGTTAAAGATTAACAAAAGAAATTTACAAATTTTTTTTTCCAAAAAATGGAATTTTTTTCTTTTATTCTATTTTTGTTAAATAATACAATCGTATGAATTTGTTTATTTGTATGAAAAAAACTTTATTTTCTATTTTCATTTTGTCTTTTTCTTTATTAAGAGCAGAAGAGATCCAAGGAAATGCTGAAAAAGGAGCAGAACTTTTTAAAAAAAACTGCACAGCATGTCATTCTATGGATTTAGAAAAAAAAATGATAGGTCCAGCTTTATCTAACGTAACCAAAAAAAGAAGTCGTGAATGGTTACATAAATGGATTATAAATAATAGATCTTTGAGAGAAAGTGGAGACAAAGAAGCTCTAGCTATTTACAAAGAATATGGAAATTTGGAAATGAATTTGTTTCCTCAACTTTCTAATGAACAAGTAGATGATATTTTATTTTTTATTCAAAATCCAGATTCAATAAAAAAAAAAGAAAAAATAGAAAGTCATGATAAAAGCCGTGAAAGTGAAATAGAAGAAAAACAATTTTTAATCAAATTGATTGCTTTTTGTTTTAGCATTCTATCTTTAATCTTGCTTTGGATTTTATACAGAATATACCTTTTAACCAATTTATTGAGTGAAACAAAAGATCCCGTTTTCTACAAGAAAGATTTTATTATAAAAATTTTATACAAGAAAATTTTAGGGAAAAAAAAGATAAGATGGAGATTACTATCTTGTTTTGTAGGTTTTTTATTTATTCTAGGAATATATGGAACTTGGAATTTTTTAATGAAAATAGATGTAAATAAAGGGTATACCCCTGAACAACCGATCTATTTTTCTCATAAAATTCACTCTGGAATTAATGGAATTGATTGTCAATATTGTCATTCTTCTGCAAAATATGGGAAAGTATCCGGAATCCCTTCAGCAAATATCTGCATGAATTGTCATATCACTATTGATGAATATAAAGGGGAATATTTAGAAAAAGGAAAAAATAGAGATGAATACAATCAGGAAATACAAAAAATATATCACTCTATAGGATGGAATCCGGAAACTAGGGAATATTCTAAAAAAACGAATCCTATTCAATGGATTCGCATACATAATATGCCAGATTTCGTTTATTTTGATCATTCTCAGCATGTTATAAATGGAGAAAAAATGATAAAAAAACTTAAAAAAGTCAATTTAGTTTGTAATGCTTGTCATGGAGAAGTTCAAAAAATGGATCAAGTAGAAATGTCTAATGATTTTACTATGGAATGGTGCATTTCTTGTCATAGAAATATAGAAATAGATATAAACAATCAATATTATAAAAATTATTTTTCTAATGATATAAAAAAAGGAAAAAAAATAACTGTAGACATGGTTGGTGGAACAGAATGTGCTAAATGTCATTATTGAAAAATAAATGAAAGCAATTAATAATTATGTTATCATGAATTTAAAAAATAAAAAAATAGTTTCAAATTATAACCCAATTAAAGATCTTTTTAAAGAAAAAACTTCTAGACGTGATTTTCTAAAATGGATAGGTTTTAGCACAGCTTCAGTAACTTTAGCTGCTTGCAAAGGTCCAGTCATTCAATCTATACCTTATGTTGTTAAACCAGATGCTATAACTCCTGGAATTCCTAATTATTATGCATCTACTATGATTGATTCTTTTGATATAGGAAGTGTTTTAGTGAAAACAAGAGAAGGCCGTCCTATAAAAATAGAACCTAATTCAACTTCAAAATACTTCAACAAAACTTCAGCTAGAATACAATCTTCTTTATTGTCTCTTTATGATGAAGAAAGATTAAAATATCCTTTTTTAAAAGGAAAAAAAAGTTCTTGGTTCAAAATAGATAATTATGTTATTCAACATTTGGAAAATATATCTAAAACAAAAAAAGATATAGTCTTTCTTTCTTCTTCTTATCCAAGTTTTTCCACAAAAAAGTTAATTCAAGATTTTAAAAAAATCTATCCTAATACTAAGTGGATCATTTATGATGCTATTTCGTATTCCAAAGTATTAGATGCATCAGAAAAAATATTTGGAGTTCGTGCTTTTCCATTTTTTGATTTAGAAAAATCGAAATTAATAGTTTCTTTTGATGCTGATTTATTAGGAGATTGGAGTCCAGAAAATATGGGAAGATCTTATGTATCAAATAGAAATCCTAAAAAATCAATGATGCAGCATATTCAAATAGAAAGCAATATGACTATTTCTGGAGCAAATGCAGATATTAGAATAGCAAAAAAACCTTCTGACATTAAAAATATGTTGTTTGAAATTTATCAAAAAGTTTTTTTTAAAAAAGAGCCTAAAAATCAACATGCAAAGGAAATAGCAATTTTAATTGAAAAAGAAGGTCCCAGGAGTGTTGTTCTTGCAGATGGAGACCAGGAATCTTATGAACTTTCTTTTTTAATTAATAAAAAAATTAAGAGTAATGCATTGAAAAACAATCAATATCTTTTATCAAAAGAAAGTAATGATCAAGAATTAGAGAAGTTTTTAAAAAATTTAGAAAAAGGAAATATTGGATGTTTATTTATTCACAATACTAATCCTATTTACAGTTTTCCATTATCTATTTCCAAAAAAATAAAAAAATTCATAAAAGAAATTCCCTTAACTACATCCTTTTCTATGAATCAAGATGATACTAATGAAATTATAGATGTATTAGCTCCTACTCCTCATTGGCTTGAATGTTGGGATGATATGAATCCTATGACTAATATCTTCACACTGATTCAGCCTACTATTCAACATATTTTTGATACAAGACAATTACAAGATTCCTTAATTATTTGGGGAAAAATGAAATATAAAAATTATTATGATTTCTTGAAAAAAAACTGGAAAGAAAATATTATTCCTAAATCTAATCTTTCTTCTTTTAATGAAGCATTGTTTCATGGAGTTCTGCAAACAAATAATCAAAAATCTATTAAAAATTTTGTAATCAATGAAAAAAAAATACAAGAGTATGGAAAAAAATTAATTTTTTATGAAAAAGGAATAAAAGAACATTTTGAGCTAAGATTATATACAAAAATAAGCATGGGAGACGGACATCAATATAATAACCCTTGGTTACAAGAACTACCGGATCCCATCACACGTACTACTTGGGATAACTATTTAACCATGTCATATTTTGATGCAAACAGAATGAAATTAAAGAATTGGAATATAGGAGATGGATCTTTAAATGGAAATTGTGTAGACTTAATTAGAAATAATGAAATATTAATCCGAGATGTTCCTGTTTTTATTCAACCTGGACAAGCTATAGGATCTATAGGGTTAGCTTTCGGTTATGGTCAAAAAAATGGAAAGTTATCCAAATTATGTAATGGGAAAAATGCTTACAGAGTTTATGAAAATTTTTCTGTTATACAAAAGAATATACAAATCAAAAAAGCAGAAAAAATACATAAATTTGCTTGTATTCAATTGCAAAACACAACAGTAGGTAGAGATTTAGTAAAAGAAACAGATTTAGATACATTTTTAAAAAATCCTAAAGAAATTTGGAATAAAGAAGAAAAAATATCTACTCATAAAGGGAGACTTTCTCCACAAGAAATTTCTATTTGGAATCAAAATAAAAATAGAGAAGAAAATAAAAAAAGTGGACATCATTTTAATTTATCTATAGATTTAAATGCTTGTATTGGATGCGGAGCTTGCGTTATCGCATGTCATTCAGAAAACAATGTTCCTGTTGTTGGTAAAGAAGAAATAAGAAAATCTAGAGATATGCATTGGGTACGTGTGGATAGATACTATTCCAATAAAAATCATGATCAGGGATCATTAAATATTCATAATAATCCAAAAGTTTCTTTTCAACCTATCATGTGTCAACATTGTGATTATGCTCCTTGTGAAACGGTATGTCCTGTAGGAGCAACTGTTCACGGAAAACAAGGACAAAATATGATGGCTTATAATCGTTGTGTAGGAACCCGTTATTGTGCAAATAACTGTCCTTATAAAGTTAGGCGTTTTAATTGGTTTGATTACGTTAATAATCAAAGATTTGATTTTAATATGAATAACACTTTAGGAAAAATGGTTTTAAATCCGGATGTGGTCGTTAGAACTAGAGGCGTTATGGAAAAGTGTTCTTTATGTATACAAAGAACACAATATGTTATAGGAATAGCAAAAAAAGAAAAAAGAAAAATAAGAGATGAAGAATTTGAAACAGCTTGCAGTATTTCTTGTCCTACAAAAGCCATTACTTTTGGAGATGTTAATGATCAAAATAGTCTTATCTCCAAAAAGATAAAAAATTCAAGATTTTATAAACTTCTCGATTTTATAGGAATAAGACCTAATGTTTCTTATCAAGTGAAAATAAGAAATGAAAAAAAAACAGTAAAAATGAAATAGAAAAATTATGTCAAATCACTATGAATCTCCTATTAGAAAAACGTTAATTTTAGGAAAAAAAACATTCAAAAATATTACTGATGATATATTAAAACCTATAGAAAACAAAGCTGGAAGTCTATGGTGGATTGCCTTATTTATTTCTATTTTAGCTTTTTTATGGGGATTAGCATGTATTTTTTACACAATAGGAACAGGTATTGGAGTATGGGGTTTAAATAGAACAATAAATTGGGCTTGGGATATTACCAATTTTGTATGGTGGGTTGGAATTGGTCATGCGGGAACTTTAATTTCTGCTGTTTTATTATTATTTCGTCAAAAATGGCGTTTATCTATCAATCGTTCAGCTGAAGCAATGACCATTTTTGCAGTTATTCAAGCTGGTTTGTTTCCTATTATTCACATGGGGAGACCATGGAATGCTCATTGGGTATTGCCTATTCCTAATCAATTTGGAACTTTGTGGCCTAATTTTAATTCTCCTTTGTTGTGGGATGTATTTGCGATTAGTACTTATTTTTCTGTTTCTAGTGTTTTTTGGTTCATGGGATTAATACCTGATTTTGCTATGATACGAGATAGGGTTTCAGATCCTTTTCAAAAAAGAATTTATAGCATTCTTAGTTTTGGATGGGGAGGAACATCAAAAGATTGGCAAAGATTTGAAGAAATTTCCTTGATTTTAGCTGGGTTATGTACTCCATTAGTTTTTTCTGTTCATACTATAGTTTCATTTGATTTTTCAACTTCTGTTATAAAAGGGTGGCATAGTACCATATTCCCTCCCTATTTTGTAGCAGGAGCTATATTTTCTGGTTTTGCTATGGTACAAACTTTACTAGGTGTAGCAAGGAAAGTTCTTTCTTTAGAAAGTTATATCACGAGAAATCATATCGAGTATATGAATATGATTATTTTGTTAACAGGAGGGATCGTTTTATTGGCTTATATTTCAGAATTTATCCTTGCGTGGTATTCAGGAAATCCTTTTGAGAAGTTTATTTATTTTTCTCAAGAGGCAGCTAAAGGGCCATTTTGGTGGGCTTTTTGGGCCTTGATTATTTGTAATGTGATCATTCCTCAATTTTTATGGATAAAATCTATACGCAGAAGTTTTTTTTGGTCTTATGTCATAGCAATAATTATAAATATTGGAATGTGGTTTGAAAGATTTGACATTATTGTCTTAAATCTAAGTCATGATTATCTTCCTTCTTCTTGGACCGGTTTTATTCCATCATTTGTAGATGTTGGAATATTTATAGGAACTATTGGCTTATTTTTTTTTCTTTATTTATTATACATACGTTCGTTCCCGGTAATCTCACAGTCAGAATTAAAAACAATATTAAAACCTGACAATCAAAAAAATAAAATACAAGAAAATGAATAAATATGTACATGCATTATATGATAATGATTACACATTAATAAATAGTATTAAAATTGTTCAAAATCACGGATTTAGTATACATGAAGTTTATTCTCCTTTTCCAATTCACAATTTGGACAAGATACTAAAATTAAAAAAAACTAATTTATCTTTTTTATCTTTTATATATGGATTATCCGGGTTTTTTTTAGCAAGTATATTAACTTGGTATGCTATGATTTTCGATTGGCCTCAAAATATTGGTGGGAAACCATCTTTTTCTTGGATAAGAAACCTTCCTTCTTTTATTCCTGTAATATTCGAATTGTCTATTTTCTTTTCTGCACATTTTATGTGTATTACTTATCTGATTCAATGTAGATTATTTCCAGGGGCTGTTCCTAAAAATCCAGATTCAAGAACCACTGATTACATGTTTTTAATGGAGATTAATACAAAAGAAAATACTAAAAAATTAGTGAATTTATTGAGAGAAAATGGAGCAATGGAAGTCGTGATAAAAGAGAAAATAAACTAACTTAAAGTAATTGATTTGATTTATGAACAAATATTTTTATGGAATTATTATCATTTTATTGGTTATGTTGTTATTAGAATCTTGTTGGTTAGATAAAAAAAAGCAAAATACAGTGTATATGCCGGATATGTATTATTCAGATGCATATGAACCTTATTCAGATCCTCATTTCAATTATAATAAAAAAATTAAGAAAATTCAAATTCCTATATTTTTAAATGGAAAAACTTCTTCTCTTTTTCCAGTGAAAGGGACTGTTCAAAGAACTGATTTTTATAACTCTGTTTCTGATGAAATAAAAAATAAAGGATTTGATTATTCTAAGAAAATAATTACATATTCTTTTCCTAAAAATGCAGGAACAAAGGAATATATTCTGAAAAAAGGAGAAAAATTATATCAAATTAATTGTTCTATATGTCACGGAAATAATGGCGATGGACAAGGTTTATTAGTAAAAAATGAAAAAATTTTAGGAATTCCTAGTTATAAAGATAGGGATATCACTATTGGAAGTGTTTATTATGTTATTACATATGGTAAAAACAATATGAATTCTTATTCTTCTCAATTAAGTGAAATAGACAGATGGAAAATAGCGGAATATGTCATGTATATAAAAAACAAATAAACATGTATCAATTTTCTAAAAAAAAGAAAAAAATTATTATTCTTATAATGATTATAGGTTTTCTTTTAATCTTTTTGGATAAAATTCCTTTAGGAAAAAATCAAAATTTTTTGAATTTCAATAAGGAAAAAAATATAAAAGAAATAAAATATGAAAAAGAAAAGAATAAACCTTGGACAGGTTTATATATTTCTATTTTTTATTTTACTTCTATATCTTTAGGATCTCTATTTTTTTTAGGAATACAAAATGTTTCAAAATCAGGATGGTCTGTTATTCTTCATCCTATTATGGAGAAAATAGCTTCTTTCATTCCATATGGATGTTTTATGATTTTTATTATTTTATTATTAAATGCAATGGATTTTATTCATATGTTTCATTGGATGGATTCTGATTTATACGACCCTACTTCCGAAAAGTATGATCAACTTATTGCAAGTAAAAAATTTTTTTTAAATATTCCTTTCTTTTTAATAAGAAGCGTTATTTATATATTAGGATGCAGTTTTTTTTATTTAAAGATCAAAAAAATATCTTATACGTTAGATTTAACACATTCTTTAAATGATTACAAAAAATTAGATCTTATATCTCTTTTTTTTATTATATTTTTTTCTATTATTTCCATATTCATGGCATGGGATTGGATTATGTCTTTGAATCCACATTGGTTTAGCACTTTATTTGGATGGTATGTTCTGAGTAGTTATATAGTAACAGGTATAGGAACCATTACAATAATAGCTGTTTATCTTAACAAAAAAGGATGTTTTCCCTTATTTAAAAAAAGTCACTTACATGACTTAAGCAAATATTTATTTTCCAGTAGTTTATTGTGGACTTACCTTTGGTTTTCACAATTTTTACTTTATTGGTACGGAAATATTCCAGAAGAAATTTACTATTTTTTAAAAAGAGAAGAAATGTATGATTCAATTCATTTTTGGATGCTTATCCCCAATTTTCTAATTCCTTTTTTTGGATTAATAAGCAGTCAAAATAAAACTAATCCTAAAATAGTGTTCACTGTGTCTTTAATTTTACTAATTGGACATTACATAGATATATACAATTTAATTGCTCCAGATATCAATAAAGAAGGAATGACTTTTGGGATATCTGAAATAGGTTCTTTATTATTAATAGGTGGTTTTTTCAGTTATATTTTATTTTCAAATTTAAAAAAACTGAATTCTTCTACAGGAAATCCTTTTTTTCATGAAAGCAAAAACTACAAATATCCTTACATGTGACCATTATAAAAATTTTTTACCAGAAAAAAAACTTCTTTTAAAGAAGGTTTTTTAGGAATCCATATTTTTTTATCTAAAAAATTTGAAATGAATTTAGCCGTGGTTTTTCCTATAGCAAAAATTTCTGTTTTTGTATTATGTTGTATTTTATTTTTTGAGAAAAAAGATTGTACACCAGAAGGACTAAAAAAGATAATTCCATGATAATCGGATAAATTTTTGATTTTACGAGGAGTTAAAAATGTTTGATAAACTTCATATCGATTGATGTTTTTTTTTTTGAAAAAATTGATGTCTAAAATATTTTTATTTCCACAAAACCAATCGTAATATTGATTAGATCTTATTTTCATAATTTCTTCTATTATATCTTGCAAATAATTTTTCTTCAAAAGAAAACAATAAGGAAAGTGTTTTTTGAGAAAAAAGAATGTTTTTTCTCCTACTACATATATCTTTTTTTGAAAAGAAGAATATTCAAAATTGTATAAAAAACCTTTGACTCCGTTATAACTAGTAAATATTAACTGATTATTTAAAATAGGTTTTTTATACAATTTTGAATATTTTATTGATAAAAAATCATGAGATTTAATAAAAAAATATTCTTTTGAAAAAATAGAAAAGTCCACAGATTTAGTCATAAGAATATTAATCATAGCTTAACTATTTTTTATCTTTCACAAAATTCATTATAGACTTGTTAGAACCAAAAAGAGTTAATATATCCCCTTTTTGCAAAACAGTATCTCCTGTAACTAATCCAATAACTTTTCTTGTGGAGTTTATTTTGGAAGACATAGGATTTTTTATGTCTCGTATTACGGTAATTAAAGAAACAGAATATTTTTGTGTTATTTTTAAACTTTTAACAGATTGTCCATTAAAAGAAGATGGAGAAAAAACTTCTGCTATAGAGTGTTTATTATCCACTTTAAAATAATCTAAAGCATAATTAAAAGATATTTGTTTAGTCAATCTAAAAGCGGCATCCTGTTCTGGATGCACAACATCACTAATCCCCATAGCTTCTAATATGGTGTCATGTATTTTTGATAAAGATCTACTAACTATTCTAAGATTTTTATACTTTTTAAGTATAGCGGTAGTTACTATTGATGCACCTTCGTTTTCTCCGATAGCTACAATTCCTAAATTTGCTTGTTGAATAGGTAATACTTTATAAGCGGCTTCATTATTAGCATCCATACATACCACATTTGCTATATGATCCTTTAACAAATCTACTTTTTCCATCTTATGATCTATACCAAAGACTTCATGTCCATTATCTGTTAAATTGAGTGCTAAAGATCTTCCAAAATTTCCTAATCCAACAATTATAATCTTCATGTTTTTTTCATTAATCAATTAATAAGAATATCCCCTTTGGGATACTTGTAATAATAATGATAACTAATTTTATTTATTTTGAATAATCCAATCATAACATTGAAGACCCCTATTCTTCCTAATAACATTAAACATATTAAAACCAATTTACTTCCATTTGACAAACTAGAAGTAATTCCTAAAGATAAACCTGCTGTAGAAAAAGCAGAAAAAACTTCAAAAGAAATAGATAAAAGATCTTCTTTAGGATCCAAAAAAATGAGAATTAAAATACTCACGTATATTACAATTAATGATAACATAATAATTAAAAAAGCTAAACGAATAGATTCTGAAGAGATTTCTTTTCTTTGTATTTCTAATCTATTTTTTCCTCTAGACAAAGAAATAATATTCATTAAAGCTAAAGCAAAAGTGCTTGTCTTAATTCCACCACCAGTAGAAGCTGGAGACGCTCCTACCCACATTAAGAAAATAGTGAATAAAATAGTTACTGGCGCTAAACTATTCATGTTTATAACATGAAAACCCGCTGTTCTAGATGTTGCAGAAGAAAAAAACGAAGCAATCCATTTTCCAGAAAAAGAAGAATGTTCTGAAAGAGAAAAATGATATTCACTGATGTAATAAAAAATAGTTCCAAAAGAAAGGAAAAAAAAAGTTGTTATTACAACAATTTTTGTATTTAAAGTGACTACATGTGCAGGAGAATGAAAATGTTCATCTTTAAAAATTCTGTAAAAACATTTTTTTATAGTTAACCATACATATGTAAAAAAATTAAATAAAATATTGAAACCTATTCCTCCCAATATCAATAAAAAAGCTATTGTTAATTGTAATAAATAATTAAATCTTACAGATTTTGAATATAAACCTTGGCTCATAGTCGAGAATCCACTATTACAAAAAGCAGATATAGAATGAAAAATAGAGAAAAATAGAGGATTATCAGATGTATTTTTATCTTTAATGGAAAAATAAATTAATAAAGCACCTATAGATTCTACTGTTATGGTAAACATTACTACTTTTACCGCTAAACTAAGAACGTTGCTTGTAGTTTTTATATTTAAAAAATTACTAACAAAAATAGCTTCTTTAAAAGAAAAACCATCTCTAAAAAAATAACTGAAAAAAGAAGTTATAGTTAAAATTCCTAATCCTCCCAGTTCAACTAAAATAAGTATGATCACTTTTCCTAAATAAGTAAAATCTTTAGCTGTATCTAAGACAACCAATCCTGTAACACATACTGCACTAGTAGAAGTAAATAAAGCATCTATAAATGATATTTTTTTGACTGTAGATGCTGGAAGCATTAATAAAAAAGATCCTAATAAAGATAAAAAGACAAAACTTATAATAAATATAAAAGCGGGATTATGTATTTTTACGTATACTATTCGAACAAAATAAGTAACACGAATAAGTATATATAAAATCAAACTAATCAATAAAAATATTTTTATATCATCTGTAACTCTTCCTTTATTGTATAGGAATATTTTTCCGAAAGAAAAAATAAGAAAGATTATTAATATAAAAAAAGATAGAAATACCATGGATTTATAATCTTTTTTTGAATTTTTATCAAAAAAAATCAAAATTTGTAAAATACTTATAGTTAATACTATCCCTATAATAATTTCTGTATTAAAAAGTAGAAAATTTTTCCAACCTAAAGAAAAAACTATATAAGTAAATATAATTGGAGTTGCAATTTCTAAAAAATTCCGGAATCTAATTTGAATCATGATTTTTTATGAAATATTTTTTTTTATTTTTTCTAATATTTCTCTTCCTCCTTCTTTTAAAATTTCTTCAGCGCACTGAAATCCAATAAGATCATGATTAGTCCCTATCTTAGTTTTTTTGATTTTATGTATTCCATCTAAGCTGAGCAATATTCCAGTAAAATGAATAATTTTATTTTTTATAATGGCATGTGCTCCTATAGGACTTATGCATCCTCCTCCTAAAGTTTTTAAAAATTGACGTTCTATATTTGCAGATAATCTAGTTTCTTGATCATCTAATTTTTTTATTAAACAATTAATATTGTCATTTTTTTCAAGAGTAGATACAACAATAACTCCTTGCCCTGGAGAAGGGATCATCCAATCTAAAATTTTACAATTAAAACATTGAAAATTATTTAATATCCCTAGACGGTCTAAACCTATTTTAGCAAAAATAGCACCTTTCCAAGGATTTTTTTGTAATTTATTCAGTCTAGTATTTATATTCCCTCTTAAATCAATCAATATATGATGTGGATAGCGACTTTTCCAAAACGCTCCTCTTCTAATACTTCCAGTAGCTATCACTGCATGAACTTTTGGATCATATAAAAAATCATTTTCTCCTTTATAAACTAGGGAATCAAAAAAATTTTCTCTTTTTAAATAAGCAGATAATATAATACCTTTTGGCAAATTGATAGGAACATCTTTTAAAGAGTGAACAGCCATATCTATTTCTCCTGAAAGCATAATATTAGTCAGTTTTTTTGTAAAAACTCCTATATTTTTTAATGTATGAATAGGAACATTTTGAATTAAATCACCTTCAGATTTTATTTGAAATAAGTGAGAAAGATAACCTTCTTTATAAAGTAATTTTTGGACTTTTTTTGCTTGAAAAACAGCTAAAGGACTGTTTCGTGTCCCAATTTTAATGATCTTTTTCAAAAAAAATTATGGATTTTTAATCATTATTATATTATATAAAATTTAATAACTTCATAAATAGAAAGGGATAAATTTTTCAATATCATTGAATTCTCTATCACAAAATTTAACGTAAGAAATGAAAGACATGTTCATTGCAGATGGATAAACTTTAATAAAAAAACTGTTATTAGAAAATAATTTTTGATCTATTAAATCAGTATCTCCTATGAAATATACTTTTTCATTTTTCGTTAAACATGTGAAAAAAATATCAGAAATTTTTTTTCTAAAAATAGAACTCAATCTCTTTTTTGATTTATTAAATAATGAAGTATAAAATAAGTCAGATTTAGCATGTATCATTGGAATCAAAAATCCACTTTTTATATTTATTTTATGACTCATAATAGTTAAAGTATCCACAGATAATAAAGGAATTCCTAGTGAAAAACATAAACCTTTAGCTGCTGATAAACCGATTCTTAAAGAGGTATACGATCCTGGACCTTTGCTTACACAAACAGATTTTAAATCTTTAAGACGGATTTTAGAAATTTCTGTAGCATATTGTATGAATGTATGTAATTTTTCTGAATGAAAATGTTGTTCAGAACACTCTTCTACAGAAATCAGACATATTCCATTTTTAGCAATACTTACCGAACAATTTTTAGTAGAAGTTTCTAAATTTAAAATTAAAGACATATAAATTTTATTTTCTAAAAATTATGAAAACAAAAAAGATAATCAAATATATTGTATCCTGGTTAAAAGAATATATTCGTAAATCTCAGGCAAATGGTTTTATAATTGGAATATCTGGAGGAATAGATTCTTCTGTCTCTTCTTTTTTAGCTTCCATGACAAAATTTCCTACAATGATACTGGAAATGCCTATTTTAGAAAAGAAAAAAAATTTTTTATCAGAAAAACATGCAAAATTTTTGACTGAAAAATTCTCAAACGTTTATTATTTAAAAAAAGATTTATCGATTTTATTCACTTCTTTTTGTCATGTTATTAATGATAAAAATAAAAAATATTCTTTGGAATTAGCTAATGTTCAATCTCGTCTTCGAATGTTGACTTTATATTATTATGCCAATATGAAAAATTATCTTGTTGTTGGAACTGGAAATAAGGTAGAAGATTTTGGGGTAGGTTTTTTTACGAAATATGGAGATGGAGGGGTAGATTTACATCCTATAGCAGATTTGAAAAAAAGCGAAGTTAGTTTGATTGCCAGTGAATTAAACATTTTAAATGAAATTCAAAAAGCGAAACCAACAGATGGCCTTTGGGAAGATCAACGATCGGATGAAGATCAATTAGGAGTTACATATAAAGAGTTGGAATGGGCTATGGAAATAACGAAAAATAAAGATTATAATTTTTTAAAAAAAAAAGAATACGAAATTTTTAAAAAATATAAAATTTTAAATCAAAAAAATAAGCATAAAATGAGACTCATTCCTGTTTGCAAAATTCCTTCCTATCTAAAATAAAAATCATATCAATAAAAATATGATAGAACAACCATACAGAATCCTTTTCGTAACTTTGTCACTCTATATGGATTAAGTTCATTTTATGATGGAAGAAAACAAGAAAAAAATTTTAAAAAAAAAAACACTAACAAAAACTATATTTTGAATTATTCAATCAATCATGAAAGTTATTCACAAAAACAGGCTTTTTTGATGAATGATGAAGAAAAAATTGAAGAAATAGAAAAACATTTTTTTCAGATTATGAAAATACTAGGGTTAGATATGAGTGACGACAGTTTACGAAGAACCCCAAAACGTGTAGCAAAAATGTTTATTCAAGAAATATTTAGCGGTCTTAATCCAAAAAACACTCCTAAGCCTTCTATTTTTGAAAATAAATATAAGTATAATCAAATGTTGATCGAAAAAAATATAACAGTTTATTCCACTTGTGAACATCATTTTCTTCCTATTGTAGGAAAAGCTCATGTTGGTTATATTTCTAGTGGAAAGGTGGTCGGTCTTTCTAAAATTAATAGAATCGTTAATTTTTATGCAAAAAGACCACAAGTTCAAGAACGTCTAACCATGCAAATTGTTGAATCTTTACAAAAAATGTTAAAGACACAAGATGTAGCATGTGTGATAGATGCAAAACACTTATGTGTAAATTCTCGTGGAATTAGAGATATAGATAGTAGCACTGTGACAACTGAACTAGTAGGAGCCTTTAAAAATAACTCAGAAATTCGAAGAGAATTTCTACATCACATTGGAATTTCTTAAATAAACGGATGATGGAAGAAATAAATTATATAAAAAATAATTTAAAAATATATAACACCTTAACAGGAAAAAAAGAATTATTTAAAACTATTCATAAAAAACATGTAGGAATTTATGTTTGTGGTCCTACAGTTTACAATCACTTGCATTTAGGGAATTGTCGTACGTTCGTATCATTTGATATTGTTTTTCGATACTTAAAACATTTAGGTTATAAAGTTCGTTATGTTAGAAATATTACTGATGTTGGCCATTTAGAAAATGATTTAGAAGATAAAATTTCTAAAAAATCTCGCATAGAAGGACTTGAACCTATGGAAATAGTTCAAAAATATACTCTTTCTTTTCATAATTTATTAAGTATTTTAAATGTTCTTCCTCCAAGCATAGAACCTACAGCAACGGGTCATCTCATAGAACAAATAGATATGATTAAAGAATTAATTAAAAGAAATTTAGCATATGAAATAAATGGTTCTGTTTATTTTAATTTAAAAGAATATAAAAAGTTATATCCTTACGGAATTCTGAGCAAGAACAAAATCGATAAACTTTTTAATAAAAAATTAAATTTTTCAGAAGAAAAACGTAATCTACAAGATTTTTCTCTTTGGAAAAGAGCTCATCCTAGTCATATTATGAGTTGGAATTCTCCATGGGGAAAAGGATTTCCTGGTTGGCATATAGAATGTACTGCTATGAGCACGAAATATTTGGGAGAAATTTTTGATATCCATGGAGGAGGGATAGATTTAAAATTTCCTCATCATGAATGTGAATTAGCACAAGCTATAGGTGTTTATAACAAAAATTATCTTGCACATTATTGGATGCATACTAATATGTTAACTTTAAATGGAAAAAAAATGAGTAAGTCCACAGGAAATTTTCTGGAACTAAAAGATCTCATTCACAATAAATTTTGCAAAAAAACTTTTTTTCCTAGCATTATCAGATTTTTTATTTTGCAATCCCACTACAGAAGCGTTATGGATTTTTCAAATCAAGGACTTATGAATGCCGAAAAAGGATATTATAGAATCATGAAAGCTGTAAAAATATTAAAAAATTTACATCCCAAAACATTAACAATGAATCATCACGTTTTTGATGTGTTTTATTGGATTAAATCTTGTTATAAAGCGATCAATGACGATTTTAATATTCCACTATTAATTTCTCATTTATTTGAAGCTACTCATGTTGTTAATTCTTTTTCTATAAATGATATAGGAAAATCTCATGTCAATTTATTGAAAAAATATATGATTTATTTTGTTTTTGATATTCTTGGTCTTCAAGAACAAAAAAAAGAAATAAATCCTTCTGAAGAGAAATTTCAAATACTTATCGAAAGATTAATTAAATTTCGTACAGAAGCAAGAAAACAAAAAAACTGGATCCTATCGGATAGAATTCGAGAAGAATTATCCTATATAGGAATTCCATTTCATGATGATAAATTATTTTAAGGCTTGGTCTAGATCTTCTATAAGATCTTCTCCGTTTTCTATTCCAAGAGATAAACGAATAAGAGAATCCTGTATTCCAGCATTTATTCTAACATCTAAAGGAGTAGATTTATGAGTCATAGTGGCTGGATGGCAGATTAAACTTTTTGTTCCTCCTAAACTTTCTGCTAGCTTAAATAGATTAGTCGATGTTACAATTTTTTTTGCTGATTCTATTGTATCGTTTTTAAGACTAAAAGAAACTATCCCTCCAAAATATCTTTGTTGTTTAACTGCTATCAGATGATTTTTATGATCTTGTAATCCAGGATAATAAACCTTATCAATACAGTTTTCTTTTTTCTTTTCTAAAAAAGAAGCAATTTGAAACGCATTTTTAGATTGTTTTTGAATACGTAAATACAAAGTTTGGCACCCTCTTATTGTTAACCAACAATCAATCGGAGATAAAACTCCTCCAGTTGCATTCTGAATGTATTTCAATTTTTCATATAAATCAGGATCTTTTACTGTAATTAATCCAGCTAACACATCTGAATGTCCTGCTAAATATTTTGTAGCGCTATGGATGATTATATCTGCACCTAACTTTAAAGGATTTTGAATGGCAGGAGAAGCAAAAGTATTGTCTACTACAATTAATACTTTTGGATTTATCTTTTTGGATTCTTCACTAATGTATTCTATATCAGAAATTTTTAAAGTAGGATTTGTAGGGCTTTCCAACCAAACCAATTTTGTATTATTAGAAATAACTGATATAGCTTTTTTTGCGCTAGTTGTATCTACATACTTAGTACTAAGTCCTAATTTTTTATACAAATTTAATAAACGAAAAGTCCCTCCATAAATATCATTTACAGCTATTATTTCATCTCCACATTTTAATAATTTCAAAACAGCATCTACAGATGCTAATCCTGAAGAAAACGCTAAACTGTCATAGCCGTATTCTAAATCAGTGATTAAACGTTCCAGAATTTTTCTTGTAGGATTATTTGTTCTTGTGTAATCAAATCCTTTATGAACTCCAGGTGATTCCTGAACATAAGTTGATGTTTGATAGATTGGCGTAGATATAGCCCCTGTAAGAGGATCTGATAATATGTTTTGAATGAGCTTTGTTTCTTCCTTCATTGTAAATTTCATAAAAATATTGAATGCAAATGTACTCAAAAAATGAAAATATAATTTTTTGAAAAAAATTATTTTGAAAGAAAACAATACTATTTTTTGGAAAATATATAAATTTGTTTGCTATTTTTTTGATTCTTAATAAATGATTTCAAAAAATTTGTTCTTATTTTTTTTATCTTTTATTTTTACCTTGTCTTCTGATGCTGAAATACAAAAAAACAAAAATCAGGACAGTCAAAATAAAATAGATATATCTGATACGATTTTTGAGCATGTCAGTGATTCTCATGAATGGCACATTGCAGGGTCTCACAATAATGGAATTGTTTTATACTTGCCTGTTATATTGTGGAACAATGGATTAGAAATTTTTTCTTCATCTAAATTATTATGCGAGAAAGTAGTTAAAGGAAAGCATGGGTATTATAAAATGTATCAGGGGAAAATATATAGTACCAATTCAATTGGAAGATTTCATTTAAATAAAAAAGGAATTCCAATTAATAATAAACCTTGGGATTTTTCTATTACAAAAAATGTGGTTGCTCTTTTGATTTCTTTCTTTTTCTTATGTTTTCTCTTTATTCGAATGAGAAAAAGTTACAGAAATCATCAAATGAAATGGAGTTTAGGCATTTTTTTAGAATTTTTGATTTTGTTTATACGTGATAAAATAGTAATTCCTAATATTGGAGAAAGAAAATACAAAACTTATCTACCTTTTTTATTAACATCCTTTTTCTTTATATTATTTAATAATTTGATGGGACTTATTCCAGGATTTCCAAACGTTACTGGAAACATAAACATTACATTTGTTTTGGCTATAGCTACATTTATCATCACCAATATAAATTCAAGTAAAAGTTATTGGAAACATACTTTTTGGATGCCAGGAGTCCCAATAGGGATTAGATTTTTATTAGCTCCTATAGAGTTTATTGGAATTTTTATTAGACCATTAACTTTGTGTATTCGCTTATTTGCTAATATAACAGCTGGACACATAATTATTTTAAGTTTTATTTGTCTTATTTTTATATTTAAGAATTTTTTCATAGCCGGTTTTTCCATAATTTTCGGTTTTTTCATTTCTATGTTAGAAATTATGGTAGCCTTTTTGCAAGCCTTTATTTTTACTACTTTATCTTCTTTGCTTATAGGAATGGCTGTCAAAAATTATGAAAGTGAAACACATTAAAAATATTAATCATATGGATATAGATTTAACTTACTCTGGATTAGCAGCTTTAGGATCTGGTCTTGCAGTAGTAGGAGCGGGACTCGGAATTGGAAAAATAGGAAGTTCTGCAATGGATGCTATTGCTAGACAACCTGAAGCTTCAGAAAGAATACAGAATGCAATGATTATTGCAGCTGCACTGATTGAAGGAGCAGCACTTTTTGGAATAGTGACCACATTGTTAGCTGTATTTAAATAATTTTTTAAAAATGGATCTAGTTACACCTTCTGTTGGATTGATTGTTTGGCATACTATAATATTTCTAATACTCATATTATTTCTTTCAAAATTTGCTTGGAAGCCAATCATGAATTTTATTGATCAAAGAGAAGAAAAAATTAGAATCTCTATTGAAAAGGCGAATCAAATGAAAAATGAATTGAAAAATGTAGAAAATCAAAAAAACAAAATATTAAAAGAAACTCGTGTGAAGAGAGATATAATTTTGAAAGAAGCTATTCAAATTAAAGAAAAAATCAAACTAAAAGCAAAAGAGGAAAGTTTGAGAGAAAAGAAAAAAATTCTAGAAGAAACAAAAAAAAATATTCAAATAGAAAGAGAGGCTGCTATTTATAAATTAAAAAATCAAATAGGAGGAATTTCTATAAAAATAGCTGAAAATATATTAAAAAGAGAGTTGAATCAACCTAACCAACAAGATAAGTTTATCAAAGAGTTGGTTGATAAATTATATTGATTGATATTTGATGTTAAAATGTTTTCAAATAAAAAAATAATTAAACATTACGCTAGAGTTTTTTTTGAATATTCTATAATGAATGACAATGATTTATTTTATCATAAGGTTAAAAAAGTATTTTCTTTATTGTATCAAAATGTAGATTTAAGTAAAATTCTTTATACTCCATTGTTAAGTTCAAATAAAAAGATAATAATTTTCAAAAAAATTCTTTATCATTTTGACGCATCACTCTTTCAATTTGTAAAACTTTTAATCATACGAAAAAGAGAATCTCTTTTAAAAGAGATATTTTTAGAATATCTAGAAATATATAAAGAAGAAAAAAAAGGACTCATAAAATGCCTTGTTGTTTCCGCGTTTCCTTTAAATACAGATATGCAAAAAATAATTACACATAAAATTAAAATGTTTCCTAATTATCATAAAAATAAAATTCACATAATTAACAAAATAGATCCATCTATCATTGGAGGGGTCTTGTTTCGTATAGGATACAAAGAATGGAATTTTAGTGTTCAAGAACAATTATTTTGCATTAAAAAATTTTTAAAAAATTTTTAAAAAAAGATTTTATTTTCATGTCAGATTTAAAATATTCTGAAATATCATCGATTCTTAAAGAACAATTATCGAATTTTCAATTCGAGTCAAAACTATTCGAATATGGGATTATCATTCAAATAGGAGATGGTGTTGCTAGGTCTTTTGGTCTAAATTCCGCTTTTTATGGAGAATTAGTGGAATTTCAGAACGGAGATAAAGGCATAGTATTGAATCTTGAAGAGGATCATGTGAGTATTGTTCTTCTCAGTCCATCAAAAAATATCAAAGAAGGAGATACAGTTAAAAGAACAAAAAAAATTTTTTCTATAAAAGTTGGAGAAGGCATGTTAGGTCGTGTTGTTGATATATTAGGAAATCCTATTGACGGAAAAGGACCTATAGAAGGAAAATTATTTGATATGCCATTGGAAAGAAAAGCTCCAGGCGTCATTTACAGAGAACCGGTCCAAGAGCCTCTTCAAACTGGTATTAAATTCATAGATTCTATGATCCCTATAGGAAGAGGACAAAGAGAATTGATTATTGGAGATAGACAAACGGGAAAAACAACTATAGCTATTGATACAATTATCAATCAAAAAAAATTTTTTGATAAAAATAAGAGAGTTTATTGTATTTACGTAGCTGTTAGTCAAAAAGGATCTACAATAGCTAGAGTAACCAAGACTCTACAAGAAAATGGGGCCATGCCTTATACAGTAATAGTTGCAGCTAAATCTTCTGATCCAGCTTCAATGCAGGTATTTGCTCCTTTTTCAGGAACTGCTATCGGAGAATATTTTCGTGATACTGGTCGTTCTTCTTTGGTAATATATGATGATCTGTCAAAGCAAGCTGTCTCTTATAGAGAAATTTCTTTATTATTACGACGTCCTCCAGGGAGAGAAGCATATCCAGGAGATGTTTTTTATTTACACTCTCGTCTTTTAGAACGTTCCGCTAAAATTATCACAGATCAAAAAATGGCTGAAAAAATGAATGATATTCCAGAGTCTATTCGAAAAGAGATCAAAGGTGGAGGTTCTTTAACGGCTTTACCTATTATTGAAACTCAATCTGGAGATATATCTTCTTATATTCCGACCAATGTAATTTCCATAACAGATGGACAAATTTTTTTAGAAAAAGATTTATTTCATTCTGGAGTTCGTCCCGCTATTAATGAAAGTATATCTGTATCTCGTGTAGGAGGATCTGCTCAAATTCAATCTATGAGAAAAATATCTGGAACTCTAAAACTAGATCAAGCTCAATTTAGAGAATTGGAATCTTTTTCAAAATTTGGATCTGAATTAGATCCATCAACTATGGAAATTCTGAAAAAAGGAAAAATTAACATAGAAATACTAAAACAACCTCCTCATTCTCCATATGATATAGCAGATCAAATAGCTATTATTTATGTTGGAACAAAAAATCTTTTAAAAAAGATTCCTATTCATAAAATTTCAGATTTCGAAAAAGAATATCTTTTTTATTTGAAAGAAAAACATGAAGATTTATTAAATTCATTAAGAAATGGAATTCTTGATGATCAAATATCTGAAATTTTGGAAAAAATTGCTTTGGAATTAAGTAATAAATACGTATACTAAATTTTTTTTTTATGTCTAATCCAAAAGAGATCAAAAGAAGAATATTATCTATAGAATCAGTTAGTAAAACTACGGAGGCTATGAAAATGATCTCTATTATAAAACTACGAAAAACCAAAAATTTACTGAGGAATATCCAAACTTATTTTGATCATATAGAATTACTTTTTTCAGATTTTTTTTTAACGGAGAAAAATAAATATTTTTTAGAAAAAGGAAAAAATAAATTATTTATTTTATTTACTTCTAATCGTGGATTATGCGGTTCTTTTAACTCCTTAATTTTTGAAAAAATCAATTATCTTTTTCAAAAAAAAAAGTACTCACATAATAAATGCATGTTTTTTTCGATTGGGAAAAAAGGATTCGATTTTTTAGAAAAAAGATATAACATATATGATAAGGATAACAATTGGATAGATTGGGGAGACAATTTTACTAAAACAAATGAAAAAATTCAAATCTTAACAAAAAAATTAATTTCAAACTTCATTCAAAAAAAATTTTCTTCTATTCATTTAATATATAACAATCTTCTGAAAAAATCATTATTTCAAGAAATTGTTGTGGAAAAATTTCTTCCATTATCTATGGATTTTAGAAAAAAAAAAACAATAATTTATCCTATTTTAGAACCTTCCCAAAAAGGAATATTTAATTATATAATTCCAAAATATTTACATGCAAAACTATTAAAAACTTTTTTAAAGTCTTCTGAATCAGAACATACAGCGCGTATGATCTCTATGCATAAAGCCACAGAAAACGCATATGACATTAAAAATGATCTAGTATTGAACTACAATAAAGAAAGACAAACTACAATTACAAAAGAAATACTTGAAATTATCAGTGGATTAGAATCTTTAAATGAAAAAAAATAATCAAATTTCCAATTGAAAAGTAAATAAATAATTCATTAAAATTAGTTTATTTGATTTAATTATACATTTGTTTACAAAAACAATTATGGAAAAAATATTAACAGGAATTAGAAGTACAGGGACTCCTCATTTAGGAAATATTTTAGGTGTTATAATTCCATCTGTAGACATTGTTAATAGAAATGAAAAAAATTCTTCATTTGTATTTATAGCAGATTTACATTCTATGATTCAAATAAATAATATAAAAACAATAAGAAATAATACTTATCAAATTGCGGCAGCTTGGTTAGCTTTTGGATTGAATACGGAGAATTGTCTTTTTTATAGACAATCAGATGTTTCAGAAGTTACGGAATTAGCTTGGTATTTCAGTTGTTTTTTTCCTTATCAAAGACTTACATTGGCACATTCATTTAAAAATGAAATCACGAAAATAGATAAAAGAAAAATTAGTATGGGTTTGTTTTCTTATCCTATTTTAATGGCTGCTGATATTTTGCTTTATAACGCTCAAATTGTCCCCGTAGGAAAAGATCAATTACAACATATAGAAATAGCTAGACGTATAGCCAGTTCTTTTAATAAAAAAATAGGGAAAAAATTATTTTTATTGCCTCATGCTTTTTTTCAAAAAAAAACTATGTCAGTTCCTGGAACAGATGGAAAAAAAATGAGTAAATCGAAAAAAAATTGGATTAACATTTTTTCTTCAGATGAAATTTTGAAAAGACAAATTATGAGCATTCGTACGGATAGTAAATCTTTGGAAGAAAAGAAAAATCCTGAAACAGATTATGTGATGTATTTATATAAATTGATAGCTTCTTTAGAAGAAATAGATAAAATGAAAGAAAAATATCTAAAAGGAGGATATGGATATTCTGAGGCTAAAATAGCTTTATACGAGCTTATAATTCATAAATTTTCAACAGAAAGAAAAAAATTTTTTTCTTTCATGAAAAATAAATCTTTATTAGATCATATTCTTTCCTTAGGCGCTAAAAAAGCAAAAAAGATAGCGAGTGAAAGGTTGAATGATATTAGAAAATGTTTAGAATTCAAACCGATCAAGTTGATTTAATTAAAAAATGTCATAATGACATAATTAAATTTTTGGCAAATCTTTTGCTTTTAGTCCATAGAATTGTGTTGAAAATATTTTTATATTATGGATATTAATCAAAAAAAGAATGAAAAACAGTCAGATCCATCTAACAAAGACTGTAATATAGGATCTTGTCAAGAAGAAAAAAAGGATCCGTTAAAGAAAGAAATAGAGCTTATTCAAGGAAAATTAGAAAAAGAAAAAAACAAGTTCTTACGTCTCTTTGCAGAATTTGAAAATTATAAGAAACGTATTCAAAAAGAAAGATTTGATATTTTTAGAGCTGTTCATGAACAAATTTTTATAGATTTAATTCCTATTTTAGATGATTTTGAAAGAGGACTTAAAGAGTTAAAAAAGTCTAAAGATGAACTTCTCGTTAAAGGAGTTTCTTTAATACAAGAAAAACTTATTAAAATTTTAAAAGAAAAAGGATTAAATAAAATAAAAATAAAAAAAGGAGATGATTTTAATACAGATTTACACGAAGCTATTTCACAAATTCCAGCTGTTACAGAAAATTTAAAAGGAAAAATCATAGAAATTATAGAAGCTGGATATATTCTTAAGGAAAAAGTCATACGACATGCTAAAGTCATAACCGGAAAATAAATTTTTATCTTCATGGTGAAAAAAGATTATTACGAAGTATTAGGAGTTTCTAGAAATGCCTCTTCAAAAGAAATTAAAAAAGCTTATCGAAAATTAGCAATAAAATATCATCCAGATAAGAATTTGGATGATAAAAAAAAAGCAGAAGAAAAATTTAAAGAAGCAGCTGAAGCTTACGAAATTTTAAGTAACCCAGAAAAAAGACAACGTTATGATAAATTTGGACATTCTGGGGTAAAAGAAAGCGGGTCTAGTTCAGGAATGAATATGGAAGATATTTTTACAAATTTTGGAGATATTTTCGCTGATGCATTTGGAGAAGGTTTTTCTAGTTTTGGATTTGGAAGATCGAATCGACATAAAACTGTTAAAGGAAGTGATTTAAGAATAAGAGTAAAACTTTCATTAGAAGAAATAGCTAATGGGGTAGAAAAAAAAGTTAAAGTAAAAAGACTTAAAGTAGCTAAAGGAATCAAATTTAAAAATTGTTCATCTTGCAATGGAACAGGTCAAATTATACGTGTGACCAATACTATTTTAGGAAGAATGCAAACAACTTCTCAATGTCATACATGTTTAGGTACTGGAAAAAATGTTGAAAATATACCTTATGGAGCAAATAAACATGGATTAATTAAAGAAGAAGAATTAGTGAATATTAAAATACCCGCAGGGCTTACAGAAGGAGTTCAACTTAAAGTTTCTGAAAAAGGAAATGAAGCTCCATTTGGAGGAATCCCTGGAGATTTGATTGTGTTAATTGAAGAAATTCCTCATCCTCAATTGAAAAGAGAAGGGGACAATCTCCATTATGATTTATATATCTCTTTTCCAGATGCAATATTGGGAGCTTCAAAAGAAGTTCCTACTATTAATGGAAAAGCAAGAATTAAAATAGATCCAGGTACACAATCAGGAAAAACTCTTAGATTAAAAAATAAAGGATTACCTAATATTGAGGGACATGGACATGGAAGTTTTTTGATTCATGTTAATGTTTGGACTCCAAAGAAAGTTAATGAAGAACAAAGAAAATTTTTCGAAAAAATGAGAAAAAATGAAAATTTTCTTCCTCATCCCGGTAATTCAGAAAAGTCATTTTTTGATCGTGTAAGAGAAATGTTTTCTTAAAAAGAATTTAATGTCAAATTAAAGATTATCGTCATAAAATAGAATTTTTCCAAAAAAATTTTTATAAATTCGGTAAATCAATAACAACACATAATGAGACATAATGAAAAAGGTTAAAATAGTAGTTGGACTTTCAGGAGGGGTTGATTCAAGTGTTGCTGCATTAATTCTTAAAAAGAAAGGTTATGAAGTTATTGGTTTATTTATGCATAATTGGGAAGAAGAAGATTCCGTTTTCAATAAATGTACTACTTGGAAAGAAGATAAAATTGATGCAATGCTAGTGTCTAAACAATTAAATATTCCTTTTCAAGTTATTGAAATGAAAAAGGAATACAAAAAATATGTTATTAATTACATGTTTAATAACTATAAATCAGGGAAAACTCCTAATCCTGATATCTTGTGCAACAAAGAAATTAAGTTCAATATTTTCTTAAAAAAAGCCATTGATTTAGGAGCAGATTTTATTGCTACAGGCCATTATGTGAATAAAGAAAAAATTATAAAAAACAAAAAAACAATTTATCGTCTTTTAATAGGAAAAGATCTTAATAAAGATCAATCGTATTTTTTGTGTCAATTAACACAATATCAATTGGAAAAATCCTTATTCCCATTAGGTTTGTTAACGAAAAATCAAGTTCGAAAAATAGCAGAAAAAAATGGATTACGAAATGCTTATAAAAAAGAATCACAAGGTATTTGTTTTGTAGGAAAAATTAAATTGCCAAATTTTCTAAAAAAAAAAATTATTCCAAAAAAAGGAGAAGTGGTTAATATCAATTCTGATGCTTCAGTATATAAAGAAAAAAAAAATTTTTTTTCTAAAGAAGAAGAGTTATTTTTTTTATCAAGAAAAAAAAAGTATAAAAAATCAGATGGAAAAATAATTGGATATCATCAAGGAGCTCATTCTTTTACTAAGGGACAACGTAAAGGAATAGCAGTAGGAGGTTACAAAGAGGCCCTTTTTGTTCTTGAAACTGATGTGAAAGAAAATATTGTTTATACTGGAATGGGGAAAAAACATCCCGGTTTGTATAAAAAATCTTTATTTATTCAGGAAGAAAACATTCATTGGATCAGGAAAGATCTTAGTCTTAACGAAGGAGAAAAAATGGATGTTTTTTGTAGAATTCGTTATAGACAACCATTACAAAAATCAAAATTATATAAAATAAAAAAAGGAATGTTCATAGAATTTGAAATAATGCAATGTGCTATAACAGAAGGACAGTTTGCGGCTTGGTATCTTGGAAAAGAATTAGTAGGATCAGGAGTTATCTCTTAAATAAGATTATTTCATATTTACTTTGTAAAACATTGAATATTTTTTACAAATGTAAAAATTTTGTTTTTTTCAAAAAAAACCATTTTTTTTTTATTATTAATAATAATACGTTTCAGAGAGAATTTTTGATTATAAACTTTACAATATATTCATAAATTAATCAAAAAATTATGTTATTACAAAAATAAATACATAAAAATTGCTTTTATATAATCTATTTTTTTCATAATTTTGCAAATTATACAATTCATTTTTTGGATAGTTTGTATAAAAAATCTATTCAAATTGGGTGTTATTTTTTATCCCTACTAACCGGTAGGGCTTTTTGATTTATAAAACATCTCATGAAAAAAAGAATTAACAATTTTAGCAAAATTATAACAAAAGAGCCTAATTTACCAGCAGCACATGCTATGTTGTATGCTACAGGAATGAAAGAATCCGATTTTTGTAAAGCTCAAATAGGAATAGTCAGCAATTGGTACGAGGGGAATCCTTGTAACATGCATTTGGATAAATTGGCAAAAAAAATAAAATCATCGGTTATAACCAAAAATTTAGTAGGATTTCAATTTACTACTATTGGAGTCAGTGATGGAATCACTATGGGAACTTCAGGGATGAGGTATTCTTTGCCTTCTAGAGAATTAATAGCGGATAGTATAGAAACAGTAGTTGATTCACATCATTATGATGGAATAATTGCTATTCCCGGATGCGACAAAAATATGCCAGGAGTTATGATTGCTTTACTTAGATTGAATCGTCCATCTATCATAGTATATGGAGGAAGTATTTCTTCAGGTTCTTATAATGGTCAAAAATTAGATATAGTTTCTTCTTTTGAAGCTCTTGGAAAAAAAAACACTTGCAAAATTACCGAAACAGAGTACAAAAATATCGTCAAAAATTCTTGTCCAGGTCCAGGAGCTTGTGGAGGAATGTATACTGCAAATACTATGGCTTCCGCTTTAGAAGGGATGGGGATGATGCTCCCTTATTCTTCTTCATCTCCTTCAACAAGTAAGAATAAACAAATAGAATGTGAAGTAGTTTCTACATACATTAAAAAACTTTTGGAAATAGGAATCAAACCGAAAGATATAGTCACAAAATCTTCTATAGAAAATGGAGTGAAATTGGCTATGAGTTTAGGGGGGTCGACCAATTTGGTGTTACACTTTTTAGCTATTGCTAAATCTGCAAATATTAATTTTTCTTTAAAAGATTTTCAAAGGATAAGTAATCAAGTTCCTCTCATTGGAAATTTAAAACCAAGTGGAATTTTTTTAATGGAGGATATTCATATGTGTATAGGAGGAATGCCTATTATTATAAAATATTTATTAAATGAAGGAGTATTATCAGGAGATTGTCTAACAGTTACTGGAAAAACATTATATGAAAATATGAAAAATGTTCCTAATATAACTTTTGATCAAAAAATTATTCATTCTTTAGATAATCCTATCAAAAAAAACGGACATATCAGAATTTTATATGGAAATCTTTCTCCGGAAGGATCTGTAGCTAAAATAACTGGAAAAGAAGGAACTATTTTTCGTGGAAAAGCTAATGTTTTTAATTCAGAAAAAGAAGCCAATCAAGCAATTTTAAATAATCAAATTTTGCCTGGAGTTGTAATCGTCATCAGATATGTAGGGCCAAAAGGCGGTCCTGGAATGCCAGAAATGTTAAAACCAACGTCTTATATTATGGGATCAGGACTAGGAAAAAAAGTAGCCCTTATTACAGATGGAAGATTTTCAGGAGGGTCACACGGTTTTGTAGTAGGGCATATTACTCCAGAAGCACAATCTGGTGGGTTGATAGCTTTGGTTCAAAATGGAGATTTTATTAAAATAGATGCGGAAAATAATATCATTACTCTTGAAGTGGAAAATGACGAGATCCAAAGAAGAAAAGAATCATGGACCCCTCCTTCATTGAAAGTAAAAAAAGGATATTTATACAAGTATACAAAAATAGTGGCTCCAGCTTCTGAAGGGTGCATTACAGATCAATTTTAATTATATATGGAAAAAAAGTTATTTTCCGGTTCAGAAATAGTAATAAAAGCACTCTTACATGAAGAGGTAGAATACATATTTGGTTATCCAGGTGGAGCTATTATGCCTATCTATGATTCTTTACACGACTATTTAAATTTAGTTTCGCATATTTTAATGCGTCACGAACAAGGATCTATTCATGCAGCACAAGGATATGCTAGAGCAACTGGAAAAATAGGTGTATGTTTTACAACTTCAGGTCCAGGAGCTACTAATTTAATTACTGGATTAGCAGATGCCTTGATAGATAGCACTCCTCTTGTTTGTATTACTGGACAAGTATCTTCTCATTTATTGGGAACCGATGCGTTTCAAGAAACAAATATTATAGATATTTCTATTCCTGTAACTAAATGGAATACTCAAGTATTAAAAGCTAAAGATATTTGTGAGTCAATTCAAAAAGGATTTTTTATAGCTAAAAAAGGAAGGCCAGGACCTGTATTGATAGACATTACTAAAGACGCTCAATTTCAAGAAGCTGAATTTCATTATCAACGTTGTAAATACGTTAAAAATTTTCATCCATATCCTTGTATAGAAGAAAAAAGAATAATAGAAGCGTCGAATTTAATCAACACAGCCAAAAAGCCTTTGATTCTTGTAGGTCAAGGAGTTATTTTAGCTGGAGCAGAAGAAGAATTTAAAAAATTTGTTGAAAAAACAGGAATTCCAGTAGCCAGTACTTTATTAGGATTAGGGGCTTTGAACTCTAATCACTATCTGTATGTAGGAATGTTAGGAATGCATGGAAATTATGCTCCTAATATTTTAACCAATCAATGTGATATTCTTATTGCAATAGGTATGCGTTTTGATGATCGTGTTACAGGGGATGTGAAAAAATATGCAAAACAAGCTAAAATCATTCATTTAGAAATTGATTCTTCAGAAGTTAATAAAAATATATTATGTCATATCCCTATTTTGGGAGACTGCAAATATTCTTTAAGAAAATTAATGAACTATGTTAATGAATCAAATCATGAAGAATGGATAGAAAAGTTCTTTTTTCTGAAAGAAAAAGAAAAAACTGCAGTAATAAAAGGTGATCTTTACCCAAAGAAAAAAGGAATGACTATGGGTGAAGTCATTAAATGGATTAATCAATATAAACAAAAAAACGCTATTCTTGTAACTGATGTAGGACAACATCAAATGATAGCTTCAAGATATTTCAATTTTACCTATAAAAAAAGTCAAATAACTTCTGGAGGATTGGGAACAATGGGTTTTGCTTTACCTGCTTCAATAGGAGCTAAATTAGGAGAAAAAAACAGACAAGTTATTTGTATTGTAGGAGACGGTGGGATTCAAATGACAATACAAGAGATGGGAACCATCTTACAGAATGATATTTCTGTGAAAATTATATTACTGAATAATAATTTTTTGGGAATGGTACGTCAGTGGCAACAGCTTTTTTTTGATAAACGTTATTCGTGCACAAAATTAATTAATCCAGATTTCATAAAGTTAGCTAATGCTTATAACATAAAAGCAAAAAAAGTAAGCAGAAGAGAAGAATTAGAAGAATCTGTAAAAAAAGCATTGAATAATGAAAAAACTTTTTTATTAGAAGTTGTAATAGAAAGAGAAGACAATGTTTTTCCTATGATTCCTGCAGGAGGTTCTGTAGATGAAATTCGTTTAACATAATTAATTAAAAAAATATTTATATACTATGAAGCATAAATTCAGAGTAATAATTTTAGGAGAAAGAGAAACAAGATTATTGAGTAGAATCCTTATTATATTGAATAGAAGAAATTTGAAAACTAATCATATCAATGTCAACGTATCTAGTAATGAAAATGAAACTATTGGAAATGTTCAATATGTTTTAGATTTAGAATGTAAAGAAGAACAATTGATTAAAGTTAAAAAATTAATTGAAAAATCAATTGGAATTATTCATGTTTATTATTCTAGAATAGAAGAAAAAAATTCTAGAAAAAATTCATGGAAAAAAATAGATTTACCGCTAGCAACATCTTAAATTAAATAAAAATCATGAAAATTAAATTTGGATCTGTAGAAGAAACTATTATAACAAGAGAAGAATTTCCATTATCAAAAGCTAGAGAAATCTTAAAAAAAGAAACTATTTCTGTACTAGGATATGGAGTTCAAGGTCCTGGACAATCTCTAAATTTGAAAAATAATGGATTTCAAGTTATTGTAGGACAAAGAAAAAATTCTATTTCTTGGGAAAAAGCACTAAAAGATGGATGGATAGAAGGAAAAGATCTTTTTTCTTTAGAAGAAGCCTCTGAAAAAGGGACTATACTCATGTATTTATTATCAGATGCAGGTCAAATCTCTTTTTGGCCAATTCTTTCTAGATATCTTACTAAAGGAAAATCTTTATATTTTTCGCATGGTTTTGGATTAACTTTTTGTGAAAAAACAAAAATATATCCATCTAAAGATATAGACATTTTTTTAGTAGCGCCCAAAGGATCAGGGACTAGTTTAAGAAGACTTTTTTTACAAGGAAAAGGAATTAATTCCAGTTATGCTATTTATCAAGATTATAGTGGAAAATGTTTAGAAAAAGCTTTATCTATTGGAATAGGAATAGGGTCTGGATATTTATTTGAAACTAGTTTTAAAAGTGAAGTATACTCTGATTTAGTAGGAGAAAGAGGGACTTTAATGGGAGCTATACAAGGAATTTTTTCTGCACAATATCAAATATTAAGAGAAAAAGGTCATTCTCCTTCAGAATCTTTTAACGAAACTGTAGAAGAACTAACCCAAAGTCTAATGCCATTAGTAGCGGAAAAAGGAATGGATTGGATGTATGATAATTGTTCTACAACAGCACAAAGAGGAGCTTTAGATTGGTGGAAAAAATTTAGAGATGTTACGTATCCGATATTTAAAGAATTATATCATGAAGTTTCTTCTGGAGATGAGGCTGAAAGAATTATAAAAGCTAATAGTGATATAGATTACAGAATAAAGTTAAAAAAAGAGTTACAAGATCTTAAAGAAAGTGAATTATGGAAAGTGGGATCAATTATTCGTGATCTTAGACCAGAAAATAAAGATAAAAAATAGTTGATTTTTAAAATTAACTAATTAACAATTACACTTTTTATTATTTTTAAAGGATTTTTAAAAGATTGAAAAATAGATTTAAAGGTTACTTTCCTTCTTATAAAGAAGTAATCAAAGCCAAAAATGTATTAAAAGATATAATTTATGAAACTCCGTTACAGAGAAATTCTATTTTGTCAGAAAAATATAAAGCTAATGTTTTTTTGAAAAGGGAAGATTTACAAATTATACGTTCATATAAAATTAGAGGAGCCTATAACAAAATGAAAAGCCTATCTCACACAGAGTTAAAAAAAGGAATTGTGTGTGCTAGCGCAGGAAATCATGCACAAGGAGTCGCTTATTCCTGTCATATGTTAAAGATCCCAGGAAAAATTTATATGCCGAATACCACTCCGAAACAAAAAATAGAAAGAGTAAAAATGTTTGGAAAAGAATATATTGATATTATTCTGATTGGAGATACTTTTGATGCGGTTAGTTATGAGGCCATGAAGTATTGCAAAAAAAATGCAAAAATTTTTATTCATCCTTTTGATGATATTAAAATTATTGAAGGACAAGCTACTGTTGGATTAGAAATTTTAAAACAATCTATTTCAAACATAGATTATGTCTTTATCCCTATTGGAGGAGGGGGGTTAGCTTCTGGTGTAGGAAGTCATATTAAAGAATTTAGTCCAAAAACTAAAATTATAGGAGTAGAACCTCAAGGAGCTCCATCTATGAGTTTTTCTTTAAAAAAAGGAAAAGTTGTAGAATTAAAAAAAATAGATAGATTTATTGATGGAGCTTCAGTAAAAAAAGTAGGAGAGTTAAATTTTAATATATGCAATCAAATATTATATGATATCAAAACAGTTCCAGAAGGAAAAGTTTGCACAACTATTCTAGATTTATATAATTTAGAAGCCATTGTGGCAGAACCTGCTGGAGCACTTTCAATAGCTGCTTTAGATTTTTATTCTGAAAAGATTAAAGGAAAAACTATTGTTTGTATTCTAAGTGGAGGAAATAATGATATTACCAGAACAGAAGAAATTAGAGAAAGATCTCTTTTGTATGAAGAGAAAAAGCATTATTTTGTAGTTAAATTTCCACAAAGAGCTGGGGCTTTGAAAGAATTTGTTAATAATATTTTAGGGCCAAAAGATGACATTGCCTATTTTGAATATTCAAAAAAAACTTCCAAAGAAGAAGGCCCTGCTGTAATAGGAATAGAATTGGCTGATAAAAATGAGTTTTCCGCATTATTAGGAAGGATGAAAAAGAATAGAGTTCATTTTCAATATTTGAATCAAAATCCAGATTTATTTCGTGTTCTTATATGAATTGTACCCACGACTGGATTTGAACCAGCACATCCTAATTTAATCGGATACCACTCCCTCAAAGTGGCGTGTCTCCCATTTCCACCACGTGGGCTGAAAATAAAAAATTTAGGGGGAACTTTGATTCAAGTTATTTTATATTATTCAAATATATAATAATTTACTGAAATTTTATCAAAAAAAAATATGATCTATCTTTGAATGAATTTTGAAAAAATAGATAATTCTATGAATATAGCAATAATAGGGTATGGGAAAATGGGAAAAGCCATAGAAAAAATAGCGAAAATCAGAAATCATAAAATTTCATTGTGTTGTGATGAAACTCCTTCTCCATTTTTATTGAAAAATTCAGATGTAGCAATAGAGTTTAGTCAGCCGGATTCGGCTTTCAATAATGTAAAAAATTGCATAGAAAATAATGTACCAATAGTGTGTGGAACCACAGGTTGGGGGAAAAAATTTGAACTTATTAAAAAAATATGTACAGAAAAAAATGGATCGTTCTTGTATTCTTCTAATTTTAGTATTGGAATGAATATTTTTTTTGAAATTAATAAAAAATTATCAAAACTGTTATCTAATTATTCTGAAAGTTATGAAGTCGAAATTGAGGAAATTCATCACAAAGAAAAAATAGATAGGCCTAGCGGAACTGCTATATCTTTGGCAGAAGATATCATTAATAAAAAAATGAAAAAAACATGGATTTTAGATGCAAAAGAAACAAAAGATCAAATTTTAATTCTTTCAAAAAGATTCGAAAACGTAGCAGGAACACATGTTGTGAAATATAAATCTCAAATAGAAGAAATCAAAATACAACATGAAGCTCACAATAGAGAAGGTTTTGCTATTGGTGCTGTGATTGCTGCAGAATGGATTCAAAACAAGAAAGGTTTTTTTTCTATGAAAGAAGTATTAGGAATATAAAAATATCTTTATTTTATGCACCAATATTTTATTTTTAGTGGTGTTTTTTTTCTTTTTGAATATATTATTCATATTTTAGGAACATGGAGATTTTATCAAAAATCTGGAATTAATTCATGGAAAATTTTTATTCCCATATATAATATTTTTATTCTTTTAAAAACTTACAATCGATCTATATGGTATATGTTTCTCTTATTAACTCCACTAACAAGTATTATTTTGCTTTTCATTTTATGGATAGATTTAATTCATGCTTTTGGAAGAGGAAGAAGGAAAGATATTTTTTTTCTATTTTTTTCTGCAGGTTTATATATTTTTTACATAAATTTTTTTGAAAAAATTCAAAAAATAGAAAAAATAAAAAAAAAAGAAGATAACACAGGAATATTATTATCTATCATTTTTTCTTTTATCACACATACTTATATAGTTCAACCTTTTGTTATTCCTACTTCTTCTATGGAAGGGTCTTTGTTAGTAGGAGATTTTATACTAGTTAGCAAAATTCATTATGGGTTGCGAATGCCTATGTCTCCTATTTCTATTCCTTTTACACATAATAACATTGTTTTAAATGTAAGATCTTACATATCTATTTTACGTTGGCCTTATTTTCGTTTTCCTCCCATACAATCTATACAAAGAAATGATATAGTTGTATTTAATTTTCCTAAAGATTCTAATCATAAAATTATAGATAGAAAAGATCATTATATTAAACGTTGTGTAGGACTTCCTGGAGATTTAATTTCTATTAAAAAAGGGGTTTTATTTGTTAATCATAGAAAAGAAAATTTTTTATCAGAAAAACAACAGGCTTATTTGATTAAAACGGAAAACGTTCCTTTAAACACAGAATATCTTAAAGATAAAATGGATGTTGAAGATGTTGAATTGATTGAAGAAAAAAATGATGAATATTTTTATCAAATTATGTTAACCAAAAAAAAAGCAGTTCAAATAAATAATTTGTTTGACAATGTAGTTTTTATAAAAAAAAATATTTTTCCAATTCAATTTCAAGAAGATTATATATTTCCAAATTATTCTGGTTGGAATAGAGATTTTTTTGGGCCATTACATATTCCTAAAAAAGGAGAATTAATTAAATTAAATTCAAAAAATATTCATATTTATAATGAAATAATTACTTATGAAAAAGGAAAAATAGTCAATAATTCTTCAAAAGGGTACTACAAAATAAAAAATAATTACTATTTTATGATGGGAGACAATAGACACAATTCATATGATTCTCGTTATTGGGGGTTTGTTCCAGAAGATCATGTAGTAGGAAAACCCATATTAATATGGATGAGTATTGATTGGGATAGAAAAAATCCTTTAAATTTTTTCAGTTGGAAATTACGATGGAATCGTATTATGAAAAAAATGAACTGACTCTAAAAATCAAAATTTTTTTTATTTAAAAAAAAACTTCCTATAAAATAACCAGACAAAATTCCTCCAATGTGAGCAAAATGAGCAACTCCAGGAGCTAAATTGAAAACTGCAGAGGTCAAACTTCCGAAAATAAAAATTATAAGAGCTTTTCTAACAGCAATTGGAAAAGGAAAAGGAAGAATAAAAATTTTATGTTCTGGAAAAAATTTAGCGAAAGCCCCCACTATTCCACTTACCGCTCCAGAGGATCCCATCATAGGAGAGTACATGGAACTATAAAGATTAATTTTTTGTTCTTCATTTAGATAATCCAATGTCTTTCTAGCTTGAGAAAAGTCTAAGGTTTGAACAAAATAATACATCACGCCAGTATTGAAAATTATTTGAAACAATGCAGCAGAAATTCCTGATAAAAAATATATTATTAGAAATTTTCTGATTCCTAACAAAGTTTCTATTTGCCCTCCAAACATGAACAAAGCTAACATATTGAAAATAATATGTAAAAATAGACGTTTGGAATGTACAAACATATGAGTTAAAATCTGATATAATTCAAAATTATCATCTAAAGGATGATACAAAGAAAAGATATCTTCTATTTTATATTGTGAAAAAACAAAAGCAGCTGTATATACAAGTATATTAATACTAATTAAATGTTTTACAGCATCTGAGTTAAGATTCGTATAAAAATTCACTTTTTAAAAAAATTTTTTCTTAAAACAAAAAATATAGGATCTCCTGAATCAGTATAATTTGGATTATGACAAAAAAATAAATCTCTAATTAAACATTCCATTTTATAAGGGGATAACTCTGTTCCGTATTTTATAGATGCGGATTTAGATATTGATTGAATAAGTATTTTTTTGTTTTTTTTTTCTCCTTTAATGAAATTATATTTTAAAATGTTTTGAAAAATTTCAATCAAAATATTTTGATGTATATTTTCAGGAATAGAATACAGATAAGCTGATTCATTACAGAAATATAAGTGAAAACCAAAATTGATTAAATCATCTTTTATATTTTTTAAAGAAATGAATTCCTTTTTCAAAAGTTTCACTTTTATAGGAAAAAGAAACTGTTGACTTATTAAATTTTCTTTTCTTAAAAAGAATTCAAATAATATGTTCTGATGCGCTCTATGTTGATCTACTAATATGATATATTCATTATTCAATGTAAAAATTATGTATTTTCTATTAATCTGAAAAGTTTTTATTCTTTTTTCATTAGAAATATAACGAGATAATTGATTTGTTAAATGAACATTTTTTTTTAAAATAGAAGAATCATTTAATCGTAACCAATTTTCTAATTGAATTACTTTTTCTTTATAAGAAAGTTCTTCAAAACATAAATCATTCAAAAAAGAGTCTTTCAAATTACAGTATAATAGAACATCTGAATTTTTCAATTCTTTGTTTTTCACTTCATATTGATAAAACAAAACATTTTTTATCTCCTGTTGAATCATACAACCAATAACCTCTTCTTCTTCTAATTTAACTTCTTTTTTCGCAGGGTGTATATTCCAATTTACTAAACTTGAGTCTATATGAATAAAAATAAAATAAGAAGCTGTTTTAAAATCTTTCAAAAAACCATCATAAGCATGAATAATTTTTCTGTGCAAAAGTAAATGATTAACACAACGTTGATTAACTAATATAAATTGGTCTCCTTTTTTTATATAAGGATCTGGAACGCTCACAAATCCTTCAACAAGAATTCTTTTTTTATTTATTAAAATAGGCGTTAATATTTTATTTTTATTTTTAAAAATTTCTTTAATCCTTTCTATTAAAGAAGCTTCTTGAAAAGAAAAAACAATTTTATCATTGTGATAAAAACGATATAGAATATTTCTATGAGCTAAAACTATTTTATAAAATTCATGAACGATATGTTGAAATTCTATTCGTGAAGATTTTAAAAATTGCCTTCTAGCAGGAAGTTTATAGAAAATATTTTTGACAGAAATTCTTGTTCCTTTAAGGATGTTTATAGGGATTTCTTCTCTTATTTTACCTTCTTCTACAAAAAGGTGAATTCCTACTAAATCCTCTTTATTTTTAGTTTGTATTTCTAGTTGAGAAATAAGAGCAATGGAAGCTAAAGCTTCTCCTCTAAATCCTTTTGTTCTAATTTGAAAAATATCATCAGATTTTTTTATTTTTGAAGTAGCATATCTCTGAATGCTCATTTTTGCATCATTTATACTCATTCCGTCTCCATCATCTATTAACTGAATTAACGTTTTTCCTGAATCTTTTATAAAAATATCGATCATTTTTGCGTTTGCATCTATTGCATTTTCTAAAAGTTCTCTGAGAACAGAAGAAGGGCGTTGTATAACTTCTCCTGCAGCTATTTGACTAATCACATTTACAGGCAAAAATTGAATAATATTTTTCATTTGATAGACCTTCTAAATAAAGACATATATATAGCTGTTTTAGCACATTCAACCCCCCTATTTCCATTTTTTCCACCTGATCGTTCAAAAGATTGTTGTCGATTTCTATCAGTAAGAACACAAAATATAATAGGAACATCATATTTTATATTAATATCTTTGATCCCTTGCGAAATAGCTCTACATAGATATTCGAAATGATGAGTTTCTCCTTGTATAAGAGAACCAATTGTAATAATTGAATCAAAATTATAGCAATGTGCTATTTTTTTAGCAGAATAAATTAATTCATAACTTCCAGGAACTTCCCAAGTTTGTATTTTTTCTTTCAAAATTCCAGATTGAATGAAAGTTTCATAAGCTCCTTTATATAATCTTTTAGTAATTTCTTTATTCCATAGAGAAACAATAATTGCAAATTTCAAATTTGCATTTTGTATTTTTTTTTTATCTAATGAATAAACAGGACATGTTTTCATAAATATAATTTATAATTTATTTTCAATAAACATGAGATATTTTTCTACATTTTTTCTATACAAAAAAAAAGGATATTTATTTTCTATTTTTTGAAAAAAATATTTAGAATTTTTATATTGATTCATAGAAAAACTTAATAATGCCGCTTTGTAATAATAAAGAGGAGTAGTTATTTCATTCTCTCTGATATTTGCCGCAATAATATAATTTTTTAAAGCTTCTTTTTTATTTTTCATTTGTGTAAAAGCATCGCCTATCATTCCATATTTTATAGCAGGTAACATTTCATCTTTTGCAGAAAAATTTTTCATCATTTTGATAGATTCTTTATAATAACCTAATTTATAATAGCAAATTCCTGCATAAAATTTAGAAATATTTCCTGCTTTTGTAAATGGGTATTTGGAAGCTATCCCATAGAATCCTAAATAATTAATTTTGTCCTTTTTTCTATTTAAAGCTTTATCTATAAAACCTTGATAAAGATATTGTTGAGCGTAATTCAATTCTTTCATAGCTTTTTTTTCTGAAGGGGACAAAAATAATTTTTTGAAAAAAAAACATATAACAATTATTATTATTGATAGAAATATGAAAAAAAAAATTGTATTATTTTTTGTTAAACGTTTCTTTATTTCATTCATTATACATAAATAATAGTAGAACTATAGATCTATAAATTTAATTAATTATAATTAGTTTTTTTTCTTATTACTTCTATGGTTTTTATTCTTTTATTATCCATACTTCTTATAATAAAGGAATAATTTAGAAAATTTATCTTTTGTTTTTTTTTTGGAAATTCTTTATTTATTTCCATGATAAAACCACCTAGAGTGTCAGCGTCTCCTTTTTTTTTCTCAAAATAAACTTCTTCTTTAATTTCCATAATACGATAGAAATTAATTAAGGAAGTTTTCCCATCAAATAAATAATTATTTTGATTTAATTTAGAGTAAGACATATCTTCTTCATCAAATTCATCAATAATATCTCCCACTATCTCTTCGATCACATCTTCAAGAGTAACTAATCCACAAGTCCCTCCATATTCATCTACTACAATGGCTAAATGAATCTTTCTTTTTTTAAAATCATTTAAAAGATCATCTATCTTTTTTTTTTCTGGAACAAAAAAAGGAGGATGAATTAATTGAGTCCATTCAAAATTTCTATCATAAATAAATGGAAGAAGATCTTTAGCAAAAAGTACCCCTTCTATATCATCAATACTATCTTTATAAATAGGGATACGAGAATATCCTTGATAACGAACTAATTCTAAAACATCAGAAAAAATTTTGTTATTATTTAGAGCAAACATATCTATTCTTGGAGTCATAATTTGATGTGTTTCTGTATTTCCAAAATCAACAATTCTTTGCAAGAATTGACATTCTTTAACATTTTTTTGATTTGAAGAAGTGATTTTCAATGCTTTTGAAAGTTGATCTACAGAAATTAAATTCTTTTTTTTAATCACTTTTTTTTCTATAAACTTTGAAATAAAAATTATTATCCTGCTAATAGGATCCAGTATTTTACTAAGAAAAATCAATGGTTTTGACATAAAAACTGCAAAACGAAAATTATTTTTACTAGCATATATTTTAGGGATAATCTCTCCGAATAAAAGCAAAATAAAAGTAAGAAGCCCCACTTCTAAAAGAAAATTAATAGGAACATGAAACTGATTATAAACAATCAAACATTCATTTTCTAAAAATTCTGTTATTAAATAGGAACTTAATATCACGATTCCAATATTCGAAAAATTGTTGGAAATTAATATTGTAGCCAAGAGTTTTTTTCTATCTCTAAGAATTTTTAATACGAGATTTCCTTTATGAGAGTTTTTTTTTCTCTCTCTGTCAATAGTTTTTTTTTCTATACAAAAAAAAGCAGTTTCTGATCCAGATATTAGTGCAGAAAACAATAGAAGTATTATTATTAATGCAAAATATAAAATTAAATATAAAGTACTTTCTAAAAAAATATTCGTAGAAGATTCTTTTTCCAATAGATTAAATTTTGATGATAATTTTTAGAAAAAAAAATTGCGAAAATAAAATTGTATAATCCATTCCATATATAAGTTCATCACTAAATCATTTTTTCATGTTTTAAAAATAATACAATGGGACTAGGAAAAGGATATTTTCCTATTTCATCATGTGGGACAAAAAAAAATTATCAAAAAATATCTTTTTTTTAAAATATCTTAAAATTTCACAATTTAAAAATTGAATAAATAAAATTTGATGAGTAATTTTATGTTTGGTTTGATAAATAATCATGATATTAGAAGAAACAATCCTAAATTTTTTCCAAATTTTATCTTTAATTTCATGATTAGTAAGATTTTTTTTTGATTCTATCAAAGGGAAATCATAAAGCCCTTTCCATATATCTTTGGAAGATCTTTTATTGAGACAAATATTTTTATTATGATCACACATGAAAATATAGTAAAAATATCTATGTTTTAGAACAGATTTTTTTATTTTTTTTACAGGAAGTTTGTATACAGTATCATTTTTAATGGAAAAACAAGAATTTTTAACTGGACATAATAAACATTTTGTATTTTTTGGAGTGCATAAAATAGAACCAATATCCATAATTGCTTGATTAAAAATCCCCGGATATTCAAAATCCATCATTTTTAAAATTGTAACTCTAAAAAGTTTTTTTGTAGCAGTAGATGTTATATCATCGTAAATTCCCAAATATCTGGAAAACACTCTATAAGCATTTACATCAACAGCAGGAATTACTTCATTAAAACATATAGAAGCCACAGCAGCTCCTGTATATGAACCTATTCCCTTATATTTTATTAATTCTTTATATTTTTTTGGAAAAAAATTGTCTTTTTTTAATTTTTTAGCAAAAGAATGTAAATTTTTTGCTCTGGAATAATAACCTAATCCTTCCCATTCTTTTAATACGTTTCTTTCGTCCGCTTGAGCTAACTTTTCTAAGTTTGGAAATTTTTTTATAAAGTTTGAATAATATTTTATAGTTTTTGAAACTCTTGTTTGTTGTAACATAAATTCTGAAACTAATATATAATATGGATTTTTAGTCTCTCTCCAAGGAAGTTTTCTATGATTTTTTTCGTACCAATTTATTATTTTTTTAGAAAAATCCATATATGTTTAATTTTAGAGCAATTTTATAAAAAATTGGTATATTTAGGAAACCGAATTTTGTTATTCGATATAATGATTTAACATGACAAAAGCAGATATAATAACAGAAATCATATCAGAAACTGGATCTGAGAGAATTGATACGCAAAAGGTGATAGAAACATTTATGAAAAAAATAAAACAAAGTCTTACTTCTGGAGAAAATGTTTATTTAAGAGGATTTGGATCATTTATTATTAAATATCGAGCGAAAAAACTTGGACGTCATATTTCAAAAGATGAATCTATTGTAATTCCTGCGCATAACATTCCAGCATTTAAGCCGGCAAAATCTTTTACCGAATTAGTAAAGAAAAATGTTCCTATAAAAAAATAATTACACAGTAGGGATATTGAATCAACAACGACCTAAAATTATGCCAAACGGAAAAAAAAGAAAAAGACGTAAGATCGCTACCCATAAAAGAAAAAAAAGAAATAGAAAAAATAGGCATAAAAAAAAATAAAACTTAATTAATCTATTGTAGTTTCTAAAACTTTTTTCCTTGTTTTTATGTATGTATGAATAAAGATAAAGAGTTAATTATAAATGCAGAAGAACAAGAAGTAAAAATAGCTCTTTTAGAAGAAGGTAAATTACTAGAGCTTCATAGAGAGGTTTTCAATCAAGAATTCTCTGTAGGAGATATCTATTTAGGAATAGTAAAAAAAATTTTGTATGGATTAAATGCTGCTATCATCGATATAGGACATTCAAAATGTGCTTTTTTACATTATAACGATCTTGGATTTCAAATAGATAAAATGTTAGAGATAGTTTCTATGAATACAAAAACAAAATTTGTATCTAACAATTTGGAAAAATTTGAAAAAACAGAAAACAGAAATTCTATAGATAATATATTACATCCTGGACAAAAAATTTTAGTTCAAATTTCTAAAGAACCTATTTCTAATAAAGGCCCAAAATTAACTGCAAAAGTATGCATACCAGGAAGATATTTAATCCTCATTCCTTTATCAGAAAAGATTTCTATTTCTAAAAAAATAAAAAATGTAAAGGAAAAAAGTAGATTGATTTCTTACATAAGAAAGACAAAACCTAATGAATTTGGTATTATTATTCGTACAGCCTCCTATAATAAAACAGAAGAAGTTTTGAATGTAGAACTGATTTTTTTAATCAAAAAATGGAAAAGAACATTGAAAAATCTGATTAAATTACCTCCAATTAGAGTTTTGAGCGAAATTAGCAAAACTTATTGTTTATTAAGAGATACATTAAATGATGATTTTAAATCTATTTATTGTAATAATAGTCTTCTTTGTCAAGAAATTCATTCATATTTATCTTTAATTGCTCCGGAAAAAACTAACATAATTAAATATTATAAAGAAAATATTCCCATATTTGAAAAATATGGAATAGAAAAACAAATACAAATTTTTTTAGGGAGAAATGTTCCTCTTGAAAATGGTGCTTATCTTATTATAGAACATACTGAAGCTTTACATGTTATAGATGTTAATAGTGGAATGAATAATCACATGAAGAAAAATTGTACAGAATTGGAAAGAATTGATAATATATTAAAAATTAATATATTAGCGGCTACAGAAATAGCTAGACAACTTAGATTAAGAGATATGGGAGGGATAATTGTAGTCGATTTTATAGACATGTCTGAATCTATTCATAGGAAACAGTTATATGAACATTTAAAGGAAAAAATGAAAAATGACAGGGCAAAACACAAAATATTGCCTCCAAATAAATTTGGGTTAGTTCAATTTACTCGTCATAGAGTAAGACCTGAGTTGAAAATGAATATTGATAATAATGAAAAATCTAAAAATTCTCCTATGAATTATATTCATCGTTTAGAATTTGTTCTAGAATCTATTATAAAAAATAAAAATCATCAGGGAATACAATTACATATACATTCTTTTGTTTCATCTTATTTGAAAAAAGGATTTCCTTCTATTCAACAAAAATGGTTGTTAAAATATAAAAAATGGATTAAAATAATTCCAAGAGACACGTTTGGATATACAGAATACCAAGTATTCAATAAAAATCACAAAATGATATCTTCTTCTTTTCATTGATTTACAATGAAAAATGATTATTAGTGGGCGTGGTGAAATTGGTAGACACGTCAGACTTAGGATCTGATGCCTATTAAGCGTAAGGGTTCGAATCCCTTCGCCCGCATTTTATGATTTTATTTTTATATAATATTCCTTTTTTTGTATCCTATATAAATTTGTCTAGGTCTTCCTATGGGATCTCTATTAAATTTTATTTCTTTCCAATGTGCCATCCACCCTGGTAATCTTCCTAAAGCAAACATAACAGTGAACATGTCTTTTGGAATACCTATAGCTTGATAAATAATTCCTGAATAAAAATCAATATTAGGATAAAGTTTTTTTTCCACAAAATAAGAATCTTGAAGAGCTTTTTGTTCAAGAGTTTTTGCTAATTCTAAAATTGGATCAAAAATTTCTAATTTTTTGATGAGATTTTCAGCTACTTCTTTCGCTATTTCCGCTCTAGGATCAAAATTTTTATAAATTCTATGTCCAAATCCCATCAATCGAAATGGATCTTTCTTATTTTTTGCTTTTTCTACCCATTTTTTTATATTTCCTCCACTATTTAAAATAGTTTCTAACATTTCAATTACAGCTTGATTGGCTCCTCCATGTAATCTTCCCCAAAGAGCACTAATTCCTGCAGATATAGATGAAAATAGTCCTGAATGAGCAGAACCCAATAAACGGACAGTGGTTGTTGAGCAATTTTGCTCATGATCAGCATGTAATATTAATAGTTTATCCAAAGCATCCGTAATAATAGGATTTTGTTGGTAAGATTTATTGGGAATAGAAAAAAACATCTTTAATAAATTGGAAGTATAATCAAGATTATGATCTGCATAAGAAGGAGGAAGCCCTACTTTTTTTCTGTAAGTTAAAGCAGCTAATATAGGGAGTTTAGCTAAAAGATGAAGATACATATCTTCTTCTTGTTGACAATTTGTAAACGCAGTTAAAATATAGGTTAAAGAAGATAATATTCCCATTGGATGATAATTATCAGGTATTTTATCAAGTATTTGATAAATTTCCTGATTAATATGATTGAATTTTTTTATTTTTTCAGAGAAAGATTTCAATTGTGCAGTATTGGGAAGTTCTCCATTTAAAATTAGATAACTCGTTTCCATAAACGAACACTTATTAATAATTTGTTCAATAGGATACCCTCTATATAAAAGCTCTCCTTTTTCTCCATCTATGAAACTGATAGAACTTTTGGCTATTCCTGTATTTTTTAATCCTGGATCAAATGTGATCAACCCTGTATTTTCTCTTAATTTAGAAATATTAATGGCTTTTTCGTAAAAAGTTCCATAAACTACAGGAAGCTTATAATGACATCCATTAATATCGAAATGAACAATACTGCACATATAAAATAAATTTTAAAATATATAATATAAATAAAATGTAGTTCTCCATATTTTTAGATAATCATCTCATCAAATGAAATTAGGGTTTGAAATCCTTTATTATAAAAATAATTTCTCATTCCTTTCCTAAAGCTGATCAAAACAAAATCCCCTCCCCATGCTCCTAAACTTTTAATTAACCCTAAATAATCTGGAAAATATGTTTCTTTAATAGTAGGAATATTTAATATCTTTGATATAATCATCTCATGTTTTAGTAATAATTTTTCAAATTCTTCCAATGTCTTACAAAAAGGGATTTTTTGAGTAATAGAAGATATAGACTCAATACTTTGAGTTGGTATATTTTTTTTAGAACGAAAAAATTGTATTCCATCACAAGTATTTTGTTTTTTATTGAGATGAAGAAAAAAAAGTTGATTTCTAAATGGAGGATTAAAATTTATAGGAATAATATAAGGTTTTTTTTTATATAATTTATAAATTATTGGTTTTGAAGTAGAAACGCATGCTATATCATATCCACTTCCTGGAAAATCATTTCCTAATAACATATATGGATCTATTTTAGCCCATTTCGCTATGTTATGAATTAAAGTTGAACTACTTCCCAACCCCCAATTTCTAGGAAATTCTAGTTTTGTTTTTACATGTATTCCCAATGAACTATTAAGAAAACTTTTTTGAAGTTTTTTGGATTTTAATAATAGATATCTTAGATTTTTTGCTATTTTTTTTTCTGTTTCATAAAAAATTTCTAAAGAAGGAAGTTTGAAAATAACTTCAAACCAAGGTTTATTAATTTCGTCATAACTCTTCCAATGCAAAAAAGAAGAAAAATTCCGTTTTAATATAGTTAACGATTGTCCTTTTATTGTAGGTAAAGCTAAACCACAAGCTCCACATAAAATAAAATATTCTCCTGTTAACAAAAGTTTTCCATGACTATAAAAATGATTCTCATGTTGATGCATGATCACATGGTTTTATATTTTTTTTTCAAAATTTCTTAAAATTTTTCTAATTAAACCTTGCAAAATCTTTCCTGGACCTATTTCTGTAAATGAAATAGCTCCATGAGAAATCATGTTTTCTATAGATTGTTTCCATTTTACAGGAGAAGTCAATTGTTCTACAAGATTTTTTTTGATATCGTTAGATTTTATAACCGATTGAGCATTTACATTTTGATATATTGGACATTTAGAGTCTTTAAAAGAAATTTTTTTTAAAAATTTTTTTAATTTTTTTCTAGCTGGTTCCATAATGGGAGAATGAAAAGCTCCATGAACAGGAAGAATGAATATTCTTTTAGCACCTTTTTTTTCTAAAGAAGAACAAACTCTTTTAAGAGCTTTATATTCTCCGGAAATGACTAGTTGTTCAGGTCCATTATAATTAGACGGAACAATAATTCCACTATCATCTTTACAAATATCTTCTACAATAGAATCTTCCAGCCCAAATATTACAGCCATTCCTCCATGAATTGATTCACAAATTTCTTGCATAATCGAAGCTCTTTTATTGACTATTCTCAACCCATTTTCAAAAGAAAATACATCAACTGCAGCTAAAGCAGAAAATTCCCCAAGAGAATGCCCAGCGACCATATCAGGTTCAAAATTATTTGATATTTTTGCTTTTATAACTGAATATATATAAATTGCAATCTGTGTGTATTTTGTTTGTTTTAAAATATCCATAGATCCTTCAAACATTATAGATGTGATTCGAAACCCTAAAATTTCATCAGATAATTGGAATAATTCTCTAGCCAAATGAGAGTTTTTATATAAGTTTTTTCCCATTCCTATAAATTGAGATCCTTGACCAGGAAATAGATAAGCTTTCATAAGAATAAAAAATTTGTTTAAAATTAATAATTATATGAAAATTACTGATACGCATGCTCATCTTTATATGAAAGATTTTAATGAAGACATTGATTTTGTAATTCAAAAAGCTTTGATTCAAGGAATACACAGATTTTTTATTCCTTCTATAGATTCTTCCGATATTCCAAATATATTAAAATTAGAAAAAAAATATCCTAACATATGTTATGCGATGATAGGGCTTCATCCTAATAGAGTTTTTCCAGATAATTTAGAAAAAGAATTAAATAGTATTGAAAAATGGTTATGGAAACATTCTTTTATTTCTGTAGGAGAAATTGGAATGGATCTTTATTCAGAAAAAAAGTTTCTTTCAGAACAAGAATACGCTTTTCAGATTCAAATAAAATGGGCAAGAAAAAAAAAACTCCCCATAGTTCTACACTGTAGAAAAGCTTTTGATCATATTTTTAATATTTTATCAAAAGAATCTTCTATTAAAGGAATATTTCATTGTTTTTCTGGAACTTTAGATCAAGCAAAAAAAATTATTGATTTTGGAATGAAAATAGGAATTGGAGGGATGATCACTTTCAAAAACAATCATGTCAGTCAATTTTTGCATAAAATAAGTTTGGATCATCTAGTTCTAGAAACGGATTCCCCCTATCTTTCTCCACATCCTTTTAGAGGAAAAAGGAATGAACCAAAAAATTTAAGAATAATTTTAAAAAAACTTTCTCAAATTTATTCTACATCAGAAGAAAAAATAGCCGACATCATTCATATAAATGTAGAAAACTTATTTTTTTCATAATATTGATTCATATCATTTTTGATGGATTGACTAATTTTTCAAATTTTTCTTCAGTTAAATATCCTAATCGAATTGCTTCTTCTTTTAAAGTCTTATTATTTTCATAAGCAGATTTTGCTATTTCTGCTGATTTTTCGTATCCAATATGAGTATTCAATGCTGTGACTAACATCAAAGATTTATCCAAAAATTCTTTAATTCTTTGATTATTTGGTTTGATCCCTTTCACACAAAAAGAAGAAAAAGAAGTACAAGCATCTGCAAGAAGTTGGGAAGATTGTAAAAAATTATACACTATTAATGGTTTAGATACATTTAATTCGTAGTTTCCTGAAGACGCTGCCATGGAAATGGAGACATCGTTTCCTAAAACTTGTGTACAAACCATCATAATAGCTTCACATTGAGTAGGATTTATTTTTCCAGGCATGATAGAAGAACCAGGTTCATTTTCAGGAATGAAAATTTCTCCAATTCCTGAACGTGGTCCAGAAGCTAAAAAACGAATATCATTCGATATTTTTATTAAAGAAACGGCTATTTGTTTCAAAGCTCCGTGAGACTCTACCATAGCATTATGAGATGATAAAGCTTCAAATTTATTCTTTGCGATTTTAAAAGGAAAACCTGTATATCTACATATATATTCAGTCACTTTTGCATCATATCCTTTAGGGGCATTTAATCCAGTTCCCACAGCGGTTCCCCCTATAGCTAATTCAGAAAGATGATCTAAAGTTTTTTCAATAGAATCTAATCCATGATCCATTTGAGAGAAATAACCGGAAAATTCTTGCCCTAAAGTGATGGGGGTTGCATCCATCAGATGGGTTCTTCCTATTTTAATCACATTTTGAAATAATTTTGATTTTTTTTTTAAAGTTTCTTTTAATTTCTTAATAGAAGGAATAGTTTTTTCTATCAACTTTTTATAAGAAGCAATATGCATTGCTGTAGGAAAAGTATCATTAGATGATTGAGACATATTAACATCATCATTTGGGTGAATAAAAGATTTTCCTTGACCAAGGACCCCTCCTGTTAAAACGTGAGCTCTATTAGAAATCACTTCATTAATATTCATATTGGTATGAGTTCCAGATCCTGTTTGCCATATAACTAAAGGAAATTGATCATTTAATTTTTCTTCTATAATTTCATCACAAACTAAAGAGATAATATCTCTTTTTTTTTTAGACAAAAGACCAAATTTATAGTTTGCATGAGCAGCAGCTTTTTTTAAAAAACCAAAGGAATGAATAATTTCTATAGGCATAGAAGCTTCTGAACCTATTCTAAAATTTTTCCTTGATCTTTCTGTTTGCGCTCCCCAGTATTTATCTACAGGAACTTTCACCTCTCCCAAAGTATCTTTTTCTGTTCTATAAATCATAGTCCTATTTTTTTTTACTAAATTATAGAAAAAATTATAACTTTTTATTTATTAAAAAATGATGATAATTAAGTTTATAGGATTTTTACTTTTTTTGTTAGTAATTATATCTGGTTTTTGGTGTGTTTTTTTTCTATCTTTTTTTAGTATTTACTGGATTATCATAGGGATATTCATCAATTTGATTATGAATTTTATAAAAAGAAAAGAAAAAATATAAAATGTTAAAAAACAAATACTTATGGATAAGTTTTTGTTTTTTTATATGGATGTTTTTTTTTGATTCTAATTCTTTAATATTACATTATAAGTTTGAGAATAGTATCAAAGAAATGACATTAGATAGAGATTCTTTAAAAAAGAAAATTTTATCAGAAGAAAACCATTTAAAAAAATTGACTACAGATCCTAAATATCTAGAAAAATTAGCAAGAGAAAAATTTTATATGAAAAAAAAAGATGAAGATTTATTTTTGATATCCAGAAAAAATCAGATGGAACTGATAAAAATAACATAATAGTTAACGTCCCATATAAATAAGCAAAATACTTAAATCGGAAGGAGATACACCACTGATTCTTGATGCTTGCGCCAATGATACTGGACGATAATAATCTAATTTTTCTCTTGCTTCTAAGGAAAGAGATTGAATTTTTTTATAATCAAAATTATTTGGAATTTTTAGATTTTCTAATTTTAATAATTTTTTCGCATTTTCTTTTTCCCTATCTATATATCCTTTATATTTGATTTGAATACTAACTTGTTCTAATATTTCTTGATTAAAATCGTTTTTTTTAATTTCTTCCATTAGAAACGGAATGGATATAATGTCTTTTATATCAATCTCAGAACGAGATAAAATAGTTTCTATTTTTTTTTCATTATATATTCTAGGAGAATTTTTATCATCTAAAATGGGATTTATAACTTTCGGTTCAAAATTTCTTTTTTGAAATAGATCCATGCATTTTTCTATTTTGGATTTTTTTTTATCTAATATTTTCATTTTTTCTTCCGAAATTAAACCAATATTGTATCCCATAGGTGTTAATCTGACATCTGCATTATCTTGCCGTAATAACATTCTATATTCAGCTCTTGAAGTAAACATTCTATAAGGTTCTTCTGTCCCTTTTGTAATTAAATCATCTATTAAAACACCAATATAAGCTTGATTTCTTTTAAGAATAAACGGTTCTTCTCTACGAATTTTTAAATGAGCATTGATTCCTGCCATTAATCCTTGAGCAGCAGCTTCTTCATATCCAGTAGTTCCATTAATTTGTCCAGAAAAAAAAAGATTTTTTATAACCTTACTTTCCAAAGTGGGTTTCAATTGTTCGGGAGGAAAGTAATCGTATTCTATTGCATATCCAGGTCTTAATATTTTCACTTTTTCAAATCCAGAAATTTTTTTTAATGATTGATATTGTACTTCTTCTGAAAAAGAAGTGGAAAATCCATTTACATACACTTCTACAGTATTCCACCCTTCAGGTTCTACAAAAATAGGATGTTCTTCTTTATTAGAAAATCTAAAAATCTTTTCTTCTATAGAAGGACAGTATCTGGGGCTGATCCCTTGAATAGATCCTGTAAAAATTGGAGAAAAATTGAAATTTTTACGTATTAAATCATGTACTTTTTGATTTGTATAAGTTATATAACATTTTCGTTGTCTAGTTAATTTTTTTGTTTCATAAGAAAAAGAAAATTTTTTTGGATGAGAATCTCCATCTTGAGATTTCATTTTTTCATAATTTAAAGTACGTCCATCTACCCTTGGGGATGTTCCCGTTTTCATTCTCCCACATTTCAATCCAAAGTATTTGGTTAACTGTTCCGTGATTCCCTTAACTTCTTTTTCTGCTATTCTTCCTCCATCAATTTTTTTTTTCCCAATATGTATTTTTCCATTTAAAAAAGTACCATTTGTAAGTATAACTGATTTTCCTTTAATTTTTAATCCCAAAAAAGTTTTTACACCTTTCACTTGATCTTTTTCTATAATTAAAGAAGTCACTGTATCTTGATATAGATCTAATTGAACATTTTTTTCTAAAAAAAATCTCCAATAATAGGAGTATAATTTTCTATCGCATTGAGCTCTAGGGCTCCACATTGCTGGTCCTTTGGACTTATTTAGCATTCTAAATTGAATCATGCTATAATCAGCAATGATTCCAGAATATCCCCCTAAAGCATCTATTTCTCTAATCATTTGTCCTTTGGCTATGCCTCCTACAGCTGGATTACATGACATTTCACCTATAGTTTGTAAATTTGTAGTAATAAGCAAAGTTTTTGACCCCATATTAGAAGATGCGGATGCGGCTTCTGCTCCAGAATGGCCTCCACCAACCACTATAATATCATATATATCTAAAAACATGATTATTTTTTCAATAAATTTAAATAAAACTCTTCTTTTTTTTTCATTATCTTTTTATCCATTTTTTTTTGATCATCATATCCTAAAAGATGTAATACAGCATGTATCATCACACGTTTCAATTCAACCAGGAAAGATTGATTCCATTGTTTAGAATTCTCTAAAACACGGTCTACACTAATGAATATATCTCCAGATATCCATTTATCGATAGAATAATTAAATGAAAGTACATCTGTATAAAAATTTTTTTGCAAATATTTTTTATTCATGTCTAAAAGAAAATTATCATTACAAAAAACATAATTTATATTGCCAATATACATACCTTCATTATTTAACAAAATACAAATTTCTTTAATAAAAAAAGATTTTTCTTGAATCTGAAAATAAGGAATCTCATAAAATAATCTAATCATTATTTCTTATTTTAATAAGATAATTAAGAATAATTTTTACATATTTTGACAAGAATCAAAAAAATAATTCCAAACGTTTTTACTTTATTGAACTTATTTTGTGGGTGCATATCCATAATTTTTTTACAATCAAAAAATTATGAAGGTTCTGCTTTTGCTACTTTCTTCTCAATAATTTTTGATTTATTAGATGGTTTTGTGTCTAGACTGATAAAAAACGAAAATCAATTCGGAAAAGAATTAGATTCTCTCGCTGATATGGTTTCTTTTGGAATAGTTCCATCCATAATAGTTTTTCTTTTATTGAAAACAATGAAAAAAAAAATACCATTTATTGAATGGTTTTCTTTTTTTATTTCCATTTTTTCCGCATGTCGTTTAGCTAAATTTAATATGAATCCTTATAATAATTATAGAGGATTGACAACCCCTATCAATACTTTATTTTTTTCTTCTTTATCTATTGTAACGAATTCTTCTACAGTCCCTCTTTTCATAAAAAATTTTATAATGTCTCCTATCATAATATTTTTTCTGATATTATTTTCTTGTTATTTTTTGGTCTCTAAAATACCAATGATTTCGTTTAATTTTCAAGGGTTATCTTGGAAAAAGAATAAAATACGTTATTTTTTCTTATTGATTAGTACATTTCTTTTATTAACTTTACATGTCGTAGCTTTACCATGCATTATTATTTTTTACATAACAATTTCAACCTATTTTCATAGATTGAAAAATTCATAATAAATATCTTACATATGAAATTAAAACTTCATCGTCCCATTTGTTTCTTTGATATAGAAGCAACAGGAATCAATATCGGAAAAGATAGAATTATAGAAATATCCATATTAAAAATATTTCCTAATGGAAATCAAGAAAATAAAACTTGGTTAGTTGACCCTGGTATTCCTATACCTCCGCAATCAACAGCTATTCATGGAATTAAAGATGAAGATGTCGCAGGAAAACTTAGATTTAAAGATGTGTCCGTTCTCATTTTTAAAATGATTGAAAATACAGATCTAGCAGGATATAATTCTAATAGATTTGATATTCCAATTTTAGCAGAAGAAATGCTTCGTTCAGGAATATCTTTTGATATAAAAAAATACAAAACTATAGACGTACAAGTTATATTTCATAAAATGGAACCTAGGACTCTTTCTGCTGCTTATAAATATTATTGCAGTAAAAATCTCATGAAAGCTCATAGTTCAAAAGCAGATGCATTTGCTACATATGAAATATTACTAGCACAATTGGAAAAATATGAAAATTTGAAAAAAGATGTTAAAAGTCTAAATCAATTTTCTCATCAAAAAAATATAGCAGATCTTGCTGGATTTATCAAAATAGATGAAGAAGGAAACGAAATATTTAATTTTGGAAAATATAAAGGAGAAAAAGTTTTTGAAATCTTTGAAAAAGACCCCAATTATTATGGATGGATACAAAATTCAGATTTTCCCTTATACACAAAAAAAATATTAACAGGAGTTAAATTAAGGAGATTCAATAAATCTTAAAAAACCATCATCTAACAAGATCTTCTAATCTTTTTGAGATAAAAGCAGTGAGATTTTTCCCTTGAAGCAAATTTTTGGATAAAAGAGTTAAATTCAAAGCTTCTTGAATCATTTCTTTTCTTTTATCTTCATATGTTTCTTGTAATATTTTTTTCATCAAAATATGATTTGTATTTACTATCAATTGATAATATTCTTTTTGATCTTTTTCTTTTACAATTTCCCTTCCTATAGAATTCATTTCTTTGATTCTTCTTAAAAACTCTGGAACGATAATTAAAAAAGGAGAATCTTTTTTGGATAAATTTTCTAATTGTATAGAAAATTTATATTCATCCACTAAATGATTACTAATAAAACTTATCAAATCTTGTTTTTCTTTTTCAGAAAGTTCTGAGTCATATTTTTTTTCTTTATCAATTAATTTTTCAATATGATCTGAGTCTACTCTAACAAAAGAAATTTCCTTGTCATAAAATTCCAACTTTTGCATTAAATGAACTGAAAGTGGACTATCCAAAATTAAAACTTCATAATTCCTATTTTTTGCTTCTTTAATGTAACTATGTTGTTCTTCTTTATCTGAAGAATAAAGAAAAACAATTTTTCCTTCTTTATTTTTTTGGGTTGGACTTATTTTTTCTTTAAACTCTTCTAAAGTAAAATAAATGTTATTGACAGTAGAAAAAATTAAAAATTTAATAGCTTTATCAAAAAAGTTTTGTGTACTAATCATTCCGTATTCCACTATAATTTTTATATCTTCCCATTTTTTTTGAAAATCTTCTCTATTTATTGTAAATAGAGAATTTAACTTATCAGAAACTTTTCTTGTTATGTATCTAGATATGTTTTTTACAGATGTATCGGATTGTAAATGAGAACGTGATACATTAAGTGGAATATCTGGAGAATCTATAACTCCTTTTAATAAGCTCAGAAAATCTGGAACAATTCCTTCTAAATTATCCGTGATATAAACCTGATTTTGATACAAATGAATTTTGTCTTTCTGTATGTCAATTCTTCTTTCTATTTTAGGAAAAAATAAAATTCCTGTCAGATGAAAAGGATGATCTATATTTAAATGCACCCAAAATAAAGGATCTTCTAACTGATTAGGATATAATTCATGATAAAAATCTAAATAATTTTTATCAATCAATTGAAGTGGATTTTTATTCCAAGTAGGATGAATATTATTGACAATAGTTTCTTTATCGTTATCTTCTTTGGAAGATAAATGGATTTCTACAGGAAGAAATTTGCAATATTTTTGTAGTAATTTTAAAATACGATTATATTCTAAAAATTCCTTACTATCTTCATTAAGAAATAAAACGATTTCTGTTCCTCTATCTCTTTTTTCAATTTCTTTCATAATAAAATTAGGAGATCCTTCGCAGGACCAAAATATAGATGAAGCTTCTTTTTGATAAGATTGAGTAAAAATCATGACTTTATTAGATACCATAAAAGAAGAATAAAAACCCAAGCCAAAATGACCAATAATATGACTATCTTTTGTAGATGTATTATATTTCTTAATAAATTCTTCTGCTCCAGAAAAAGCTATTTGATTAATATATTTTTTTACTTCTTCTTTGGTCATTCCAATTCCATTATCTATTACATGAATAGTTTTATTTTTTTGATTTATTAGAACACGAATTTTCAAATCATCTTCAATATCATCCAAATTTTCCAATTTAGCTATAGTTTTCAATTTAATAATAGCATCTGTTGCATTAGAAACAAGTTCACGCAAAAAAACTTCTTGATCAGAATAAAGAAATCTTTTAATGATAGGGAAAATATTATTTGAAGTAACACTAATTTTATTATCCTCCATAAAACTAAATTATTGAAAAAAGAAAAATAAAACAAAGATCATACCATAATAAATTAAGAAGACAAAATGTCATTTTTCATTATTTTTATCTTCAAAAAAACAATCTATAAATTTTTTTCCATCAAATTTTTTCAAATCTTGTATTTTTTCACCTGTTCCTAGATATTGTATGGGAATTTTGAATTGATCCATAATTCCTATTACTACACCCCCCTTAGCTGTCCCTTCTATTTTTGTCAATATAATAGAAGAAATTTTAACAAAATAAGTAAACTTTTTGACCTGTTCAAAAGCGTTTTGACCTGTGCTGGCGTCTAAAACAAGCATAATTTCATGAGGTGATTCAGGTATAATTTTTTTCATGACTCTACTTATTTTAGATAGCTCTTCCATCAAACCAATACGATTTTGTAATCTACCAGCTGTATCAATTAAAACCACATCTTTTTTTCTGGATTTAGCAGATTGTAAGGTATCATATGCGACAGATGCTGGATCTGCATGCATATGTTGTTTTATTAAAGGAACTTGAGCTTTATTTGCCCATATTTCAAGTTGATCAATGGCTGCTGCCCTAAATGTATCAGAAGCTCCTATAATTAAATCAAAACCTTTTTTTTTTAAAAAAAAAGCTAATTTTCCAATTGTAGTTGTTTTTCCTACTCCATTGACTCCGACCATCATAATTACATATGGTTTTTTATGATATTTTATTTTTTTTTCTAAACATTCATTTTTAATATCTATAAAAATATTTTCTATCTCTTTTTTAAGAAGATCATATAGGTCTTGTATATTACTATATTTTTCTTTTTGAATTCTTTTTTCTAAATTATTGATGATTTTTATAGTAGTTTTTGTCCCTATGTCTGCAGACAATAAGAGATCTTCCATCTGATCGATTACATTTATTTCTATTTTTGATTTTCTCAAAAAAAGATTTTTTATTTTATAAAAAAAGGATTCTCTAGTTTTTTTCAATTCATGATGAAATATCTTTTCTGATTCCTTTTCCTTTTTTAGAAAAAACATTATAAATAACTACTTTTTTATAAAAAAAATCTTGACTTCCTCATCAGAGATAATTTTATTTTCAAAGGTATAAAAACCAGATTTTTTAGATTTAACTATTTTTATCGCCAAAGTCATTTTTTTTGATAATTTTTTTTTATTATTTTTCACCATCTTTTTAGACATATTATTTTTTTTATTTTATTTCTTTATGAATTGTATATTTTCTTAAAAATGGATTATATTTTTTTAATTCAATTCTATTCGGAGTATTTTTTTTGTTTTTTGTTGTAACATATCTAGAACAACCAGGTATTCCACTTTTTTTTTGTTCAACACATTCTAATATGACTTGTATTCTATTTCCTTTTTTAGCCATTTTTATTAATCTTTATGTTTTTTTTGTAACGTTTTAGTGCGTTTTCAATCCCTATTTTATTAATAAGTTTGACTCCATAAGCACAAATTTTTAAAGTAATCCATTTTTTTTCTTTTGTTAAAAAAAAACGTTTTTTACATAAGTTAATATTAAAACGACGTTTTTTTTTATTATTTGCATGAGAAACTCTATTTCCTATCATTGCTTTTTTTCCTGTCAATTCACAAACTTTTGACATAATAGTTTTTTTTGCTAAATTTAATTGAATTGCTAATTTAGCATAAAAAAAGAAAGACGCTTCATGTCAGGACATAGTAAGTGGACAAATATACAACATAGAAAATCTAATCAAGATTTCAGGAAATCTAGAAAATTTTCCAAAATCATAAAAGAAATAACTATCGCTGTTAAAGAATCAGGAACTAACAATTTTCGTTTCAGAAACGCGATTATGAATGCAAAATCAGTTAATGTCCCTAAAAGCACTATAGAAAAAGCCATAAAAAAAGCCTTACAAATAAAAACAGACAATTACAAAAATTTAAATTTAGAAGGAAATATTCATGGAGTAAGTTTAATTATAGAATGTATGACAAATAATAGTATTCGTACAATTTCTAATATCAGAATATTTTTGAAGAAAAATGGAGGAAGACTATGTCATAATGGAGAGTTAACTCATTTATTTCATAGAATAGGTGTATTTTATATAAAAGAAAAAGATATTCATTATTCAATGGAAGATTTTGAATTAATGACAATAGATTTTGGAGCTAAAGATTTTTTACAAAAAAACGATATGGTTTCTATATACACAGATTTTGAATACTTTGGATCTATGAAAAACCATTTAGAAAAATTAGAAATATTCCATGAATATCAAGTAATACGTGTTCCTAAACAAATAATGAAATGGATTTCAAAAGAAAAGAAAGAAAAAATTTTGAATTTAATTGAAAAACTTGAAAAAAATGAAGATGTAGAAAACACTTACTCTAATTTAGAAATTAAATAAAATCAAGTAGGACGACCTATCGCATTGAAAAAATGAGGAAAGTCCGGACACCATAGAGCAACACAGTGGGTAACACCCATCCATCGTGAGATGAGGAATAGTGCAACAGAAAGAAAGTACAGATGAATTGCTGTAGTGAAATCATGTAAACTCTGTGTGGTGAAATGCCATGTACACCGGAAGACTGGCTCGGTTGATATCCCGGGGGGTAGGCAGATAGAGATCATGGGTAACCTAAATCCTAGATAAATGATAGGTATTATACAGAATCCGGCTTATAGTCCTACTTATTTTTTTTGGAGAGATGGCCGAGAGGATTAAGGCGCACGTCTGGAAAGCGTGTTCACAAAAAAGTGTCAAGGGTTCGAATCCCTTTCTCTCCGCTTTAACAACTTTCTATGTCTTTCAATTTTTTTTCAATTAAATTAGTTCTAACTCCCAATAATTTATCTATATCTTTTGAAGCGCCTTGTAATTTATCTTGAGCTTGATGAAGCAATAATCCAAATTTTTTGAATTCTTGTTTTACTGTTTCCAAAATTTTCCATACTTCAGAACTTCTTTTTTGAATAGCTAAAGTTCTGAACCCTATCTGTAAACTGTTTAATACAGCTGCTAATGTGGACGGACCTGTGATTACGGTTTTGTATTTTCTTAATAATTCTTCTAATAAACTAGAATTTCTTGCTATTTCAGCATAGATCCCTTCAAATGGCAAGAAAAGAATAGCAAAATCAGTAGTATGTGGAGGATCTATATACTTATTTTGAATATCTTTGGACATTTTCTTAAGTACAGATTCCATATTTTTCACAGCTATTTCTATATTTTTTTTTTCTCCTTGACGATAAGCATTTTGTACTTTTTCATAAGTTTCTTTTGGAAATTTTACATCAATAGGTAACCATATAATATTTCCGTCTCCAAGTCCTGGAAGTTTGATTGCAAATTCTACAACAAAATTTGTACTAGATTTGGTAATAACATTAGAAGCATATTGTTCTGGAGACAAAATTTGTTGCAAAAGCATTGAAAGTTGCATCTCGCTAAAACTGCCACATATTTTTATATGATTTAAGGTTCTTTTTAAAGAACTTACATCTTTTGCTAAAATTTTCATTTCCCCTAATCCTTCTTGTAAAAACAATAATTGATTTCCAATAATTTCGAATGATTTTCCAAGATGAATATTCAAAGATGTTTGAAGTTTTTCATTAACATTTTCTTTTATTTCTTCAAGTTTTTTTTCTACAATTTCAATCAATTTTTCTTGTTTATTATAAATATAATCGAATTTTTTTGATTGATTATCAATGTAAAATTGAATTTTTTTATCTAGATAATCTTGAGAATCTCTTACAGTTTGTCTTAATCCACTTTTGACTTCTATCAAAGAATCACTCAGCTCTTTTTTACTATATTGAGATAATTTATGAATTTCATCTTTTTGATCCTTGAATTCTTTTCTGAAAAACAATTCCAGTTTTCTAAAAAAATATATGCATATAAAAAAAAGAAAAAAACAAAAAATAATAAAAAAATAATACATGAAATAAAAAAAAATCATTTGATGAGGAAAAAGTAGCGGGAATAGGACTCGAACCTATGACCTTCGGGTTATGAGCCCGACGAGCTACCAACTGCTCCATCCCGCGCCATCAATAATATAATGTTTTTCATCTAAAAAATCAAATTTTGATAAAAATATATTATATGAAAAATTCATCCATTCATAGATATTAAAAACTCTTCGTTATTTTGAGTTCTAGACATTCTGGATCTTAAAAATTCCATAGCTTCCACTGGATTCATATCAGAAAGATGTTTTCGCAAAATCCACATTCTTTGTAATGTATTTTGATCAAGCAAAAGATCATCTTTTCTTGTGCTAGAAGAAACTAAATCAATAGCTGGATAAATTCGTTTATTAGCTATTTTTCTATCTAATTGAAGTTCTTTATTTCCTGTTCCTTTAAATTCTTCAAAAATAACTTCGTCCATTTTTGATCCTGTATCAATCATAGCTGTAGCAATAATTGATAAAGATCCTCCATTCTCTATATTTCTGGCAGCTCCGAAAAATCTTTTTGGTCTATGTAATGCATTTGCATCGACTCCTCCTGATAAAACTTTTCCAGATGCAGGAGCTACAGTATTGTACGCACGTGCTAAACGTGTGATTGAATCTAATAAAATGACTACATCATGAGAACATTCAACCATTCTTTTTGCTTTTTGTAAAACAATATTAGCTACTTTAACATGTCTATCTGCAGGCTCATCAAAAGTAGATGCGATAACTTCTCCTTTAACATTTCTTTGCATATCTGTGACTTCTTCTGGTCGTTCATCAATCAGTAATATAATTAAATAAACTTCAGGATGATTGGCAGCAATCGCATTAGCTATTTCTTTTAACAAAGTCGTTTTTCCTGTTTTAGGAGGAGCGACAATCATTCCTCTTTGTCCTTTTCCTATGGGAGTGAAAAGATCTACTATTCTTGTAGAGAGAGTTGCTTTTTTTTCAGCTAATTTGAATTTTTCATTAGGAAATAATGGAGTTAGATGTTCAAAAGAATCTCTTTCTCTTACAAAAAAAGGAGGACGACCATTGATTTCAAGAATTTTAATTAAGGGAAAATATTTTTCTCCCTCTTTAGGAGGACGAACTTCTCCTCTTATTGTATCTCCTGTTTTCATTCCGAAAAGTCTAATTTGAGATTGAGAAACATAAATATCATCAGGGGATGATAAATAGTTAAAATCGGAAGATCTTAAAAATCCGTAATTTTCTGGCATAATTTCTAATACTCCTTCACTGATTATAATTCCTTCAAATTCATATTCAGGAGTGCGATATTTATTAGAAGAAATTTTTTGTGACAACCCTTCTGTTCCATGACTATGAGATGACGCTTGAGATTCAGATTTATCATTTTTTTTCCAATTAGGAAAATTTTGATATTTTTTTTGATATCTTATATCTTCTGATAGCTTTGAATTGGAATTTTTTAAATTTTCTTGAGAAACTAATTTTTTTTTCCCATTATTTACATTCTTTTTTTCCGAAAATGAATTTTTATACTCGGAGTTTTTTCGCACTCTAAATCCTTTTTTCAAAGGATTTTCTTTTTTTAATGAAGAATGTGTGGAAGTACTTTTGTTATTAAAAGTGGAAGTACTTTTGTTATTAAAAGTAGAAGTACTTTTGTTATTAAAAGTGGAAGTACTTTTGTTATTAAAAATGGAAATAATTTTCTCTAGGAGTTCGTTTTTTCGTAATTGTGTACATTTTTTTAATCCTGAAGAACGAGCAATCTCTTGTAATTCAAAAAGTTTTTTACTTTTTAATTCAGTAATATCAAACATAAAGTGATTGGGTTATATTTTATATAATTTTCTTGGAAAATAATATACTTTTTTAGTATAATTATTTTAGAAACGATAAATACAATTATACAAAAAATTAATTTGAACTTGAATAACAAAGTAACAAATAATAATAAACAATTTAATTTATATGTTATATAGGATACAAACATTATATCTATTTATTTCCGTTTTGATTTATTCCGTTTTTCTATATTATTTTTTTCCTTTTTTATTTTCTTTCAAAAGAACGATTTTTGTTTTTTTAATTATATGTTTAATTATATCTATTTTAAGTCTTCTTTCTTTCAAAAAGAAAAAATTTCAAATACTTATGAATCAAATAAATATTATTATAAACAGTATTCATTTGATTCTTTTTTTCTATCAATCTAATCAACTTCTTAAAAGAAAAATGGCTCTTTTTTTTGTATTATTATGTTTTTGCAGCATATGTATTTTGTACATGGCTAATAAAGCAATAAGAAAAGATATAGAATTAATTGATTCTATGAGTAGAATACGATGACTTTCATTCAATAAATTTTAAAATTTTTATTAAAACAACTGAAAAAAAATGAAAAAATCTTCATTTATTCAAAAATTAGAAGAATTTAAAAAGGAATTTCATGAAATTTCAAAATCTATTATTCAACCTAATATTATATCTGATCAAAAAAAGTATAAAATACTATTAAAAAAATATTTAAAACTGAAAAAAGTAGTTTTTATTTATGAAAAATACAAAAAAAAACTTTCCTTGCTTCAAGAAGCAAATTTTATATTGAAAAACGATTCAGATGCAGATCTAAAAGAATTCGCATATATAGAAAAAAACAAAATTTTAGAAAATTTATCTTCTATTGAAAAGGAATATTATGATCTGATTTTATCAGAGGAAACAACAGAAGACCATAGAAATGCTATTGTAGAACTACGTTCTGGAACAGGAGGAGATGAAGCATGTCTTTTTGTAGAAGATATATTAAGAATGTATACAATGTTTTTTAAAAAATCAGGTTGGGAATATAAAGTTATACATGCTCAAAAAGGAGGAATAAAAGGATACAAAGAGATCATTTTGGATGTAAATGGAAAAGAGGGAGTTTATGGAAGTTTAAAATTTGAATCTGGAGTACATAGAGTGCAAAGAATTCCGAAAACAGAATCTCAAGGAAGAGTGCATACATCTGCTATAACAGTAGCTGTCCTTCCTCAAGTCAAAGAGATAGAAGTGAAAATTAATTTATCTGATATCAAAAAAGATACTTTTAGATCTAGTGGATCTGGAGGACAACACGTCAACAAAACAGAATCTGCTGTTCGATTAACCCATATACCAAGTAAAATCACAGTAGAATGCCAAGAAGAACGTTCTCAACACAAAAATTTTGAAAAAGCTATAAATGTTTTAAGATCAAGAATATATCAAATTGAAGAGGAAAAAAGATTAAAAAAAATATCTATAAAAAGAAAATCTTTGGTCTCTACGGGAGACCGTTCTGTAAAAATCCGAACTTATAACTTTCCAAGAAACAGAGTCACAGATCATAGAATTCATAAATCTATGAATGATCTTATAGGATTCATGAATGGGAACATTCAAGAGATGATTAATCTTTTAAAACGTTTTGAAAAAAAAAAATAATATCATTTTCAATGATTTGATAATAGCATATTTAAATCTATTTTATCTAAAAAATTCGTATTATAATTTCCTTTCAAAAAATCATTGTTTTGCATAAGTTTTCTATGAAAAGGAATAGTAGTTTGGATTCCTTCTATCACAAATTCTTCTAAAGAACGACGCATTTTTTCAATGGTTTCTTTTCTATTTTTGGCGGTGGTAATAATTTTAGCAATCATAGAATCATAATGATGTGTAACAAAATATCCTGCATAAATATGTGTGTCTACACGAACTCCTTTTCCTCCTGGTAAATGCATATGAGTAATTTTTCCGGGAACTGGTCGAAAATTATGATATGGTTCTTCTGCATTAATTCTGCATTCTATTGAATACATTTTAGGATAATAATTTTTTTTTCTGGATAGTTTTTTTCCACAAGCTAAAAATATTTGCTCTTGAATTAAATCTAAACCTGTAATCTCTTCTGTTATAGGATGCTCCACTTGTATTCTTGGGTTCATTTCCATGAAATAAAAATTTTTCTTTTGATCTACCAAAAACTCTATAGTTCCTACTCCTTCATAATGAATAAATTCAGCTGCTTTAACTGCTTCTTCTCCCATTTTTTTTCTAAGAGATGGAGTTAAAAATGGAGAAGGAGCTTCTTCTACTAGTTTTTGATTTCTTCTTTGAATAGAACAATCTCTTTCGGATAAATGACATGCCTTTCCATATTGATCTCCTATAATTTGGATTTCTATATGTCTTGGATCTAAAATTAATTTTTCTATATACATATCTTTTTTTCCAAAACATGACCAAGCTTCTTTTTTAGCTTCTTCCCAAGAATTTATTAAACTATTCTTATCAAAAACAGATCTTATGCCTTTTCCTCCACCTCCAGAAACAGCTTTAATGATAATAGGATATCCTATTTTTTCTGCAATATATTCTATTTCTTTATAAGAATATTCCGAAAAATAATCAGATCCAGGTAAACAAGAAATTCCAGCTTTTTTCATAGTTTTTTTAGCTGAAATTTTATTACCCATTTGAATCATATGATTTGGTTTAGCTCCTATAAATTTAATTCCATGTTTATGACACATGGATGAAAAATATGCGTTTTCAGACAAAAAACCATATCCAGGATGAATAGCGTCTGCATTTGTAATTTCTGCTGCAGAAATTAAATTTGGAACATTAAGATAGGATTGATATGGAGGGGGAGGCCCTATGCATACAGCTTCATCTGCAAAATAAACATGAAGACTATGTTTATCTGCTGTAGAATAAACAGCTACAGTTTTTATTCCCATTTCTTTGGCTGTTCGTATAATTCTTAAAGCAATTTCACCACGATTAGCTATTAATATTTTTTTAAACATAAAAAGATTAATAATTTGGATCTAAAAGAAATAATGGTTGATCATAATCAACAGGAGTAGAGTCTTCTACAAGAACTTTAACAAGTTTTCCATTGACTTCAGATTCAATATCATTGAATAATTTCATGGCTTCTATTATACAAACTTTTGTTCCTATTTTTATTTTATCTCCTATTTTCACAAAAGGGTCTTGATCTGGATGAGGTTTTCTATAAAATGTTCCTATCATAGGAGATTTTATTGTTAAATATTGATTTCTGTTCTCTTTTTCTATTTTGGAAAATTTATCAGAGAAATCAGAAATAGAGGAAGATCTTTTAGGATAAGCAGAATTACATAAATTTTTTTCATTTTTTCTTATAAAGATCCTATTTTTTATATGAATTTTAGTAGTCCCTATTTTAATTTTTATTTCACTAATATTTGATTCTGAAACAAATTGAATAAGTGACTTAATTTTTTTGAAATCCATAAATTTATAAGGATCTTTATTCTTCTTTATTTTTATTATATACAATTTTTCCTCTATAATAGAGCTTTTTTTCATGCCAATAAGCGTGATGATATAAATGTTTTTGATTTGTTAAAGCACATTTCACTAATAAAGGTTCTTTAATTTTAAAGTGATTTCTTCTTTTATCTCTTCTGGATTTAGATTGTCTTCTTTTAGGATGTGCCATAAATCAGATTAAATTAGTTTAATAAATCACTAATTTAGAAATAAAATTAAATGTGTTAATAAAAATAATTTTTATATCTTTATTTTCAAACATATGTTTATTTTTTTTATTTCTCACGTTTTATGAATCAATTAACTAAAAGAAATAAGGATTATTCAAAATGGTATAATGAGGTAGTCGTAAAGTCTGGTTTAGCAGAATTTTCCGGTGTACGTGGTTTTATGATTATAAAACCATATGGATACTCTTTATGGGAAATCATGAAAAAAAAACTAGATAAAATACTCAAAAATACAGGACATAAAAATGTTTATTTTCCTTTACTAATTCCTAAATCCGCTTTTTCAAAAGAAAAAGAACATACCGAGATATTTTCTGAAGGATGTGCTGTGGTTACACATTCTAGATTAAAAAAAAGTAAAAATGAATTGATTCTTGATCCTGAATCAAGATTACAAGAAGAATTAGTAATTAGACCAACCTCTGAAAGCATCATATGGAAAACCTATAAACGTTGGATTCAATCTTATAGAGATCTCCCTATTTTATTAAATCAATGGGGAAATGCATTAAGGTGGGAAATGCGTACTCGTTTATTTATTAGAACTACCGAATTTCTTTGGCAAGAAGGACATACTGCTCATTCTACGGAAAAAGAAGCTATAGAAGAAGCTAAAAAAATATTAAACATTTATACAGATTTTTCAGAAAATATTATGGGGATACCTGTTTTGCAAGGAATTAAACCATACATGGATAAATTTTATGGATCCGAAAAAACATATTGTATAGAAGCTCTCATGCAAGATGGAAAAGCTTTACAAATTGGGACTTCACATTTTTTAGGACAAAATTTTTCGAAAGCTTTTGATGTTCAATTCACTAATTCCAATGGAAAAAAAGAATATGTATGGTCGACTTCTTGGGGTGTTTCTACTAGATTAATAGGTGGATTGATCATGTCCCATTCGGATGATAAAGGTTTAATAATTCCTCCAAAAATAGCTCCTATACAAATAGTTATTATTCCTATATATAAAGACAAAGAAAAATTTGGGATTATAAATGACATAGTCCAAAAAATTCTAAATCTTTTAGAAGAAGAAAGAATACGAGTGAAATATGATAACAGAATCAAATTTACTCCTGGATGGAAATTTCATGAATATGAGATGAAAGGAGTCCCTATACGAATCAGTATAGGACCGAACGAAATAAAAAATGAAAAAGTGGAAATTTTCAGGAGAGATACACATGAGAAAATATATATATCTTGGATAAACTTAAAAAAGTTAATCCCTAAATTACTTGATGAAATACAAAAAAATATTTACCAAAAAGCCTTAGATAGAACGAAAAAACTAATCATGAAAACAGATTCTTACGAAGATTTTAAACAAAAAATTAATAGTTCTGGAGGTTTTATTTTTGCTCATTGGGATGGTACAAAAAATACAGGAAAGAAAATTCAAGAAGAAACAGAAGCTACTATACGTTGTATTCCCTTATTTCCTGATAAGGAAAAAGGAAAATGTATTTATTCCGGATCTCCTTCTTTTCAAAGGGTTGTTTTTTCTAAATCTTATTGAAATTTTTTTAATTTTCCTTTAAAACTGTTTATTGATGAGTAATTTTTTTTTCGTAAGAAAAGAGTGAACTCTTTTTTCAATCTATCAAATACTGTAACTCCTTCTTTCATTAATTGTGTTCCTATTTGAACTGCTGATGCCCCACATAATATATGTTCAAAAATATCTTTTCCAGAAGAAATTCCTCCACATCCTATGATAGAAATATCTTTTCTAAGATAAGTATAAAATCTAAGAATATTAGCTAGTGCAAATGGTTTTATAATTGATCCACCGATCCCTCCAAATCCATTTCTTGGTTTTATTACTGTTGTTTCATTACTTGTATCAACAAAAATTCCGTTAGGTAAGCTATTAATACAAGTTATAAAACTAATAGGAAATTGATTAAAAGTCAAAGATATTTTTTTAATGTATTCCTCCTTGAAATAAGGAGGAAGTTTAATCCCTAAAGGTTTCTCATTGAATTTAAATACATTTTCTAAAAAATCATAAATCTTGTGTAAATCTTCTCCTAATACTTCTTCTTGAATATTTGGACAAGATAAATTCAACTCTATAGCCGTAATTCTTGAAGAAGAATTAGCTTTTCTAATGAGAAAAAAATTTTCTTCTATAGATAATCCGGATATAGAAAGAAAGACAGGTTTTTTTGTTTTTTTTTTTTCTAAAAAGTTCAAATAAAAATCTATTCCAAGATTAGGTAATCCCATGGAATTAATGCTTCCCACACTCCATTCAAAATATCTTGGTTTGGGATTCCCTATTCTTGGTTTACTTGTACAACTTTTTGTTACTACAGCACCAGAAAAACTATCTAAAAGATAGGATAATTCTTTACCTGTAGTACAAAAAGCTCCTGAAGCATTCATAATACATGATGAAAGTTGAATTTTATTTATATGAGAAGAAATATCTATTTTTTTCATAATGATATCAATTATAATAATATCCAAGTATAAAATTTTTAACTTTACCAAAACAGTTTTTTTTATGGAAGAAAAAGAACAGTTCTTTTTAAAAATTTACAATTTAGGAATCATAAAATTTGGAAATTTCACTTTAAAAAGTGGGATGAATTCTCCCATATATATAGATTTTCGTCCAATAGCTTCTAGACCAGATTTATTAATCAAATTATCGGATTTGCTTCTTCATGAAGTTTCATATACTAATTTTGAACTAATTTGTGGAGTCCCTTACGCTGCTTTGCCTATAGCTACAACTTTGTCTTTGAGGTCTAATATTCCGTTAATTATTAAAAGAAAAGAAAATAAAGGTTATGGAACCAAGCGAATGATTGAAGGAATTTATAAAAAAGGACAAAATTGTCTTCTCATAGAAGATGTTATCACGAGTGGTGATAGTTTATTAAAAACAGTAATAGATCTTGAAAAAGAAGGATTGATTATAAAAGATATTCTCTCCATTCTTGATAGAGAGCAAGGAGGAACAGAAAATATAAAAAAAAGAGGATATAATATACGAACTTTATTTCGTATAGGGGAAGTTTTAAAAATGTTAGAAAAGAAACATTTTTTAAAAAAAAAAAAAATACATATGATCCAATTTTTTTTTAGCAAAAAAAATATTAAAAAATTTCAGAATAAACGTATTTCTTATGAAGAAAAAAAAGAAAAAATTTCTCATCCTATAGGAAAAAAACTTATTGATATTACATTGAAAAAAAAAACTAACCTGATCGTTTCTGCTGATTTAGTAAATTCTAAAAATATATTGAAATTAGTCAATTTAATTGGAGATATAATTTGTGGATTAAAACTTCATGTGGACATTATTAATGATTTTTCATTCTCATTTATAAATTCTCTTAAAAATATTTCTATAGAAAAAAAATTCTTACTACTTGAAGATAGAAAATTGTGTGATGTTGGTTCTACTAATTATCTTCAACTACATTATGGTATATATAAGATTTCTTCTTGGGCGGACATTATCACTGCGCACTTATTTGCGGGGAGTGGGAGCATACAAAATTTGAATATTCCTTCTAGGATGGGTTTAATTACGATATCAGAAATGTCTTCTTATGGAAGATTATCCGATGATAATTATATAAGAAAAGCATTAAATATTTCTTTGAAAAATCCGAAAGTTATTGGAACTGTAGCACAAAGAAAAGTAGACGACAGGTTATTACTATTTACACCTGGTATTCATTTTTCCAATTCAAATAACTTAGTAAATACCTATATTCATCCCACTCAAGCTTTTAAAAAGAATGGAAGTGACTTTATCATTGTAGGAAGAGCTATTTATCAGTCTAACAATCCAAAAATAGTAGCAGAAGAATATAGAAACGCAGGATGGAAAGCTTATGAAAATGGACTTTGAATGAATTTGTGATTTTTTTAAAAAAAATTAATGATACTGATTATATTTTTATTTAATTTGTATATGTTATTTAGATCTTTTTCTATTTATGAATAGATATAAGAACTTGTTGTAAGAGTGTTATTTATCAATAAACTGTAATTCGTAAAAAAGTAAAAATTCTTTAGAATAAATTTTGAATATGGAATGGATAAATTCATTAATCAGTTGTTTTATGATCCTTTTTAGCATTATTGACATATTAGGAAATGCTCCCATTATTATGGGATTCAAATCAAAAGGAAATATAATAGATACTAAAAAAGTTATAATTACTTCTCTTGTCATATTTTTATCTTTCCTATTTTTAGGACAACCTATGCTCAAAATTATTGGTGTGGATGTTCATTCTTTCTCTGTTGCAGGATCTATAGTATTATTTTTAATTGGTTTAGAAATGATATTAGGGGTAGACTTTCATAAAGTGACAGAAAACGCTCAAACTTCTATTGTCCCAATAGCTTTTCCTCTTATAGCTGGACCAGGATCTTTAACCACCTTAATTTCATTAAGAACAACTTATGACGTAAATGTTATTCTTTTATCTTTGATCCTCAATATGATAGTAGTCTATTTCGTGATAGACAGATGTGATTTTATAGCTGAAAAAATAGGGAATAGTGGGTTAGACATCCTCAAAAAAATATTTGGAATTGTTTTATTAGCTTTTGCCGTTAAAATTTTTGGAGCAAATGCGGGACAATTATTTCAAACATAATTTTTTTTTATTTCATTGAAAATTTTTTTAACAGATTTATTTATAGATTGATAATCAGATATGTATAATTTTTTGTAAATAAGAATTATATAAAAACTTTTGTTTTTTACATGTTTTTCCAAAATAAATTTATTCAAAAAAAAACAAGCTCTCAATAAACGTTTTATTCTATTTCTATGAACCGATTTTTTAAAATTTTTTTTTTACTAAAGTTCCAATTAAATTGATTGATGAATTTTTTTCATAATCTAATAAAAAAACAGAAGAAACAGGATCTTCCAAAAAATATTTCCCTTTTTTTATGACTTTATCAAAAATTTTTTTACCTTTTTTTTTCATGTGACTATTAATTAGTTATTCATAAATTCTTCTAATTTAGATACCATTCCTATGGGGCCACATACAAATGGAGTTCTTTGATGTAATTTTGTCGGTTCTATATCTAGAATACGTCTTTTTCCATCAGAAGCTTTTCCCCCAGCTTGTTCTGCTAAAAAAGCCATTGGATTACATTCATAAAGCAATCTTAATTTGCCTTCTGGAGAAGAAGCGGTTTTAGGATATATATATATTCCTCCTTGTATCATATTTCTGTGAAAATCTCCTACTAAAGATCCAATATATCTTGCCGTATAAGGACGATTTTCTTTTCTTTCTTGACAATATTTTATAAATCTTCTAATTCCATTAGAAAATTTCGCATAATTTCCCTCATTAATAGAATAAATTTTTTCTTTTTTAGGAAAAAAAAGATTAGGATGAGATAAATAAAAGGTTCCAACTGAAGGATCTAAAGTAAATCCATGCACTCCATTTCCAGTACTATACACCAATATAGTAGAGGATCCATAAATTATATATCCTGCAAGGATTTGTTGATTTCCTTTTTGCAAAAAATCTTCTATTGTGACATTCATTTGAACAGAAGATTTTCTCATATATACGGAAAATATAGTTCCTATAGATACATTTACGTCTATATTGGACGAACCGTCAAGTGGATCTATTAAAACAATATATTGATTTTGTAAAGGATTTTCTTTTTTATTATTTATCACTATAAAATCTTTGCTTTCTTCGGATGCTATTCCACAAACTACATTTCTGCTTTTAAAAGATTCAATAAAAGTTTTGTTAGCAAAATCGTCCAATTTTTGTTGATTTTCTCCTTGAATATTAGTAATTCCAGAACTTCCTATAATTTTTTCAGTTAAACCAGCTTTATTAACTTCTTTATGAATAGCTTTAGAAGCTAATTTAATAGAACTAAACAATCGCAACAAAGCCTCAGTTGAATACGAAAAACAATCTCTATTTTCTATAATAAACTCTCCTAATGTATACATGTATCAGGAAATACAAAACTTTCTACAAAGCATAAAGATCAGATTTTTTTTCAAAAGAATAATAATGTATATATTTTATTTTTCTAGTTTAGAATAGATCAACAAACTTTATAAAGTTATTAAAGATTTTTTATATTTTTATTAAATTTTATTAATGAAAATTCTGAAAATATCATTTATATTATTATGGCGTGTATGGTTTTTTATTATCAATATATTTTTAATTCCATTATGGGCAGGTGCTTCTATTCCATTTCTTTTTAAAGAAAAATATTATCCCATTGTATATTGGTTTCATCAAATGTGGGCTAGAAGCAATCTATTTCTCATGGGTTTTTGGTATGTATTAGAAAAAGATGAAGAAAGATTAGACAAAAATAAACAATACATGATTATTAGTAATCACACCTCTATCATGGATATCATGTTAATTTATTCTTTAATGAGAAATCATCCTTTAGTTTTTGTAGGAAAAGCGGAATTAGCTAAACTTCCATTTTTTGGTTTTGTTTACAAAAACAGCAATATTCTTATAGATAGAAAAAATTTGTCTAGTTGTATACAAGTATTTAAAAAAATACAGGATAAAGTAGATTCTGGAAAAAGTGTTTGCATTTTTCCAGAAGGAGGGGTTCCTAATCCATCTGTTTTTTTAGATCATTTCAAGAACGGCGCTTTTTTTATAGCTATAATCAAGAAAATATCCATTATTCCCTTTACTATAGCTGATATAAAAACAAAATTTCCTAGTTTTTCTATTATAAAAGGGGGCCCAGGAAAAATAAGAATCAAACAACATCATTCTATATCAACAAAGAATTTATCCTTAAAAGATAAAAATGATTTGAAGAAAAAATGTTTCAATTTGATAAAATATCAATTAGAAAAATTTGATCGTGAAAAATCGAATAATTAAAAATTTTAATATGAATTGTTTGTGAATAAAAAAATTCATATTTATACTGACGGTTCTTCAAAAGGAAACCCTGGCCCAGGAGGATATGGAGTTTTTATAGAAATAATTGGAAATTGTTATAATAGAAAAATAATTTCCGAAGGATTTCGTTATACAACGAATAATAGAATGGAACTATTAGCAGTTATTGTGGGGTTAGAAGAAATCAAAAAAATAAAACAAAATATTGTAGTTTTTACCGATTCTAAATATGTGGTCAATCCTATTCAAAAAAATTGGATTTATAAATGGAAAAAAAACAATTTTTTTAATAAAAAAAATGTAGATCTATGGAAAAGATTTTTAGAAATATTTCATAATCAATTTATTATTTTTCAATGGATTAAATCTCACAATAATCATTATATTAATGATTATTGTGATAGATTATCTGTCGAAGCTTCTAAAAGAAAAACTCTAAAAATAGATTATGTGTATGAAAAGCAGAATAAGTTTTCATAAATGAACAGAATAAGTTTTTCGCCTAATCATCTCATATATTATTATAGATACAGCATGGCTGACATTTAATGAATCTACATTTCCAAACATAGGAATAGTTATAATTTCATTTGCTTTTTTTAACCAAATATTAGATATTCCTTTATTTTCGGAACCGAAAACAATGGCTAAAGTTGAATAACTAAGTTTAGTTTCGTATAAATTTTTAGCTTTTTTATGATTATAAAATCCTGTTACTACAATTTTTATTTTATTTTCTTGTAACCAGGAAATGATTGATTCTATTTTTTCTATAAAAATTGTTCTTGTAAAAACACTTCCTAAACTGCATCTGATAATATTAGAATTATAAATGTAGGTTTTCATATTACATAATATAATAATGCGTACCCCTGCAGCATCAGCTGTTCTTAATATAGCTCCTATATTTCCAGGTTTTTCGATTCCATCTAGTATAAGGATTAAAAAATTATCAATTATTTTTTCGTTTTTCAGTTTATGGTCTGATTTCTCTCTAAATAAAGCAATAATCCCACCTGAATTTTTTCTATATGCTAATCTTTTAAAGATTTTCATACTGATCAAAAAAGTAATAGTATGGTATGATTCAATCATACCATATTCGTGGAATATTTTTTCGCATATAAATATTCTTTTTGGAAAAAAATTTCCTTTTATAGCCATTTCAAATTCTTTTATTCCTTCAATAACAAATTCATTTACATAATTTTTTTTTTTATAAATTTTTATTAGATCTTTAATTTTTGTATTTTGTAAGCTATGTATTCTTCTCATTTTTGTATAATGGTTAAATTTTATAATAATAAATGCGATGATGTAGGGTATATGGAATTGGCTATAGAACGATCTAAATTATCTTTTTGTAAAAAAAAAAAGTAGGAGCTATTATAGTTAAAAATAATCAAATCATATCTTATGGATATAATAAAACTCCAAGTGGTTTTGATAATAAATGTGAAGAAAAAAATGGAGATACTAAATGGTATGTTCTACATGCAGAAGCAAATGCAATATTAAAACTTTCTTATTCGTCTTTATCTTGTGAAGGATCTACTATATATGTTACACATTTTCCATGTCAAGAATGTTGTAAATTAATTTATCAATCTAGAATCAGAAAAGTCATATATCTACACAATTACACAAAAAAGGATAAAAGAATGATTTTTTTGAATAGATTAAAGATAAAAATCAAAAAATTGCAATAAAACCCAGGTGGCGAAATCGGTAGACGCGCTGGACTCAAAATCCAGTGATTTTATATCATGCGGGTTCGAATCCCGCCTTGGGTACTTTAAAAAAGTTATTTAAAATAAAAAATATCTTTGAGCAAGAGGCAAAATATCAGAAGGATTAGATATAATTTTTTTTCCATTAATGTAAACATTATAGGTTTTTGGATCCACTTCTAAATTTGGAGTAACTCCATTTAAAACCATATCTTTTTTGGATAAAGAACGACATCCTTTTACTATTTTTATTTGTTTTTTTATTTCATTTTTTTCAAAAAATCCATGATTTATAGCTCTCGATGAAACAAAAATACTGCTCAACTTTGGTTCAAAATAACCAAACATTTTACGATACATGAATGGTTGAGGCGTAGGAATGGTAGCATTAGGATCTCCCATACTAGCGTATACAATCATTCCACTTTTTATGACTAATTCCGGTTTTACTCCAAAAAAAGAAGGTTTCCATAATACTAAATCTGCCATTTTTCCAACACTAACGGATCCTACATATTCTGATATCCCATGAGTAATGGCAGGATTTATGGTATATTTAGAAATATATCTTTTTACTCTGAAATTATCATTTTTTTGATTGTCCTCATTAAGAAAACCTCTTTGTTTTTTCATTTTATCAGCTGTTTGCCAAGTTCTTTTCACTATTTCTCCGATTCTTCCCATAGCTTGTGAATCAGAACTAGTCATACTAATAGCTCCCATATCATGTAAAACTCCTTCTGCACTAATAGTTTCAGATCTAATTCTCGATTTAGCAAAAGCAATATCTTCTGGTAAATTAGAATCTAAATGATGGCAAATCATTAACATATCTAAATGTTCATCTATAGTATTTAAAGTATAAGGCATAGTAGGACTTGTAGATGAAGGTAAAATATTAGGAAAAGATATAACCTTCAATAAATCAGGAGTATGTCCTCCTCCAGCTCCTTCTGTATGATAAGTATGAATGGTTCTCCCTTTAAATGTCTTTAAAGTGTCCTCAACATAACCTGATTCATTTAGTGAATCAGTATGAATATTGACTTGAATATCTAATTTTTCAGAAACATTTAAACATTGATCTATAACATAAGGAGTGCTTCCCCAATCTTCATGGATTTTTAATCCTCCAGCACCAGCTTCTACTTGTTCAATTAAAGCTTCAGGACGAGAACTATTTCCACTGGCAAGAAAAATAAAATTGATAGGAATATGATCTGTACTTTTTAACATTCTTTGAATATTCCATACCCCAGAAGTACAATTTGTGGCTATTGTTCCAGTCGCAGGGCCTGATCCTCCCCCGATAATAGTAGTAGTTCCATTTTCTAATGCCACTTCAAATAATTGTGGACATATGTAATGAACATGACTATCAACACTTCCAGATGTTACAATTAGATTTTCAGAAGAAATAACTTCTGTTCCTGCTCCAATATACATATTCGGAGTTACCCCATCCATAAAATATGGATTTCCTGCTTTTCCTATTCCAATTATGACACCATTTTTGATACCAAGATCCGCTTTTACAATTCCCCAATGATCAACAATGATCGCGTTGGTCAACACTAAATCTAAGACTCCTTCATTTTTTGTAGCAAATGGATGTTGTCCCATCCCATCTCTAATGACTTTTCCTCCTCCAAAAACACATTCATCTCCATAAATTGTATAATCTCTTTCTATTTCAATCCATAAAGATGTATCTCCTAAACGAACTCGATCTCCTTTTGTAGGACCATACATGCTTGCATAAGATTCTCTGTCTATTTTTTTCATATTTTTGTATTTTCTTTTCCTGAAAATCCATAAATTTTTTTTCTTCCTCCTATTTCTACTAATATGACTTTTTTTGTTTCTCCAGGCTCAAAACGAACAGATCTTCCAGAAGGAACATCCAGTCTATATCCTTTAGTTCCTTCTCTCTCAAAAATAAGAGAAGGATTTGTTTCATAAAAATGGAAATGAGATCCTACTTGAATAGGACGAGTTCCAGTATTAGAGACGACTCTCTCTATACGAGACCTTCCAGGTAATAAAACAATATCTTCTTTAAGTAGATCATATTGCCCTGGAATCATCCTAGAGTTTTCCTTTCTATTTTTTTTAATAGGATTGTGTATAGTGACTAATTTTGTTCCATCAGGAAAAGTTGCCTCTATTTGAACATTATTGAGCAATTCATATACTCCATCCATAACTTGTTCATCATTCAGAATATTTCCTGCTTCATACATAAGTTCTTTTACCGTTTTTCCATCACGTGCTCCTTCCATGACATAATGAGCAATTAAAGCTAAAGATTCAGGATAATTTAATTTTAATCCTCTTTTTAAACGTTTTTTCGCTAATTCTCCAGCCATGTGCAGAAGAATTTTTTCCTTTTCATAAAAAGTTAAATGCATACTTTCTTTAAGTTATTTTGATTCATAAACATAATATCGTTGCAACAACAATTCTACAAGTTTAAAGTTATGAAATATTATAATAATTTTTTCCTGATCATGAAATTTTAAAAATTAAATAAAAAAAAAATGAATAAAATTATATTGCGTTCAATATTTTCAAATTTCTTTTTAAGAATGATTAATGATTTTTCATTCATAAATTCACATTATACTAATAAAATTATTCATAATCTACATTTCCTGTAGAAAAATAAAAAGAAGCACGTCTCCGTAAATTATCATTATTTTTGTTATCATCTTTAATAATGGGAAAAAAATAATTAAGAAATGCAAGTTTTAAAATTTGGGGGAAGTTCCGTAGCTCATTCTGATGCCATCAAACGTATTTGTTCTTTATTAGAAAAAAAACCAAAAGGAAGATATGCCATTGTTGTGTCTGCATTAGGAAATATTACTGACCAATTAATACAATGTGGTCAATTAGCTTCTGAAAGAAAAAATATTTATAAAAATATACTAGAAGAAATAGAAATTCGTCATCTAAATATTATCAGAGAGTTGTTTCCAATCACTTATCAAAGTCATTTAATTAGTTGGATTAAAAAAAATATAAATGATCTAGAAAGTTTATGCGATGGAATTTTTCAGGTAGAAGAACTTTCAAAACGTTCTTTAGATAAAATCATGAGTTTTGGAGAACTGAGTTCTTCTTTTCTTATTGCGGAAAAATTAAAACAATCTGGATTAGATGCTATTTGTAAAGATAGTAGAGATTTAATTATTACTGATTCTCAATTCGGATGTGCACAAGTAGACTTTATTACAAGTAATCACCATATCATTCAATTTTTTAGAGAAAAGATATCAGAATACATTGTATTACCAGGTTTTATAGGTTCTACTTTAGAAAACGAAACGACTACTCTTGGAAGAGGAGGATCTGATTATACTGCAGCTATCCTAGCTTCAGCTATATCGGCTAGTTTGCTTGAAATATGGACTGATGTAAGTGGAATGATGACTGCTAATCCAAAAGTTGTGAATCAAGCTTTTCCTATTAAGGAAATTTCTTATGAAGAAGCAATGGAATTATCGCATTTTGGAGCAAAAGTAATTTATCCTCCAACGATACAACCTGCCATGAAAAAACATATTCCTATACAAATTAAAAATACTTTTTCTCCTTTAGATCCAGGAACATTGATTTATATTAGTAAAAACACTAATATAAGTCAGCCAGTTACTGGAATATCTGGTATTCAAAATATGGCTTTACTTACTCTTGAAGGAAGTGGAATGGTCGGAATTCCTGGATATTCCAAACGTTTATTTGAAGCATTATCACGTGAAAAAATAAATGTAATATTTATAACTCAAAGTTCTTCAGAACATTCAATTACTACAGGTATTCATGAAATGGATGTTATCAAAGCAAAAGCTGTAATAGATAGTGAATTCTCTCAAGAAATCCATCAAAGACGTATTGATCCATTGAGGATAGAAAAAGATCTTTGTATTATTGCTGTAGTAGGAGATAATATGAAAAATCTTCATGGAACTAGTGGAAAAATGTTTTCTTCTTTAGGAAGAAACAGTATTAATGTTAGAGCTATAGCACAAGGTTCTACTGAAAAAAATATATCAGCTGTTATTAGAAAAACTGATTTTAAAAAAGCATTAAACACCTTGCATGAAGCTTTTTTTGAAAGTCCACCAAAACAAATTAACCTTTTCATTTGTGGAGTGGGAAAAGTAGGAAGTAAATTACTTGAGCAAATAGATCAACAACAAAATTATCTATTGGAAGAATTAAAACTTCAAGTTAGAGTAATAGGATTAGCTAACAGCAAAAAAATGTATTTTAATAGTCATGGAATGAATTTAGTTCATTGGAAGAAACATCTAACCCAAGATTCTAACAAGATGAACATATACTCTTTTATGGAGGAGGTTTGGAAATTTAATCTAAGAAATAGTTTATTTGTTGATAATACAGCTAGTGAAGAGATGGCTATGACCTATGATAAATTCTTAAAAAATGGAATTGGTGTTATTACCTGTAATAAGATAGCTTGTTCCTCTGATTATGATCATTATAAAAGATTAAAAACACTTTCTAGACATTTTAAAGCTCCATTTTTATTTGAAACTAATGTAGGAGCCAGCTTACCAGTTATTAGTACACTCAATGATCTTATTAATAGTGGAGATAAAATTAATAAAATAGAAGCTGTTTTATCAGGAAGTTTGAATTTTATATTCAATCACTTTACAGGAAAAAAATCATTTTTAGAAGTAGTCAAAGAAGCTCAATTGAAAGGATATACGGAACCTGATCCTCGTATTGATTTAAGTGGATTAGATGTAATGCGAAAAATACTTATTTTAGCAAGAGAATGTGGCTCTCCATTAGAAATGAGTGATATTCATCAAAAATCTTTTCTTCCTGAAACTTGTTCAAAGTCCACTTCTATAGAAAATTTTTATCAAGAATTAGATAAATACAGAGATTATTTTTTTAGGATTAGAAATGAAGCAGAAAAAGACAAAAAACGTTTGCGTTTTATTGCTCGTTATGAAAATGGAGTTCCTTCTGTCGGGTTAGAATCAATTAAAGAAAATCATCCATTTTTTCAACTGGAAGGAAAAGATAATATGGTTTTGTATAACACATATCGTTATTCTGAACAACCTCTTATCATAAAAGGAGCAGGTGCTGGAGCAGAAGTGACTGCATCTGGAGTTTTTTCAGATATTATTAAAGCTACTAAATAAAAATCATGAAGGGGATTAAAATATTTTCACCAGCTACTGTTGCTAATCTAGCTTGTGGTTTTGATGTTATTGGATTAGCTTTAGATCTTCCAAAAGATGAAATTTTTTTGTATAAATCCAATAAACCAGGAATACGTATTAATAGAATACATGGAACATCGTTGCCAAACGATCCAAAAAAGAATGTAGCTTTTGTAGCTTTACAGTTTTTATTAAAAAAATATGAACAAAAACAAAGATTTGAAAAAGAAGAAAAAATAGGATTCGAAATAGAATTAATTAAAAATATTCATCCTGGAAGTGGAATAGGATCTAGTGCCGCTAGTGCTGCAGGCGTCGTTTATGGGGCTAATATCCTATTAGGAAATCCTTTTAGTACCATACAATTAATCCGTTTTGCTATGGAAGGAGAGCGTGTAGCAAGTGGAACTGCTCATGCTGATAATGTCGCTCCTTCTATAATGGGAGGAATTACATTAGTAAGAAGTTATAAGCCTCTGGATATTACTAAGTTACATGCTCCAAATGAATTGTGGGTAAGCGTTATACATCCACAAATTGAAATAAAAACATCGGATGCAAGAGAAATTCTAAAACAAAAAATATTAATGACAGATGCTATTAGACAATGGGGAAACGTAGGTGCATTAGTTGCAGGTTTTTATCAAGAAAATTATGGTTTAATAAGCAGATCTCTAGAAGATGTGATTGTTGAACCTATACGAGCAATGCTCATCCCAGCTTTTTATGAATTAAAAATCAGATGTAAAGAAATAGGAGCTTTAGGAGGAGGAATTTCTGGTTCAGGCCCTTCTGTTTTCATGTTAAGCAAAGGAAGCTATACTGCGAAAAAAGTTACTGAAGTCATGAATCGTGTATATTCTCCATTAAAAGTTGATTATAAAACTTATACTTCTCCTATTAATCAACAAGGAGTAAAGTGGTCTAAAATTTTTTGAAATAAGATAAGAATGAATAATTAAAAATAATTTTATGTTGTATCATAGTTTAAAAAATCATAGAGATTTAGTTTCTTTCGAAGATGCTGTTTTAAGAGGGTTATCACCAGATGGAGGATTGTACATCCCTGAATGTATTCCTAAACTAAAACCTCAATTTTTTCATAATCTTTCAAAGTATGATATTTATGCAGTTTCTATGACTGTTATAAAACCTTATATCGGAAAATCCATACCAGAAGAATCTATTTATAATATTGTTCATGATACTTTAAATTTTCCTTTTCCATTGAAAAAAATTCATGATAATATTCACGTATTAGAGCTTTTTCATGGACCTACTTTAGCTTTTAAAGATGTAGGGGCTGAATTTATGGCAGGATGTTTAAGTTTTTTTTCAAAAAAAATAGGAAAAAAAGTAACAGTTTTAGTAGCCACTTCAGGAGACACTGGTGGAGCTGTTGCTAAAGGTTTTTATAAAAAACCTGGGATAGAAGTCATTATTTTATATCCACATAATGGAATTAGCTCTTTGCAAGAGAAACAAATTACCACATTGGGAAACAATATTCTAGCTTTAGAAATTGATGGAAATTTTGATGATTGTCAAAAAATGGTAAAAAAAGCCTTTTTAGATAAGGAAGTGCAAAAAAAATATATATTAACTTCTGCAAATTCTATTAATGTAGCGAGATGGCTTCCTCAAATGTTCTATTATTTTTTAGCTTATCAACAAATACCGGTTGATTTAATTTTTTCAGTTCCTAGTGGAAATTTTGGAAATATATGTGCAGGAATAATAGCTGAGAAAATGGGATTACCAATCAAATTTTTTATTGCTTCTACAAATGTTAATGATACCATCCCCAGATTTTTGAAAACGGGAAAATATAATCCTCTTCCAGTAAAAAAAACTATATCAAATGCTATGGATATATCTGATCCGAGTAACTTTTCTAGAATATGGTATTTGTACGAAAAAAATATGTTTCAATTAAGAGAAAAACTTTATTCCTATCAATTTACGGACGAGGAGACTCTACACATTATAGAAAAGGTGTGGAATGAATACAAGTATATGCTTGATCCACATGGAGCTATTGGTTATTTAGGTCTTAAACAATATTTACAAGAAGTTAAAAATATTCCATCTATAGCTATTTTTTTAGAAACTGCTCATCCAATTAAGTTTATAGATGATATGCCTTTTCTTTTACGAAAAAAAATTGTTTTTCCTAAGGAACTGGAAATATTTTTAAGTGCAAAAAGAAAAAAACAAAAAATATCCCTATCCAATGATTTTAGTGTTTTTAAAAATTGGTTATTGGAAAGAAAATAAAATTTTTAAACAGCAACGTCACCCTTAATATGAGGAAAAGGTTTATAATCTCTTAATTGAAAATCTTTAAAACGAAATTCAAAAATATTTTTTACTGATGGGTTTAGGATTATTTTTGGAAGGGGTCTTGGAGTTCTTTTCATTTGTAATTTTACTTGTTTGATATGATTGTTATAAATATGAGCATCACCTATAGTGTGAATTAATTCTTTTTCTTTTAAATTAAGTATTTTAGCTAACATAGTGAGTAGTAAAGCGTAGGAAGCTATATTAAAAGGCAATCCTAGAAAAATATCTGCACTTCTCTGATATAATAGCAACGATAACTTTTTTTCAAATACATAGAATTGAAATAGCAAATGACAGGGAGGAAGCGCCATATGTTGAATCATTCCCACATTCCAAGAAGAAACAATCAAACGTCGTGAATTTGGATTCAATTTGATCTTTTCTATAAGAAGAGCTATTTGATCAATAAAATGGCCATCATATGTAGGCCATTTTCTCCATTGTAACCCATATATTGGCCCCAGTTCTCCATTTTTATCTGCCCATTCATTCCATATAGAAACTTGATTATCTTTTAAATATTGTATATTAGTGTCTCCTTTCAAAAACCACAATAATTCATAAATAATAGATCGTAAATCCAATTTTTTTGTGGTCAAAAGAGGAAATCCTTTTTCTAAATCGAATCTCATTTGATATCCAAATATACTTTTTGTGCCTATTCCAGTACGATCTTTCCTTTTTATTCCGTTTTTTAATACGTTTTTTAATAGATTTAAGTATTGTTTCATAATCCACAATATGAGTAAATTATTTCTTTATTTAATTTAATTTTAAGAGTATTTTTGCATAAAAAAAATATAACTATGAATCAAAAAGTTCTCTTCTTTTCTACAAGAAGTGGGTTAAAATTATCAGAAAATATAGCTTCTTATTATGGAACTTTTCTTGGTAAAGTGCGATTTTTAGAATTTAGTGATGGAGAATATACTCCTTGTTTTGAACAATCTGTTCGTGGGGCTCAAGTTTTTTTAATTGGTTCGACTTTTCCTCCAGTAGACAATTTGATGGAATTACTATTAATGTGCGATGCCGCTCGTAGAGCTTCCGCTCATAATATAACACTTGTTATACCATATTTTGGATGGGCTAGACAAGATCATAAAGATAAACCTAGAACTCCTATTGCTGCTAAACTTGTAGCAAATTTAATGGTTGCTTCAGGAGCGACTAGAGTTATGACCATGGATTTGCATGCAGATCAAATTCAGGGTTTTTTCGATATCCCTGTAGATCATTTATATGCATCTAGAATATTCATTGATTATATTAAAAAATTAAACATAGATCAATTAACTATCGCTTCTCCAGATATGGGAGGAGCTAAAAGAGCTAGAAGTTATGCTGGGTATTTAGGAACAGATGTAGTTATTTGTTACAAAGAAAGAAAAAAAGCAAATGAAATTGAATTTATGAATCTTATAGGGAATGTTAAAGAAAAAAATATTATACTTATAGATGATATGGTCGATACCGCAGGTACTCTAACAGAAGCTGCTAACTTAATAAAAAAACAAGGAGCTAAAAGTGTACGCTCTATTGCTACTCATCCAGTTTTATCAGGAAACTCATATGAAAAAATAAATCAATCAGAACTTGAAGAATTGGTGGTTACAGATACTATTCCTATAAATAAAATAAAATCTAATGATAAAATCAAAGTTTTATCTTGCGCTCCACTTTTTGCTGAAGTCATGCAATCAGTACATAACGATGAATCCATAAGTAATAAATTCGTAATATGAAACATATAAATATATACGGTCAAAAAAGAGATGTTGGAAAGAAAGCGACTCATTCTATTCGACTTTCTGGAAAAATACCATGTATTTTGTATGGAAAAAATATAAATATTCCATTTTTTACTTCATTAGAAAGTATAAAAAAAATAGTGTATACAAAGGAGGTATATGAAATAATTATTCAAATAGATAATCAAAATATAAATGCAGTTCAAAAAGAAATACAATTTGATCCTGTTAGTGACAAAATATTACATGCAGATTTTTTTCAAATTGATAAATCAAAACCGATTGTCTTAGAAATTCCTGTAAGATCTTTTGGAAGACCTATTGGAGTTTCTAAAGGAGGAGAATATTATTCTCCAATTAGAAAACTAAAAGTCAAAGCTTTTTTATATAATATTCCAGAATATATAAAATTAAATATTGATTCTTTAGACATAGGAGATAGAATAACAGTTGAAGATCTATATAACGATCAGTATGTTATATTGCACCCTCCTCACACACTTATAGCAAGAGTGAAAAATTCCCGTATAAATATTAAAAGCTCTCAAGAAGAAAATCCAGAAGATAAAAAAGAAAAAGAAGATAAAAAAGAAAAAGAAGATAAAAAAGAAAAAGAAGATAAAAAAGAAAAAGAAGATAAAAAGAAGATAAAAAGAAGATAAAAAGAAGATAAAAAGTGAAAAATAAATAATGTCTTTTATAAAAGATCTTTATTTTATGAAAATAGCTTTAAAAGAAGCTTTTATTGCTTTTCATAAAAATGAAGTTCCTATAGGAGCCGCAATAACGTATGAAGATGTAGTTATAGCAAAAGCCCATAATTTAACTGAAACTTTCAGTAACATCACCGCACATGCAGAAATGTTGGTCATAGACTTAGCTTCTAATTATTTGAAAAATAAATATATAAAAAAATGCACATTATATGTCACTTTAGAACCATGTATTATGTGTGCAGGAGCTTTATTTTGGTCTCAAATAGGAAGAGTGGTTTGTGGAGCATCCAGTAATTCTAGAAGAGGTTTTTTGTATTCTGGGATTAAATTACATCCAAAAACTAAATTTGTATCTGGAATTATGAAAAATCAATGTAAAGATCTGATCCAAAAATTCTTTTTTTTTAAAAGAATTCATAAGCATTAAATTAGTGCTTTTTTCTTTATTCTAATTTTCAAAAGAATCGGTAAAGTTGTAGTAAATACGATTAATAAAATAATCCATTCGAGATGATTTTTTAATTCAGGAAAACTTTTATCCAAATAATGTCCAGCCAACATAATAGAAAAAGTCCAAGAAAGCGCTCCAATAATATTATATACCATAAATTTTTTGAAATCAATTCGGATTGCACCTGCTATAATAGGAGCAAAAGAACGAAACATTGGAAGAAAACGACTCATGATTAATGCAGTTGTTTTGTATTTATTATAAAACAATTTTGCCAGAATAAGATGTTTTTTCTTAAAAAAAAATGAATCCTTTTTTTTATATAACAATTTACCGGATCTATATCCTAACCAATATCCTTGCATGTTCCCAAGAGTAGCTACACCAGCTACAATTAAAATAATAACAAAGAAAGGCACATTATAAAAATTTTTGCATAAATCTTCTCCAAAAATTCCAGCAGTAAACAACAAAGAATCTCCGGGCAAGAAAAATCCAATAAAAAATCCTGTTTCTGCAAAAACTATTGCCAATAGAACAAACAAAGCTGTATTTCCAAAATATAAAAATATCCATCTAGGATTGAATAAATGCTGAAAAAAATCCCAAAAATCAGACATTTTACAAATATAAGAAACAATATTCAATATTTCCATTTTTTAGAAAAACTAAATAATATTTATTTTCATACTCAAAAAATATGTTTTTCATGGAGTGTTTATTCAAATTTATCAATATTTTAGGATGGATTCCTAATATATTTTTTTTAATAGTAGGTTTTATTTTTATGATTTTTTGGTTATGCAAAATATTTTATTTTATTGATTAATAAAAAATTAGTTAATTTTGCTGAGTGAAGCTAAATGCACGCAAATGAAAAATAGTGATATAGGGATGGGCATATATTTTCGTGAAAAAGCTTATGAAATACTAGAAAATTATCTCCTTAACCAAATAGATTCCATAAAAAATACATTCATTTTGTTGGATGACAGAAGTTATAAACATTGTCTTCCTATTCTTTTATCTCGTATAGATCTTTTAAAAGAATCTAATTTGATTCAGATCAAATCAGGAGAAGAAGAAAAAAATATTCATACATGTATTAAAATATGTAAAAATCTGGAAAAATTTAAAGGAAATAGGAAAAGTTTAATCCTAAATTTAGGAGGAGGCGTTATAACAGATGTAGGTGGATTTGTAGCTTCTATATTTAAAAGGGGAATTCGTTTTATAAATATTCCTACTACTTTATTAGGAATGGTTGATGCTGCTGTGGGCTACAAAACAGGTGTTAATTTAGATTCTATTAAAAATGAAATAGGATCTTTTTATATTCCAGAATTTTTAATTATTGATACTCATTTTTTGAAAACTCTTCCTAAGAAAGAAATTATTTCTGGAATGGCTGAAATGTTTAAACATGGTTTAATAGCGGATAGAGGCTTTTGGATAAAAATGAATCAAATAAAAGATATAAATAATATAAATCAATGGGATCATTTAATTCATCAGTCTATATTAATAAAACAGAAAATTGTGCACCAAGATCCTAAAGAAAAAGGATTAAGAAAAATTCTTAATTTTGGACATACCATTGGACATGCTTTAGAAAGTTATTTTCTGAATACAGAAAAAATATTACATGGGATGGCTGTTATTATGGGAATGATCTGTGAATCTTGGATTTCATCCAAAATTAATGGATTATCTATTTATGATTATGAAAGCATAAAATCAACATTTTATGAATTATATCCAGTGAAAAAAAAATTTTTTGATTTATCTGATTTAGAAATCGAAAAAATATTGATGATTATGGAATATGATAAAAAAAATGAGAATAATAAAATTCAATTTTCTTTATTAAAAGAAATAGGAAAATGTTCCTATAATTGTAAAGTCCCACATTCCTTGATAAAAGAATGTTTTTTTAACTAAACATTTTTTCTTAATTTATTAATATTCTTTATATTAAATTGAAATAGTAAATCTCATAATGTTTATAAAAAATGAGTAAAGGAGAAAAATTGGTTCCCATTAATATAGAAGATGAAATGAAATCATCTTATATAGATTATTCTATGTCTGTTATTGTGTCTAGAGCTCTTCCTGATGCAAGAGATGGATTAAAACCTGTACATAGAAGAGTCCTTTATGGGATGTATAGATTAGGAATTTTATCTAATAGTTCCTATAAGAAATCGGCTCGTATTGTTGGAGAAGTTTTAGGAAAATATCATCCACATGGAGATATTTCTGTTTATGATACGATGGTTCGTTTGGCTCAAAAATGGACTCTTCGTTATCCATTAATAGATGGACAAGGAAATTTTGGTTCATTAGACGCAGATCCTCCTGCAGCTATGCGTTATACAGAAGTCAGAATGAAACAAATATCTGAAGAAATGTTATTGGACATCAAAAAGGAAACAGTAGATATGCAATTGAATTTTGATGACTCTTTGGAGGAGCCAACAGTTTTACCTACACGGATTCCTAATCTTTTGATCAATGGATCTTCTGGTATTGCAGTTGGAATGGCTACTAATATTCCTCCACATAATTTAAAAGAGACTATAAATGCTATATGTGCTTATATAGACAACAACAATAATTTATCTGTAGAACAGATTATGAAACACATTAAAGCTCCAGATTTTCCAACAGGCGGAATCATTTATGGATATGATGGTGTGAAAAATGCTTTTCACACCGGAAGAGGGCGTATTGTTTTGCGTGCAAAAGTTCATTTAGAAGAAATTCAGGGAAGACAATGTATTGTGGTAGATGAAATTCCTTATCAAGTGAATAAAGCAGATATGATAACTAAGACTGTTGGATTAATGAAAGAAGGAAAAATGGAAGGAATTTATCAAATTCGTGATGAATCGGATAGAAATGGATTGCGTGTTGTTTATATTCTTAAGCAGAATACAAACCCTCACATTTTATTGAACAAATTATTTCAATATACTTCTCTACAAACTTACTTCAATGTCAATAGTATAGCTTTAGTTAATGGAAAACCTATTCAATTAAATATAAAGGATCTTATTCAACATTTTGTGGATCATCGACATGATGTTATCATTCGTCGTACTAAATACGAATTAGAAAAGTGTAAAAATCGTGTTCACATATTGATAGGGTTTTTTAAAATTTTAGACCATTTAGATCTTATGATCCAACTGATTAAAAAATCTAGGAATCATAATGATGCTTGTTCCACTCTGATTAAAAAATTTAAAATATCAGAAGATCAATCTAAATCTGTTTTAGATATGCGTTTACAAAGTCTTACCTCTTTAGAACTAGAAAAACTGAAAAAAGAATATGACGAACTTGTAAAAAAAATAGAGTTTTTCCAAAATATTTTAGTCCAACATTCTATAAGAACAAAAATTATCAAAGAAGAACTTTTGGATATCAAAAAAAAATATCAAGATTCACGAAGAACACAGATTGATTATTCAGGAAATAAAGTACATATAGAAGATTTAATTGAAAATGAACAAGTGGTTCTTACTATTTCTCATGCTGGTTATATCAAGAGAACTTCTTTATCAGAATACAAACGTCAAGGAAGAGGGGGGGTAGGAAATAGAGGAGCCACAGCCAGAGAATCTGACTTTTTTAAACATTTACTTATAGCAACGAATCATCAGTATATGCTTTTTTTTACAGAAAAAGGAAAATGTTTTTGGTTAAGAGTATATGAAATCCCAGAAGGATCAAAAATATCTAAAGGAAGAGCAATTCAAAATATTATTCATCTTCAACAAGATGATAAAGTTAACGCCTATATATTAACGGGAGATCTTACCAATAAAGAATACGTTAAAGATTATTACGTTATGATGGTTACTCAAAAAGGGATTATTAAAAAAACATCTTTAGAAAATTATTCTCGACCTCGAAAAGATGGAATTAATGCCATCATAATTCGTAAAGAAGATTCTTTATTAGAAGCTATTTTAACCAAAGGTGATAGTCATGTTTTTATTGCTGTAAAAAGTGGAAGAATTATTCGTTTTTCAGAAAATAAAGTCCGATCAACTGGAAGAACTTCTTCTGGAGTAATAGGGATTAATTTTACAGTTAAAAATGATATAGTGATTGGAATGATATGTGTAGATGAAAAAGAAAAAACACATTTGTTGGTTGTTTCTGAAAAAGGATTTGGAAAAAGGTCCCATCTAAAAGATTATCGTATAACTAATCGTGGAGGAAAAGGAATAAAAACAATAAATATTACTCAAAAAACAGGAGATTTAATTGCAATCAAACATGTTACAGATCAAGATGATCTGATGATCATTAAGAAATCAGGAATTATTATACGTATACCTGTGTCTGACATAAGAGTTATGGGAAGAACGACTCAAGGTGTTAGACTAATTAACTTGAAAGAGAACGATGCTATAGCTGATGTAGCAAAAGTTTATAAACCTATTATGGGGTTTCATTAAAATCACGCAAAATGTTAACACATTCTGATATCAAAAAATCTTTTATCAAATTTTTTTTCCATTCTTGTTGTTCTTTCATTTCTGATACTTTTTCATTAGAAAGAATTTTATAAGAAGGAGGAAAGTATCGTAATCCATATATATTCAAATAATTTTTTAATTTTTGAAAATTTTCGTTTCTTTTTTTTATTTTTTTATTCTCAGAATAGAATTTTTTCCAGTTTAAAGAAAATTGTTTCTTTTTTGAAAATTTTTTTTCTAATGATTGTATAGTTTTATAAATAGTCATTAAATTTTTATTTTTATTCAAACGTTTAATGCTTTTAAGCTTAACATTTTCTAATATTTTATTTTGATCCCAAGAATGAAAAGAAACAGGGTCTACATTATCCCATTTCATAGAATTTGGTTGATTTTTTTCCATAAGGTTTAAATACATATTACTTATATTATTCGGGAGAACTATATCTGAATTAACTCCTTTTAATTGAGTAGAACTTCCATTGACACGGTAAAATTTGCTAATGGTAAATTTTAAAGCTCCAAATTCTTTATTGGAAAATAAAAATTGATTTAATGGATAAATAGTTTGAACTGTTCCTTTTCCATATGTTTGATAACTTCCAACAATAATCCCTCTCTTATAATCAGCTATAGCTGCTGCAAGAATTTCAGAAGCAGACGCTGATAGTTCATTCACAAGAACGACAAGTGGTCCTGTCCATAGGATGTTTTCACGATTATTTATTAATATCTTTTTTTTCTTATTAGATTGACCTATTTGTACAATGGGAACTTTTCCCAAAAAAAATCCAGCTGTTTCTATTACAGTCTCTAAAGAACCTCCTCCATTATTTCTGATGTCTATAATGAGTCCTTTTATATTTTCTTTTTTTAATTTTTGAATAATTTCTTTCATATCTTTAGCTGCATTTCTCCCATTTTTGTTTTCAGGATTAAAATAAAATTCAGGCAAAAAAATCAACCCATATTTATTTTCATTTTTATCCAATATTATAGCACTTTTTGCAAAAATTTCTTTCTTTTCTATGACATCTCTGGTTAATATTACTTCTTCTATAGAACCATTCTTCTTTTGAAGAGTTAATTTGACTTTGCTTCCTTTTTTTCCTCTAATTAAACGAATGGAATTTTCCAATAACATTCCTACAATATTTTGGAATTCTGAATTAAGATCTTTTGCTACTCGTATAATTTTATCTCCTACTTCTATTTTTTTACTTTTCCATGCAGGTCCACCAAAAATAAGTTTTACAACAGTGGGTGTTCCTTTATCATCTTGCAAATTGACCCCTATTCCTTCTGTTTGTCCAGATATGTTTAAATCAAAAATTTCTTTTTCTTTAGGAGAAAAATAACTAGTATGAGGATCATATTGGGAAGTTATAGTATTTACATACATAGAAAACCAGTCAAATTTTTTTTTTCTTTTTAATTTTCTAAAATATTCTATAATATATTCTTTTACTTTTTTTCTAGATATTTTTTCTTTATTAAGAAATACATTTTTCCAAATTTTTTTTTTGGAAACATTTAAATTTTTTTGATTGACAGAAGTAATGATTTCTAGTAAAGTCAAATATTTTAAATATTTTCTCCATTTTTCAATTCTTTCTTGAAAATTTATTGGATAATAAATATCATTTTCTCCAATAAAATACATTTCTTCTTTATTAAAATCAAAAGGGTTTTTTAAGATTTGAAAACATATAGATTCCGATTCTTTTATTCTTTGATAAAAACATTTGATAACAATATTGAAAAACGTAGGATCTCCATGAATCCAAAAATCATCTATTTTGTTTTTATAAAAAGACAAATCTTTTATATCTTTTTGCATAAAAAAACGTTTTTGATTGTCTAATTTTTCAAAATATTTATTGTACACTTTTTGTGAAAAATTATTATTAATAGGAATGGGATTTGGATGCAAAAAGTGAAGTGTTTTATATATTGTCTTGAGTATTAAATGATTTTTTTCTTGTTCTCCACTAGGAGAACAAAAACTCAATAAAAAAATGAAAATAAAACCAATTATTATGTACTTAAGTTGTTTGATCTTATAAATCACAATTATGTTTTTTTTAATAAATAGTAATAAAATTATTATATAAATAGATTCTTTTTGTAAAAAAATGAATAAAAAACCAATTATTTTAGTCACAAATGATGATGGGATTATAGCACCAGGGATTAGAGCACTTATTCATTCTATGAATCTTTTAGGGGACGTGTATGTTGTTGCTCCAAATAAACCTCAATCTGGAGTAGGCCATGCTATAACTATGGATTCCGTGCTATATTGTGATTTTGTAAAAATCGATAATGGGAGTCAAAAAGAATGGGAATGTTCAGGAACACCGGTAGATTGTGTCAAATTGGCTATTAATAAAATTCTCCCGAGAAAGCCTGATATTTGTGTATCAGGAATTAATCATGGATCAAATTCTTCTATAAATATCATGTATTCTGGGACTGTTTCCGCTGTTATTGAAGCTAGTATAGAAGGAATTCCATCTATAGGATTTTCTCTTTTGGATTTTGATTGGAATGCTAATTTTGAACCATCAAAAAAATATGTTTATAAAATTGTTAAAAAAATACTTTATAATCCTATTCAAGGAAAAAAAATCAGTCTGAATGTTAATATTCCAAAATTGGAAAAAGAACAAATCAAAGGAATTAAAATATGTAGACAGGCAGTATCTAAATGGAAAGAAAGTTTTGATAAACGGGACAATCCAAAAGGAAGAAGTTATTATTGGTTAGTAGGGGATTTTGTTAATCTTGATGAAAAATTGGATACAGATGAATGGGCATTAAAAAACGGATATATCTCTATTGTTCCTATTCAATTTGATTTAACAAATTATTCTATATTAAATATTTTAAAATCCTGGAATTTTTTATTATTTATTTTCTTTTTGATCCATTTTATGATTTTGAATATGAACATTAAAATATATAGCCAGTGTCATCTTTTTTAGAAGAATCTTTAAACCCAAAAAAAATTCAAGATTTTGTTGGACAAAATGATATATTGGAAAATTTAAAGATTTTTATTCTAGCCGCTAAAAAAAGAAAAGATGCCTTGGATCATATTTTGTTTCATGGTCCTCCAGGATTAGGAAAAACAACACTTGCTCATATTGTAGCTAATGAATTATGTGTGGATATCACTGTGACTTCAGGATCTGTTTTAGATAAACCAGGAGATTTAGCAGGATTACTGATTCATTTAAAATTAAATGATGTTATTTTTATTGATGAAATCCATAGACTTTCTCCAATAGTTGAAGAATATTTGTATTCGGCTATGGAAAATTACAAAATAGATATTATTATAGATTCTGGATCTAACGCTAGATCAGTACAAATAGATTTATCTCCTTTTACTTTAATAGGGGCAACTACCAGATCTGGATTGCTTACGGCCCCAATGCGATCTAGATTTGGTATCAATTTTCGTCTTGGTTATTACGAAAAAGAATTATTAAAAAATATTGTAAATCGAAGTGCAAAATTACTAAATATTCCAATTACGGAAGACGCATCTTATGAAATAGCTAATAGAAGTCGTGGGACTCCACGTATAGCTAACGCTTTACTTCGTAGAATTCGTGATTTTGCACAGATAAAAGGAAATGGGACTATTGATATTAACATATGTAATTTAGGATTAAAAGCTCTTAATGTCGATCAAAATGGATTGGACGAAATGGATAACAGAATACTTTTATCTATTATAGATCATTTTAAAGGGGGACCAGTAGGAATAAATACTATAGCAACAGCTGTTAGCGAAAATTCAGATACGATAGAAGAAGTTTATGAACCTTTTCTTATCAAAGAAGGATACTTAGTTAGAACTCCTAGAGGAAGAAAAGCTACAAAATTGGCGTATAAACATCTAAAACAAAATATAAAAAAAAAATGAAATATTTTTATTATCTATTTATAAAAATTAACTTTGTTGAAAATTATCAAAATGTATAAATGTTATGCCTTCAAATGTTATTGTTGGTCTCCAATGGGGTGACGAGGGAAAAGGAAAAATAACAGATTTACTTTCTAAAAATTCAGATTATGTAATCCGTTATCAGGGAGGTAATAATTCAGGTCATTCTATTCATGTTAAGAATCATTATTTTATTCTTCACTTAATTCCTTCTGGAGTTATTTATTCTAATGTAAAATGTATAGTTGGACCTGGAGTGGTTGTTGATCCTAAATCTTTTATTAAAGAAATACAGGATTTAGAATCAATGAATATTGATACATCTAAAGTCTTTTTAGCAAAGAGAGCTCACGTAACCATGCCTTATCATCGTTTGATAGATCAATATAAAGAAGAGGTTTTATCTGATCAGTCTATTGGGACTACTCATCGTGGAATAGGACCGACTTATGAAGATAAAACAGGACGTATGGGAATACGTGTATTAGATTTTTTAAACTTTAAGGATTTTTACCAAAAACTAAAATATAATATCAATTTCAAAAATGAGATTATTACAAAAGTTTATAAAAAAGAACCTCTTATTTTTGAATATATTTATGAAGAATATATAGAATACGCAAAAATTCTTTCTAATCGAATAATAGATGCTGTTCATGAAATTCATGATGCTTTTCATAATGAAAAAAAAATTTTGTTTGAAGGAGCTCAAGCTATGTTATTGGATATTAACTATGGAACATATCCATATGTTACTACCTCTTCTCCTTCTACAGGAGGTGTATGCATAGGAACTGGAATTCCTCCTAATTTTTTAGAAAATTTCATAGGAGTAGCAAAAGCATATTGTACACGTGTAGGATTTGGACCTTTTCCGACAGAAATTAAGAGCGAAATAGGAGATGTAATACGTCAAAAAGGAAATGAACATGGAGCGACAACAAAACGTCCAAGAAGATGTGGATGGTTGGATTTGATAGCTCTTAAGTATTCTTGTATGATTAATGGAATTAATCAGTTGATTATAACTAAATTAGACATATTAAGTGAATTAGAAATTATTAAAGTCTGTATAGAATATGAATATAATGGAAAAAGGATCAAACACTTTCCAGCAAATATAGAAAAAAATATGAAAGGTGTTTATATTGATTTTCCTGGTTGGAAAAAGAACATATCTCACATTCGTGAATATGAAGAATTACCGGAAAATTGTAAGAAATATATTAAATTTATTGAGAATTATCTAAAATTAGAAGTGCTATTGATTTCTGTAGGTTCTGAAAGGAATCAGAACATTATTAAAAATAAATATTCGTTTTTTAAAATTTTTTCTTAAAAAATATTTTTTTTGTGAAAGAATATAAAAATCCTTTAGTTGAACGATATAGTAGCAAAGAAATGTTATATAATTTTTCTCCAAAAAAAAAATTTACTACTTGGAGAAAATTATGGTTGTATTTAGCAGAAATACAAAAAGAAATAGGATTAAATATCAGTGATGAACAAATTCATGATTTGAAAAATCATTTGTGTGATATTGATTGGGATCGGGTTTCTTTTTATGAAAAAAAATTTCGTCATGATGTTATGGCACATTTGTACGCTTTTGGAGAAAAGGCTATTAAAGCGAAACCTATTATTCATTTAGGGGCTACAAGTGCGTTTTTAGGAGATAATACAGATATTATTTTGATTCGTGATGGATTGGATATTTTACTTAAAAAATTGATTAATGTCATTTTTAGAATTAGAAATTTTGCTTTAGAATACCATAATGTTCCTACTTTAGCTTTCACACATTATCAACCGGCTCAGTTAACTACTGTAGGAAAACGTTCTGCTTTGTGGATACAGAGTTTACTTCTAGATTTAGAAGAATTAGAATTTAGGTTAAAAAATATTCATTTCAGAGGAGTTAAAGGAACTGTTGGTTCGGCTGACAGCTTCAAAGAATTATTTCATGGAGATTTACAAAAAGTAAAATTTTTAGAAAAAAAATTATCCAATAAATTTGGATTCCAAAAAGTGTTTCCGATTACAGGACAAACTTACGACAGAAAAGTGGATGCTCAAGTTTTAAACTTATTATCCAATATTTCTCAATCTTCTCATAAGTTTAGTAATGATTTACGTTTGCTACAAAATTTAAAAGAAATGGAAGAGCCTTTTGACAAAGATCAAATAGGATCAAGCGCTATGGCTTATAAACGTAATCCTATACGAAGTGAACGAATGGCTTCTTTAGCAAAATATGTTATTTCTTTATCCAATAGTTCAGCTATGGTTGCAGCCACTCAATGGTTAGAACGGACTTTAGATGATTCTGCCAACAGAAGACTAGTAATTGGACAATCATTTTTAGCTACAGATGCTATTTTGATGATTTGGAATAACATATTAGAAAATATTGCTGTATATCCTAAGATCATTGAAAAACATATTAAAGAGGAACTCCCATTTTTAATTACTGAATATATCATTGTAGAATGTGTAAAAAATGGAGCAGATAGACAAGAAATTCATGAGAGAATACGAATTCATTCTATGGAAACAAATTCGAAAATGAAATTAGAAGGAAAAGAAAATGATTTCGTTCAACGTATTTTGCATGATAAAAAAATACCAATTCATAAAGAAAAAATGAATCAGATACTCAATCCCAAAAATTTTATAGGATTTTCTTCGGATCAAACTTTGGAATTTATTGATAAAGAAGTGAATCCAATATTGAATCGATTTCATTATTTAATTGATTCTGATATATCTAATATGGATAGACAAGTTTAATTTTAATACAGTTTAATTTTAATACATATACATGTATTTGTAAAATAATGAATTTTAGAATTTATATACAAAAAAAAATTCCTTTTGATATTGATTCTAGAAAATTATATCAGGAATTGAAAAATATGGATATTTCATTATCTAAAGTGGTTGTTTATTATATATATGACATATATCACATAAGTAAAGAACTTTTCTTAGAAAGTTTATCAAAAATTTTTGTAGATCCTGTAACAGATATTTTACATGAAAAAATGAATTTTGATAATCCATATTATATAGAAAAATTTACGGAAAAGTATAATAATCGCGCAAATGCAGCTATGCAATGCATAAAAATTTTAGATCCTAAATCAAATACTGTTTTTGTCAAGACTGGACAATTGATTGAGTTAATTGGAATAAATAAAGATCAGGATTTTCATAAAATTAAAAAATATTATATCAATTCAAATTTGAATTTTGATAAAAAAAATAGAAAAAAAAATGATATTCAAATTGTGAATAATTTCATTGATTTTTCTATTGAAGAAATAAAAAAATTTCATCAAACTTGTAATTTATCCATAGATATAAATGATTTATTGTTCATACAGAATTATTTTATTAAAGAAAAAAGAAATCCAAAAAAAGAAGAATTTAGTATATTGGATGTTTATTGGTCAGATCATTGTAGACACAAAACATTTTATACCAGCCTAGTCGATATATCTTTTGGGGGGGCATTCAAAAATACATATAAAAGTATTTTTAGAAAATATTTAAAGGATAGAAATTCAACGGGAAGATCAAAAAATTCTATCAATTTAATGGACTTATCTAATCTTCCTTCTATAATTTTTTATAAAAAGGGAAAATTGAAAAATTTTGTTTTATCTCATGAACATAATGCGTGTATCATTATGATAGATGTAGACATCATCGGTAGTAAAAAAAAAGAGAAATGGTATTTATTATTTAAAAATGAAACACACAATCATCCTACTGAAATTGATCCTTTTGGTGGTGCTTCTACTTGTATAGGAGGGGCTATTCGAGATCCATTATCTGGAAGAGCTTTTGTTTATCAAGGACTAAGGTTAAGTGGAGCCGCTGATCCTACAAATTCGAAAACTATTAATGGAAAGTTGCCTCAATATAAAATCTGTTTAGAATCAGCTCATGGTTATAGTTCTTATGGAAACCAAGTAGGATTAGCAACAACTCATGTTCATGAAATTTATCATGAAGGATATAGAGCTAAAAGAATGGAGATTGGAATGGTTATTGGAGCGGTTCCTGTTGATTTTATCAAACAAAAAAAACCAAAAAAAGGAGATGTTATTTTATTAGTAGGAGCGTTAACAGGAAAGGAAGGAATAGGAGGAGCTACGGATTCTTCTAAGGAATATGATAATGATACAAATTTCAAAAATAACATACAACGGGGACAAAAAGGAAATCCAATAATAGAAAGAAAAATTCAAAGATTTTTTCGAAAAAAAGAAGTCGTATCTATGATCAAAAAATGTAATGATTTTGGAGCGGGAGGGGCTGCAGTTGCTATAGGAGAATTAAGCGATAGTTTGGTTCTTTATTTAGATAAAATTCCCACAAATGAGGATATGGGAGCCATTGAAATCGCTCTTTCGGAATCCCAAGAACGTATGGCTGTGGTATTAGATCCAAAAGATGTTAAAAAATTTATTTATTTGGCTCGTGAAGAAAATATAATGTCTACGTTTATCGCTAAAGTAACTGATAATAAAAGAATTATATTTTATTATAAAGGAAAAGAAATTTTTAATGTAAAAAGTTCTTTTATGAATACAAGAGGGGAGCATAAAGAGCAATCTGTTTATGTAAGTTCTCCTACTTCCATCTCTCCTTTTAAAAAATCAAAAAAATTTTTATTTAGTAAAAAAACATTTTTAGATACTCTTTCTAAATTAAATATAGCTTCTCAAAAAAATTTGGTAGAACTTTTTGACAGCACTGTAGGTGCTACTACAGTTTTAATGCCTTTTGGAGGAAAATACCAAATGACTCCTTCCGAAGGAAGTGTGCAAAAAATTCCTGTTTTGAAAGGAACTACAAATACAGTTAGTTTAGCTTCTTGGGGATTTCATCCTGAAATTTCTTCTTGGAGTCCTCTTCATGGAGGGGCTTATGCAATTGTAGAATGTATTTCTAAAATTGTTTCTATGGGAGGAGATTTCCAAAATACCTATTTTAGTTTTCAAGAATATTATCAAAAATTAGGAAGTGATCCGAAAAATTGGGGGAAACCATTCTCTGCTTTATTGGGGGCCTATCATGCTCAGATGTCCTTCGGATTAGCTTCTATTGGAGGAAAAGATTCCATGTCAGGAACATATAAAAATATCCATGTCCCTCCGACATTTATTGCTTTTGGTGTAGCTACTGGTTTGTGTTTAAATATTATTTCTCCTGAATTTAAAAAAATAGGAAACAAAATTTATTTATATAATCATCATTCATTAAAAAATGAAATGCCAGATTTCGATTCTATCAAAAAAGCCTATAATGAGGTTTATGAGGGAATTCGTTCAGGAAAAATAGTTTCAGTAAAAACAGTAAAAGATGGAGGAATTTCTGTTGCTATTGCCCAAATGGCATTTGGTAATCGTTTAGGAGTAGTTATAAATTGTCAAGAACATTTACTTGAAATGAGCATAGGTTCCTTAATTATAGAATCTTCATCTCCCATTTCAGATAATTTTGTTCCAATAGGAGAAATAGTTTCTTCTAAATCATTAAATTTTAACGGAATATCTATTGATATAAACGAATCTATAAAAAATTGGATAAAAACCTTTACTCCTATTTTTTCTTTTAGTGAAGTTAAAAAAAATGTTAAAAAAGTAGAAAGGACAACTAAACAAGAAAAAAAATGTAATCCTATAGTGTGGAAATGTAAATTTAAAAAAAAAGGGAAACCACGTGTATTTATTCCCATATTTCCTGGAACAAATAGTGAATTTGAATCTATTCGTGCATTTGAAAAAGAGGGATCTATAGTAAATACTTCTGTATTTAAAAACTTGAATGAACAAGATATTATCGAATCTATATTTCAGATAAAAAAGAATATAGAATCTGTACAAATATTTATGCTTTGCGGTGGATTTAGTGCTGGAGATGAACCGGATGGTGCTGCTAAATTTATTGTATCTATATTACATAATCCATACATTAAAGATGCCATAAAACGTTTTCTTGATAAAGATGGATTGATATTAGGTATTTGTAACGGATTTCAAGGATTGATAAAATCTGGATTATTACCTTATGGTAAAATTTGTTTGAGAGATTATAAATCTCCTACACTGACTTATAATAAAATAGAAAAACATATATCACAGTGTGTTCATATAAAAGTGATCTCTGATCAATCTCCATGGTTAAGTGGAATGAAAAATAGAATATATACTCTTCCCATATCTCATAGTGAAGGTCGATTTTATGCAAGCAAAGAAATAACAAATATTTTATTTGAAAAAAATCAAATTGCCACACAGTATGTAGATTTGGAAGGAAATCCTAGTTTGGAAAGATTATATAATCCCAATGGATCTGTTTTCGCTGTAGAAGGATTATTAAGTGAAGATGGGAGAATTTATGGAAGAATGACTCATCCCGAGCGTTATGATCATGGATTATTAAAAAATATACCAAATGTTCATGAACATTCGATCTTTAAAAATGCAATACAATATTTTTTATAAAAAATTAAATCATATAATATTATATGAAAGTGGCTATATTTATTGGAAGTGTTTCCGATAAACCAACTATGAAAGCAGCAGCAGAAATACTTAAAAAATTTAATGTAAATTATACATCTTATGTTATTTCTGCACATAGACTGCCTGACATTTTATCAAATACCATAAAAAAAATAGAATCTGAAAGAACAGATTTAATTATTGCAGGAGCTGGTTTATCTGCTCATCTACCTGGAATTATATCTTCAAAGACTATATTACCCGTTATAGGAGTCCCTATTTATCATTGCAATAATGGACTATTAGGGGGAATAGATGCTCTTTTTTCTATGGTACAAATGCCAAAAGATGTCCCTGTTGCTACAGTAGGAATAAATAATTCTTATAATGCCGCTCTATTGGCTATTCATATTTTGGCTATAAAAAATAAAGATCTCAAAAAATCATTGCTAGAATTCCGAATGAAAATAAGAAAAAAATTGGAAAATGAAATAGAGCAATATTTATGATTATGAGTTTCATTATTAAAAAAAATCTTTCATTAGAAGGAAAAACAAAAAAAATATATACCATCAATAATCCACGTGAAGTAGTAATTCATTATAAAGATAGTATAACTGCTTTGGATGGATTGAAGAATCAATTATTGCAAGACAAAGGAATTTTAAATAATGAAATAAGTACATTAATATTTAAATTTATAAATCTTTGTGGAATTAAAACTCATTTTATACGAAAAATTAATAATAGGGAACAATTATGCCATAAGGTAAATATAATTCCTTTAGAATTTGTTGTTCGAAATATTGTAGCGGGAAGCATGTCTAAACGTTTAAATATTCAAGAAGGAATTCGTTTGTCGAATCCTATTTTCGAGATATTTTATAAAAACGATAAATTAAAAGATCCATTTATTAATGATCATCACGCAGTCTTTTTGGGTGTTACTTCTTATGAAGAACTCAATTCTATTTATCGTATTATATCAAATGTAAATAATATTCTTAAAAAATATTTTTTAGATAAAAATATTATCTTGGTAGATTTTAAAGTAGAATTTGGTAAAAATCATAAGAATGAAATTTTACTTTCTGATGAAATTAGTCCTGATACCTGTCGTTTTTGGGACAGAAAAACAATGAAAAAATTAGATAAAGATCCATTTAGAATTGGATTAAATGAAAATGAAGAGGTACTTGACATTTATATGGAAATATTAAAAAGGTTAAATGTAAGATAATCCATTAAAATAATGGAGCAAAGATATTCTTTTTCCAAAAAGATGATCTCTCAATTATTCCCTTCAATTCTGAAAAATTGTTATATTGATAAATTTCATGATGAATGTGGTGTTTTTGGGGTTTATTCTCCTCATAAAGTAGACACCTTTTCTTTAATTCAATTTGGTTTATTTGCATTGCAACATAGAGGACAAGAAGCTTGTGGTTTTTCTGTTTTGCGAGATGGATTTATTATATCTCATAAAAATGAAGGTCTAGTTTTAGATTTTTTTAGAAACATTTCAAATTCTAAATGTTATCACGGAAATGCAGTTATTGGGCATACACGTTATTCTACAGAAGGAGGGCAAAGTAAAAAAAATATTCAACCTTTTTTTGGAGAGGATTCCGATGGAAGGAGTATTATATCCATAGTCCACAATGGAAATTTAGTCAATGCTCAATACATCCGTAAAAAACTGGAATTTGAAGGAATCCATTTTATATCTGAACACTCTGATTCTGAAGTAATATTACGTCTCATTCAAAAATATTTATTGGAATCTAATAATGATTTAGAAAAATCTATTCAAAAAACAACTCTAGATATTATAGGAGCTTATTCTGTCATAGTACTTATGGATAATAAAATAGCAGCTTTTCGAGATCCAAACGGAATACGTCCCTTGTGTTATGGAATGCTGAATGAAGAAACTTATATTTTTAGTTCTGAAACTTGTGGAATAGATTCTGTAGGAGGATTTTATGTAAGAGATTTATTTCCAGGAGAAATTGTTATTGTAGATCAAAAATCAATTCGATTTTCGATGTTAAAAGAAAAAAAATATACAAAAAAAAGAATATGTTCTTTCGAGTATATTTATTTTTCTCGTCCTGATTCTTTAATTGAAAATATAAATGTGTATGAAATCCGTGAAAAAAGTGGAGAAAAACTTTATGAACAACACCCAGTAGAAGCAGATGTAGTTATTGGAGTTCCAGATTCCGGTGTTCCAGCTGCTATTGGTTACTCTAAAGCTTCTGGAATTCCTTTCAAACCTATTTTAGTGAAAAATAAATATATTGGGAGGTCTTTTATTCTACCTAAACAGGAAATGCGTGAAAAAATGGTGAACTTAAAATTAAATCCTATATTGGATGAAATAAAAGAAAAACGTATTGTTATCATTGATGATTCTATAGTTCGTGGAACTACTAGTCGTAGATTAGTTTATATATTAAGAAAAGCAGGAGCAAAAGAAATTCATTTTAGAAGTGCTTCTCCTCCTATCATAGCTCCATGCTATTTAGGAGTAGATACTCCGAGTAAAAAAGATCTCATTTCATACAATCATACTGATCAAAAAAGCATAGCAAAAATTCTAAATGTAGATAGTTTAGAATTCTTAAGCATGGCTAATCTGATAGATATTCTTGGAAGCATTCATTATTGTTTTGGTTGTTTTACGGGAAACTATCCGGTTAAAAAAAAATGAATATAATAAATTATGAAAGAAAGCAATATCACCATTTTCAAAATTAATAAAATTTTAAAAAAAACTTATAACAATAGAGTAATAAGTACATTAGACCATTTCTCTGGATTTTATAAGATATATGAATGTGGATATAAGGAACCTATTTTAGTTTCTGGAGTTGATGGAGTTGGAACCAAATTGCGTTTAGCCATTGATTACAAAAAATATTCTTTAATTGGAGAAGATTGCTTTGCAATGTGCGCAAATGACGTTTTATGTCATGGTGCAAAACCTTTATTTTTTTTAGACTATTTAGCTTGTGGAAAACTCGATTCTTCTATTGTAGAAAAAATTATACAAGGAATAGCCATTTCTTGTAAAAAAACTAATACTTGTCTTATTGGAGGAGAAACTGCAGAAATGCCTGGAATTTATCAAGAAAATGATTATGATATTGCTGGATTTTGTGTAGGGGTTGTTGAGAAAGAAAATCTTATAGATGGTAAAAAATTGATTCAGGATGGAGATATTTTAATAGGACTCCCTTCATCAGGAGTGCATAGCAATGGTTTTTCTTTAATTAGAAATATTTTTTCTCAAGAAGATTTTTTGAAATCTTTTCAAGAAAAACCATTTTATGAAACCCTTTTAATTCCAACTAGAATTTATCATTTTACTATTCATATTTTATTAAAAGAATTTATGATTCACGGATTAGCTCATATTACTGGAGGAGGAATATCAGATAATTTATCTAGAATACTTCCAGAAAATTTATCAGCTATAATCGAAAAAGAAAAAATTCCTATTCAACCTGTTTTCAATTATATTCGAAAAAAAGGAAATTTATCTGATCAAGAAATGTGGAATACTTTTAATATGGGAGTAGGAATGATTATAATAGCTTCTTTTAAGGAAGAATATTCTATTTTAGACAGACTCCGTTTTTTAGGAGAAAATCCTTTTGTTTTTGGCAGTATAGTGAAAGGAAATAAAATAGTATTTTTAAAATAAATACATTTTTCATATATCATGAAAAAAATAACTATTTTAGTTTCTGGAAGAGGAACCAATATGCAGCATATTTTACAAGCAATTAAAAACGGAATACTTTTTAATTTCAGAGTTAATTTAGTAATTTCTGATAGATTTTGTAGTGCAATTCAGTATGCGTTAAAAAAAAATATAAAAACCATATCTTTAGAAAAAACTAAGAAAAAATTTATTTCTAAAGAAATAAACAATATACTTATAAAAGATATTCCGTATATTATAGTTCTTTCTGGATTTCTTTCTATACTTGATGCAGAGTTTTGTGATAAATGGATTGGAAAAGTGATCAATATTCATCCTTCTCTTTTACCAAAATATGGAGGAAAAGGAATGTACGGAATGAAAGTGCATCGAGCAGTTATTAAAAATAAGGAAAAAATATCAGGTGCCACAGTTCATTATGTAACGAAAGACGTGGATAAAGGAGGGATTATTTTGAAAAAATCATGTAAAATTTATTCAAAGGAAACTCCAATGTCTTTATCAAAAAAAGTTTCTCTCATAGAAAGAGAAATATTAATTCAGTCTATCAAAAATCTTTGAAAAATAAGATATTTTATTTATAATTCACTATGCTTACTTATACTCAAAACTAAAATTAGTAGTATGTATTATGAAAAGAGCTTTGATTAGTGTTTATGAAAAAAATGAAAAACTATTTCAATTTTCTAGTTTTTTAGATCAAAAAGGATATCAAATAATTTCTACTGGTGGGACCTACCAATATTTAATAAGAAAAGGGTTGTCTAATGTGATAGAAATATCGAATGTTACTTTTTTTCCTGAAATTTTAGATGGGAGAGTAAAAACTCTTCATCCTAATATATATGGAGGAATTCTAGCAAATCGTTCGATTGAAAAACATATCGAATCCATTCGATTTCACAAAATTCATCTTATTGATATTGTGTTGGTTAATTTTTATCCATTCTTTGAAGAAATACGTAAAAGATCTCATTTCAATTCTTTGATTGAACTTATTGATATAGGAGGGCCGTCTATGCTTCGTGCAGCTGCTAAAAATTTTTTACATGTCACTGCCATAACAGATGATAATGATTATGAATTAGTAAAAAATGAAATAGAACAGAATGGATCCACTTCATTAAAATTGAGAAAAAAATTGGCTGGAAAAGTATTTAATTTTACTTCTGCTTATGATTCTGCTATTTCTCAATATCTTTTGATGGATGAAAAAGATGAAAAGTTTCCTATTTATTTACATTCTTCTTACGAAAAAAAAATGAATCTCCGTTATGGAGAAAATCCTCATCAAAAAGCAGCTTATTACATTAATACGATTCAGCATGGATCCATGCGAAATTTTCATCAATTGCATGGAAAAAAATTGTCATTTAATAACTTACGAGATATGGATATAGCTTGGAAAGTTGTTTCTCAATTTTCAGAACCTGCTTGTTGTACAGTTAAACATTCCACTCCTTGTGGAGTAGCATTAGGAAAGAACATTATTGAAGCGTTTCAAAAAACTTATTATGCTGATACTATTTCGTCTTTTGGAGGAATAATGGCCGTTAATGTTCCAATTACAAAGGAATTGGCAAAAGAGATTAATCATATTTTTCTAGAAGTTGTGCTTTCACCCAGTTACGAAACAAACGTTTTAAATATTTTAAAAATAAAAAAAAATCTTAGAATTATTAGTATTAATGAAGCAATTTCGGATAAACTAGAATATGTTCAAATAGATGGAGGGATCTTAGTGCAAGAAACAGATTATTTTTTTCCTAATGAGTATAATTATAAAATAGTTACTAAAAAAAAATTTACTGATCAAGAACTAAAATCTTTATTTTTTGCTCAAAAAGTAGTGAAATATGTGAAATCCAACGCTATTGTTATAACTAAGGGAACACAAACTTTAGGAATTTCTGGAGGACAAACCAACAGAATTTGGGCAGCTAATCAAGCTATAGAGAGGGCTTTAGAAAAAAGTAAAGAAGGTTTAGTTCTTGTCTCTGATGCTTTTTTCCCTTTTCGTGATGTTGTAGATGAAGCGGCTCGTTCGGGTGGAATACGTGCTATTCTTCAACCAGGAGGATCTATGCGAGACGAAGAATCTGTAAAAGCTTGTGACGATTATGGAATAGCTATGGCTTTTACTGGAAAAAGACATTTTAAACATTAAAAATAATGAAAATTTTAATTATTGGAGGTGGTGGACGTGAACATGCTATTGGAAAAAAATTATTGGAAGATAATCATTCTGTAAATCTTTATTTTTATCCTGGAAATGGAGGAACAGGAATGATAGGAAAGAATATTGAAAAAAATCAAACTCTATTAGAATTAGGTCTTTTTGCTAAAAAAAATGCAGTAGATATAACTATTGTAGGGTCCGAAATTTTCCTGATAGAAGGAATTGTGGATATTTTTCAAAATCTTGGATTAAAAATAATAGGCCCGCATCATTTAGCAGCTAAACTTGAAGGAAATCGTATTTTTGCTAAATCATTTATGAAAAAATATGGAATTAGAACTCCTAAATATGACATTTTTTCTTGTTATAAAAAGGCTATCAATTTTTTAGATAAAAATATTGGTTCTGTGGCGATTAAAACAAATGGAATAGCTGGAGGAAAAGGAGTTCTTTTAGCTCATAATAAAAATGAAGCTAAAAAAGCTTTAAAAACTATTATGATAGAAAAAAAATTTGGAAAATCTGGAAATCAAATTATCATAGAAGAATTTTTGCAAGGAAAAGAGGCATCTATTATATCTTTTTTCAATGAAAAACAGATTATTCCTTTTTTATCTGCTCTAGATTATAAAAAAATTGGAGAAAATGAAACAGGAATGAACACAGGGGGAATGGGGGCAGTTGTTCCGAATCCATATATGACGAATTCTATTTGGAGAGATTTTCAAAAAAACATATTAGAGCCTACTTTAGAAGGATTAATTTCAGAAAAATTAACTTTTTTTGGATTTCTATACTTTGGATTAATGATTACTTCTAATAAAGTTTATTTATTAGAATATAATACTCGTATCGGAGATCCTGAAGCTCAAACTTTATTTCCATTAATGAAAAGTAACTTTTTAGATGTTCTTCAATCTTTTTTTCTTTGTAAAAAAGTATCTATTTTTTGGAAAAAATTATGTTCTTGTTGTGTTGTTTTATCTTCTACAGGATATCCGGAAAAATACAAAAGTGGAAAAATAATAATAGGATTAAACTCATTACAAGAACCTTTTTATATTGCTGGAGCCAAGAAAGAACAAGAAAATTGGATCACATCAAGTGGACGCGTACTAAATATGGTAGGATTAGGAAAAACGATTCAAGAAGCCAGAAAAAAGGCTTACGAGAAAGTTCAAAAAGTACAATTCGAAAATTTGTATTTCCGAAAAGACATTGGTTTATAATAAAAAATCAGTATAAAAATCAAATCCAATCTAAAAATGAAAAAAGACTTTCTCTGCATATTAGATTTTGGTTCTCAATATAGTCATATGATTGCAAGAAGAATTCGAAATCTAGGAGTAGATACTTTATTATGTGATTATGATACTTCCATATCCCATATTTTATCAAAAAAACCTAAGGGGATTATTTTATCAGGGGGCCCTTTTTCTGTTTATGAAAATGGTTCTCCACTAATTTCTAAAAAGATCTTTCAATTAGATATTCCTATACTTGGAATTTGTTATGGAATGCAAATTATTTCTTTTCTTTTTGGAGGGAAGATCGAAAAATCTAAATTTAAAGAATACGGAAAGGCTTACTTCATTATAGATCATTCCAATAACAATTTATTTTATGGAATACCAAAAAAATCCATTGTTTGGATGAGTCATTTTGATCAAGTAAAAAACATTTCAAAAAAATTTCAAATAATCGGGCATACTTCATCTTGTGCTATTGCAGCTTTCAGTCATATCAACAAAGAGATTTATGCTGTCCAATTTCATCCAGAAGTAAAAAATACAGAATTCGGAATGTCTATATTGAAAAATTTTGTTTTTAATATTTGTAAGTGTACTTCTAATTGGGATTTGAAGAATTTTATACAAAATGCAATAGATAAAATCAAAAAACGTGTAGACAAAGGAAAAGTGATATTAGGTTTTTCTGGAGGAGTAGATTCTTTTGTGACTGCTTATATCATTCATAAGGCTATTGGGAATTCCTTAAATTGTATTTTTGTAGATACAGGATTACTTCTAAAAAAAGAAAAAGAAAGAATATCTATTTTATGTCAAAAAATGAATTTACCTATTAAAATAATAGATGCTAAAAATCGTTTTTTATCTAGATTAACTGGTGTTATTGATCCTGAAATAAAAAGAAAAATTATAGGGGAAGAATTTCTTTCTGTATTTTATAAAGAATCTGAAAAAATTAAAAATGTTAAATTTTTAGCACAAGGGACTATTTATTCGGATGTTATTGAATCTTCTTCAAAGAAAGAAAAATTAAGTTATTCTATAAAATCTCATCATAATGTAGGAGGATTGCCTGATCCAACATTTATGAAGTTGAAACTCATTGAGCCATTGAAAGAATTATTTAAAGATGAAGTCAGAAAAATAGGACAAAAACTAGGACTTCCAGAGGAAATTTTATATCGTCATCCATTTCCTGGACCTGGATTAAGCATTAGAATTATTGGAGAAATAAATGAAAAAAAAATTTCCATTTTAAAAGAAGCAGAAAGTATTCTTTTACAAGAATTAAAAAACTATAATATTTACGATTCTGTTAGTCAAGCTTTCATTGTTTTATTACCTGTTAAATCTGTAGGAGTAATGGGAGATAAACGAACCTATGAATATGCAGCTGTATTGCGTGTCATCAATACAGAGGATTTCATGACTGCTACTTTTTCACATTTATCTTACGATTTTTTAGAAAAAGTTTCAAATAGAATAATCAATGAAGTTGATGGAATTAATAGAATGGTATATGATATAACCTCTAAACCACCATCTACTATTGAATGGGAATGAATTTTTTTTACATCATCATAGATACTAAGTTATATATATTTTTCTTTAATTCAGTTCTAGAAGAGATCAAATCTATAAATCCATGATCCATAAGAAACTCTGCTGTTTGAAATCCATCTGGAAGATCTTTTCCAATTGTTTCCCTGATTACTCTAGGTCCAGCAAATCCAATAAGAGACCCTGGTTCAGCTATATTGATATCTCCAAGTAAAGCGTAAGAAGCAGTCACCCCTCCTGTAGTTGGATCTGTTAAAACAGATATATAAGGAATTCTAGCATCACGCAATTGGGTTAATCTAGCAATTGTTTTAGCCATTTGCATTAATGAAAAAGAAGATTCCATGATTCTTGCTCCACCAGATTTAGAGATTAAGATGTATGGAAATTTTTTTTCTATACAACATGTTATTGCTCTAGATATTTTTTCTCCTACTACGGACCCCATAGATCCTCCTATGAAAGAAAAATCCATACAAGATATCACAACATCAATTCCTTTTATTTTTCCGACCCCTGTTCTAATAGCGTCATATAAATTTGTTTTTTTTCTAGCCTCTTGAATTCTATCTGTATATTTTTTATAATCTTTCCATTTGATAGGATCTTTACTAATCATTTTTATATTCATTTCCAAAAAATCCCCATTATCAAAAAGAATTTCAAAATATTCTTTGCTATGAATTCTGACATGATATCCGTCTTCTGGACTTACATAAGCATTCTTCTTTAAGACTTCTGTATCTATAATTTTTCCGCTAGGTGTTCTATACCATAACCCTTTAGGTAAATCTTTTCTATCGTCTATAGACGTTAAAATATTCTTTTTTTTTCTCAAAAACCAAGCCATGGGTGCTTTTATAAAGTATTAATATTATTCATGAATTCAAAATATTTTTTTAGAAGAATTTTAAAAGATTTTTCTCCTTCTCTTAACCAAATTCTAGGATCATAATATTTTTTATTTGGAAGATGTTTTCCTTCTGGATTTCCTATTTGCTTTTTTAAATATTCTTCATTTTTTTTCATATAATCCCGAATACCACAAGTAAAAGCATATTGCAAATCAGTGTCCACATTCATTTTAACAACTCCATAACTAATAGCTTGTTGGATTTCTTTTTTGGAAGAACCTGATCCACCATGAAAAACTAAAGAAACTGGTTTTTTTTTTGTACGAAATTTTTTCCGTATGTATTCTTGTGTTTTTTGTAATATATCAGTACGAAGAATCACATTTCCAGGCTTATAAACTCCGTGAACATTTCCAAAAGAAGCAGCTATAATAAAATTTTTGCTAATTTTAATTAATCTATTATAAGCATAACTAACTTCTTTTGGTTGAGTGTATAGTTTATTATTTTCTATGTTTGAATTATCTATTCCATCTTCTTCTCCTCCCGTTACACCCAATTCTATTTCAATAGTCATCTTGCTTTTATTCATTCTTTCAAAATATTTTTCACAAATGCTAATGTTTTCTTTTAAAGGTTCTTGAGAAAGATCTAGCATATGTGAGCTGAACAACGTTTTTCCAAAACGATTATAATGCTCTTCATTGGCTTCTATTAATCCATCTATCCATGGAAGGAAAGGTTTAGAACAATGATCTGTATGAAGAATGACTGTTGCTTTATAAGAAGAGGCTAATTCATGAATATGCATAGCACAAGCTATCCCTCCTTTGATTGCCGCTTTTTGTTCGTTATTATTTAATCCCTTTCCCGCATTGAAAATAGCTCCTCCATTAGACAATTGAATAATAACAGGAGAATTAACTTCTGCAGCGGTTTCCATTACTGCATTCACAGTATTAGATCCAATAACATTTACGGCTGGTATAGCAAAAACGTTTTCCTTAGCGTATTCGAATATCTCTCCTACAAGATTACCAGTGGCTACCCCAAAAGGAAATTTTCTAGACATGTGTTTTAAATTTATTTAATTTAAGGATAAGATAAACAAATGTAAAAAAAGTATCAATAGGTTATGATTCAAAATAGTTTCACTATTATATGGTTTTTCTTTAATTAATATGTTATTATAAAATATATGCAAAAATTTTTTCGTAAATCATGCTTGTTCCATCTACATTAAAGATATACAACGCTTCAGCCGGTTCTGGAAAAACCTTTTTTTTAGTAAAAAACTATCTTTATGTTCTATTAAAAAGTTCATATCCTGATGAATTTAGAAGAGTTCTAGCTTTGACTTTTACTAAAAAATCTTCTGAAGAAATGAAAAAAAGAATTTTACAATGTCTTAAAGAGTTTTCAAATCAAATAGTTAAAAAAGAATATTCTTCTTTATTTGATCATCTTGTAAAAGATTTGAAATTAACAAAACATCAATTATATGAACGTTCTAAAAAAATATTATCTGCCATTTTGCATGATTTTTCTTCTTTTTCTAAAAATACAAGTACAATAGATAAATTTACTTATAATATTATAAGATCTTTTGTTTCAAATAGAGAAGTCTACTTAGAAATGGATACAAAAAGGTTTCTATTGAAAATTATAGAAAATCTACTATATAGATTGAAAAATTCAGAAAAATGGTCAAATATTTTGGTTCAATTTTCTTTAGAAAAATTAAAAAAAGGAAAAAACTGGGATATAAGAAAAGAACTATTAAAAATAGCTCATCTTATGTTGGAAGAAAATAATTTTTTTCCTATAAAAAAAATTAAAAGTTTTTCTTTAGAAAATTTTATCCAATTGAAAAAAACTTTGATAAAAAGAACTAAAAAATTTGAAAAAAAATGCGAAATACAAGGTGAAAAATTCTTTTTATTTTTAATAAAAACTTCTATTCAAAAAAATTCTTTTATTCATTCAGATTTACCAAGACTTTTCCAAAAATTACAAATGAGGAATATATTCCTTAACCCTTTTAATGAACGTCTTGAAAAATATATTCAAAAAAAAATATTTTATAAATGTTCTTTACAAAAGCATCAAAAAATATTGATAGAAAAAAATAAGGATGAAATCCTGTCATTATATGAAAAAACAAAATCTATATACAAAAAAAATATATCATATTATCTTTTAGATAAACTTTTTTTAAAAAACATTAGTATACTATCAATCATACATGAAATAGAAAAAGAATTTCATTTTATGAAAAAGGAAAAAAAAATTCTTTTAAATGTAGAATTAAACAAAATTCTTTATGAAAGAATTACTCGAGGAACATTTCCTAAAATTTATGAAAGAATCGGAATGCAATATAAACATTATTTTATAGATGAATTTCAAGATATTTCATTTTTACAATGGAACAATATTAAAATTTTAGTTGAAAATGCATTATCTGAAAATGGATCAGCTATGATAGTAGGAGATCCTAAACAATCTATATATAGATGGAGGGGTGGAGACGCAAAACAGTTTATAAATATATGTTATTCTAAATCAATAAATTATAAAAAAAAATTAAAAAGGTTAGAAACAAATTTTCGTAGTTATGAAGAAATTGTTCATTTTAATAACTTCCTTTATCAATCCATATCTAAAATTTTTAATTCAATTATTTATAAAAATATATATCAAGATTCCAAACAAAAAACATTTAAAAAACCTGGAGGATATGTAGAAATAAATTTTCTGAGTAGTTTAGAAAATAAAAATTATAAAGAATATATTTATTTCAAAATAAAAAATAAAATAAAAAAATTATTGGAACAGAAATATGTTTTATCAGACATTGCTATATTAGTTAGAAATAATAAAGAAGGTCGTTTTTTATCTGAAAAACTTGTTGAAGATGGCATTAATGTAAATACTTCTGTTTCTTTGCTAATAAAAAATCATTTGGAAATACAAATAATCATAAATTTATTTTATATTCTTGCTAATCCTCATTGTTATCAAAAAAGAGTTATTCTAATTTTTATGTTATTAAAAAATAAATTCATTCGTACTAAAAAAAAAGATCATGATTTTATTATGAAAATTATTTTCTTACCACTGGATATATTTTTAAAAAAAATTCTATCAAAAGATTCATTATCGTTAAATAAATTATATAATAAATCCATATACAATATATCAGAAGAAATAATTGAATCTTTTGGTTTATTGAATAAACAGAACACTGCATCTATCTATTCTTTTTTGGACTTTGTTTATAGATCTATGAAAAGTGTAGGGAATTCTATTGTAGATTTTCTAGATTATTGGGAATCTAAAAAGGAAAAAGAAAGCATTATTATTTCTGATCATAAAAATGCTATTCGTGTTATGACTATTCATAAATCTAAAGGATTGCAATTTCCTGTAGTTATTCTTCCTTTTACTGATTGGAATCTTTATTCTAAAAATCAAGTAGGAATATGGATGGATGTAAATCCTCATTTATATCACGGATTGAATTCTGTTTATTTAGAAATAGAACCATATTTCAAACGTATAAAACATGATAAAAATATCCGGAATATTTATGAAGATTACCTCTCAAATACAGTATTTGATAATATCAATCTATTATACGTATCTACTACTCGTTCTATAGAACAGTTATTTTTATTTTCAAAAATAGAAAATGAAAAATCTGTATCATTTTACATTAAAAATTTTCTTCGTGAAAAAAAAATATGGAATGAAAAAAAATATAAGTATTCTTTTGGAAAAGAAGAAAAAAATTATTGATTCATCTTACATGTTTTTCTGCATGATAAGAAGACCGTACTAATGGCCCGCTTTCTACATATTTAAATCCCATTTTTAATCCAATTTCTTTCAATTCTTTGAATTGTTCAGGAAAAACAAAAAAACGAACAGGATGATGTTTTAAAGAAGGTTGTAAATATTGTCCCATTGTTATAATATCTACTTTAGATTTTTTCATATCTTTCATTGTTTCAATAATTTCTTCTTTTGTTTCTCCTAATCCTAACATGATTCCTGTTTTTGTTCGAATATTTTTATTTTTTTCTTTGATATACTGCAGTAATCCAAGACTACGATCATATTTAGCTTGAATACGGATTTTTTTTGTTAATCTGGAAACTGTTTCCAGATTGTGAGAAATCACTTCTGGTTTAACATCAATGATTTTATCTATTATTTTTTTTTCTCCTTTAAAATCAGGGATTAAAGCTTCTATTGTTATCTTTGGATTTAAATATCGTACTTCTTGTATGGTTTTTACCCATATAGAAGATCCCATATCTTTTAAATCATCTCGATTAACAGAGGTTAATACGGCATGTTTGATTTTCAATATTTTTATAGACTCTGCTACTTTATTTGGTTCTTTCCAATCGACTTTTTCAGGACGTCCTGTTTTAACTCCACAAAATCTACAAGATCTTGTACAAATATTTCCCAATATCATAAAAGTAGCTACTCCTTTTCCCCAACATTCTCCTATGTTAGGACAACTCCCACTTTGACAAATTGTATTCAATTTATGCAAAGAAACTAATTTTTGTAATTCATGATAATTTTTATTCATTGATAATTTTACTCTTATCCATTTTGGTTTTTTGAGAGGGATATTCATAATTATGTTTTTATTTTTATTTATGCAATAATATTATAAAAATCAATTTTTTTTTGATAAATTTGTTGACGCAGGGATGTTTTTAACATGGAAGTATTCGTAAGAGATATAGCTGATAAATTAGAAAATTTAGCACCTATAGAATATGCAGAATCCTATGATAATGTTGGATTGATAGTAGGATCGTTTCATCAAAAAGTAAGAAATATACTAATCACTTTAGATCTTACTGAAGAGGTTTTTTGTGAATCCATCAATAAGAAGTGTAATCTGATAATATCCTTTCATCCTATCATTTTTAAACCCATAAAAAATATAACTGGAAAAACATTTTCAGAAAGGGTTATAATTTCTGCATTGAAAAATGATGTATCTATTTATGTTATTCACACTAATTTGGATTTAGTATGGGAAGGCCCCTCTGATTATATATCTAAACTGTTAAAAATCAATAAAGAAAAAGTTCTTCTTCCAAAAAAAGAAACTATAAAAAAAATGATCACTTATGTTCCAGTTAACTACGCAGAAAAAGTAAGAAATTCTTTATTTGAAGTAGGTGCTGGAAATATTTCCAATTATAGTCATTGCAGTTATAATTTTGATGGATTTGGAAGTTATATGGGAAACAAGAAAACCAAACCATTTTCTGGAAAAAAAGAAATTTTTCATATGGAAAAAGAGACTTGTATCGGTGTTATTTTTCCCTCTCATAAATTAAATATTATCAGAGACGCTCTTTTTAAAAATCATCCTTATGAAGAAGTAGCTTACGAAATTTACAATATTGAAAATGTTAATCCTTATGTAGGAATAGGGTTCATAGGAAATCTAGTAAAAGAGATGAATGAATATGATTTTCTTATTTTTATAAAAAATAAAATGAATCTTCCTTGTATTCGTCATTCCCGTTTTACAGAAAAAAAAATTAAAAAAATAGCTATGATAACAGGGTCAGGACGTTTTGGAATAGAAACCGCTATCAAAGAAAAAGCTGACGTTTTTATATCTTCTGATTTAAAATATCATGATTTTTTTAAATCTGAAAATAGAATATTGATTGTAGATATCGGTCATTATGAATCCGAAAAAATCTCTAAAAATTTATTAAGATCTTTTTTAGAAAAAAAATTTACTTCTATTTCTATTTCTGAATCAGAAGTTTATACTAATCCAGTTAAATATATTTATTAGTTTATGGGAAATAAAATACAAGAAGCTATCACTGTAGTAGATAAATTGAGGGCATTATATAATCTTCAATTAATAGATTCTCGTATAGATGAAATACGAAAATTTCGCGGAAATATTCCCATGGAAATAAAAAGTTTGGAAGAAGAATTAGACCAAATGAAAAAAAATTCAGAAAATGTTCATGAGGAGATTCTTTCCATAAAAGAAAATATAGATAAACAAAACAAAAATATTAAATATTCAGAAACATTAATTAAAAAATATGATAAACAAAAAGATAATGTAAAAAATCACAAGGAATTATATTCTCTTGATAAAGAAATTGATTATCAAAAACTGGAGATTCAATTATCCAAAAAAAGAATCAAAGAATTGAATGTAAAAATTCATAAAAAAGAAGATATTCTAGGAAAAAAAGAAGATATTTTAAATAATAAAGAAGAACATCTTTTTCACAAAAAAAAAGAATTGAATAAGATTCTATTAGAAAACGATAAAGAAGAAAAAATTCTTTTGGAAAAATCTTTGTTTTTTTCTAAAAAAGTTGATATTCGTTTGTTACAAACTTATAAAAAAATAAGGAATAGAGTAAAAAACGGAGTGGCTGTTGCTCCAGTCCAAAGAGGAGCTCCATTGGGTTCTTATCTAGCTATTACACCTCAAAAATATTCAGAACTGATACAAAGAAATAAACTTTTAATAGATGAACACAGTGGAAGAATATTAATAGATGCTGAATTAGCTGAGGAAGAAAAGAAAAAATCTTTTGTTTTTAAAAAAAATAAAAAATAATTAAAATGGTACGAACTTATTCTTCTAGTGAAATTAAAATTCAAATAAAAGATTTTAACTTGTTAGAAGTTTCTTCAGGAAAGAAGAAATTTTTGAAAGATTTTTTTTCTGATAAAGCAACTGTAATTATGTTTATTTGTAATCACTGTCCGTATGTAAAACATATTAATTCAGAATTAGTGCGTTTATCTAAAGATTTTATTCCGAAAGGAATTTCTTTTTTAGCTATCAATTCTAATGATGCAAACAAGTATCCGGAAGACTCTCCGGAAAATATGAAAAAAGTACATTCTCAGTTAGGTTATCTTTTTCCTTATTTTTTCGATGAAACACAAGAAGTAGCCAAATATTATTGTGCAAAATGTACTCCTGAATTTTTTATATTTTCCGGAAAAGGGGATTTATGTTATCATGGGCAACTAGATGATTCTAGGCCTGGAAATGAAAAACCTGTGACAGGTTGTGATGTGAGAAATGTTTTAAAAAAAATTTTGAAAGGAAAAAATATAAATCAAACTTTTAAATTAAGTTACGGATGTAATATCAAATGGAAAACATAAGATTTCTATGATAATTAGGAATAATATTTAAGAAATATTCAATGGATTCAGATAGACTTTTTTCTAATATACCTCCTGCTGCATTTTTATGTCCACCACCTCCAAAATGCTTTCTGGCAAATAGGTTTACATCAAAATTACCTTTAGAACGAAAGGAAATTTTAATTGGATATTTTTCTTTTTCTTCAAAAAAGAAAACAGAAAAAATAATATTTTTTATACCTAGTCCATAAGAAATAATACCTTCAGTATCTCCTTGTTTGTATGAATAAAAATTGAGATCCGAAGCATTGATACTTGTATAAGCTGTACGATATTTTTTTATGACTTTTAATTTTTTTAAGGCTTTAGATAATAATTTCAATTTATTTTCATTGTATTTTTCTTGCAAATGACCATAGATCTCTTCTATATCAATTCCTTTTTCTATTAATTTTCCGGCAATAAAATGAGTTTCTGAAGTAACGGAAGGGAAACGAAAAAAACCCGTATCAGTCATTAAACCAATATATAAACAGGTGGCTATTTCTTTATCTATTTTGTCTAAATGATTCATTTCAGATATAAACCTAAAAACCAAAATACTGGTAGCTGAAACTGTTGGATCAGAAAACATAAAATCGAAACGAAATGGAAAAGGATGGTGATCTATTAGTATTTTTTTTGCTTTTGAATATAAAATAAATTCTCTTAAATTTTTTATTCTTGATAAATTATTAAAATCTACAAAAAAAACATAATCAGAATTTACAATTTTTTTTTTTACTAAAGATTTAGTTTTTTCTGAGAAAACAAGAATATTCTCAGTTCCTGGAAGCCATTGAAAAAATTCAGAATATTCTGTTGGAGATATTAAATCCACATCATGTCTCAATTTTCTCAAATAAAAGAAAAGAGCTAAAGAGGATCCTAAAGCATCTCCGTCCGGATTATTATGTGGTAATAAAACGATTTTTTTTTGATTATTTCCATCAATACTAGAAAACATATACTTCTTATTTTTTTTTCAATCCTAATTCTTCTCCTTTTTTTAACATTAGAAGATAAGCAGAATGAAATTCATTAGATATTTTTCCTTCCAAAATAGAATCCTTAATAAAATTTTTTATAACCCCTATTTTTTTGCATGGATTAATCCGAAAAGCCTTCATGATATCATTTCCTGATATAGGAGATTTCCAGTTTTGAATTCTATCTCTTTCTTCTAATTTTTTAACCCTTTCCATAAGAAGATAAATATTTTTTTTATATTGTTTTCTTTTCTCTATATTATTAGTGGTAATATCAGCGAGACACAATTTTATTAAATCTTCTAGATCTTTTCCAAGATCAAATAATAATCTACGGATAGCAGTATCGCTAGTCCTATTTCCTATTAAAGCTATAGGTTTGTAACTATATTGAATCATCTTTTTCACATATTTCATAGGATCCCCTTTTGGAAGTTTTAAACGTTGAAATATATTTGGAACCATTTTTGATCCTACAAATTCATGAGAATGAAAAGACCAACCTATTTTTGGTAAAAATTTTTTGGTAGAAGATTTTCCTATATCGTGTAGCAATGCTGCCCATCTTAACCAAAGGAAACCGTCTTTTTCTTTACTGACATTATCTACTACTTGCAAAGTATGATAAAAATTATCTTTGTGTTTACATCCGTTTTTTTCTTCTATTCCTTTTAATAAAGTTAATTCTGGTAATATTATTGATAATAATCCAGATTTATATAATAAAAACAATCCGATAGAAGGCTTTTTAGATAATAAAATTTTATTAAATTCTTCTATAATTCTTTCTATAGAAACAATATTTATTCTATTTTTATTTTTTTGAATAGATTTAAATGAATATTCTTCAATCGTAAATTGAAGTTGAGTCGCAAATCGAATTGCTCGCATCATTCTCAACGGATCATCAGAATAAGTAATATCTGAATCTAATGGAGTTCTTAATATTTTTTTTTTTAAATCTGATAATCCTCCAAATGGATCTATTAATTCTCCATAATTATCAGGGTTTAAACTAATAGCTAAAGCATTGATTGTAAAATCTCTTCTATTTTGGTCATCTTGTAATGATCCTAACTCTATAAAAGGCTTACGACTAGATAAATGATATGATTCTTTTCTGGATCCAACAAACTCTATTTTCTGATTATCATATTTTAACATAGCAGTTCCAAAACGTTTAAAGATCTTTATTTTTGGATAAGGATAAATATATTTAGAAACCTCTTTAGCTAATTTAATTCCCTCACCTATAGTCAAAATATCCAAATCTTCGGATTTCATTTTTCCTATTAAAAAATCTCTAACATAACCTCCCACCACATAACTATCTTGTTTTATTTTCTGAGATGAAAGGCTTACGATACGAAATATTTTTTTATGAAGAGCAGATGATAAATTCATGTTAGTTGATTACTAACTACGTAATATTTTTACCTGATCTGAAACAATTTTTATAATAGAAGAGCTGCTGTAATTAGATATTTTTTTTCTATGAAAATTCACTGCATAATCTATTTCTTTTAAAATAGAAGGACTAATTTCAGAAAAGGATTTAGGAGGAGAAAATCCTGATAAATTTGCAGAAGTAGAAATAATTGGTCTATCAAAATTTCGGATTAAACAAACACAAAATGGATCATATGTCAAACGAATGGCTAAAGTATTGTCTTTTCTCAATAAATTATATGCTATTTGATTCACATGATTGTACACTATAGTGATAGGTTTATTTTTATTCGCAATGTTATCAATTAGAATTTTTCTAGTAAAATCAGTTATATCTCCTACCAGTTGACGTAAACGGTCCATTTTTTCTACTAAAACAATCATAGACTTAGAAAAATTTCTATTTTTGATTTTACATATTTTATTTATAGCCTGCATATTAAATGCATCACACCCCAACCCCCACACAGTATCTGTAGGATATAATAAACTTTTTCCTTTTTTTAATATTTCTACACTTTTTTCTATTTCTTCGTAAAAAGACATCTAAATCACTAAATTATGAGTTCTTAACGCTTCATTTAAAGATGTTTTTTTATCTGTGCTTTCTTTTCTTTTTCCTATAATCATAGCACACGGAACATAATATGTTCCTGAAGGAAATTTTTTTGGATAAGATCCAGGAATGACCACAGAATATTTAGGGACAACTTTTTTAAATTCAATAGGTTGATTATTCGTTACATCAAAAATTTTAGTAGTAGCAGTTAAAACAACATTTGCACCTAAAACAGCCCCTTTTTCTATCAAAACTCCTTCTACCAAAATACATCTAGATCCAATAAAAACATCATCCTCAATAATAACAGGATAAGATTGTAAAGGTTCTAGAACTCCTCCTATTCCAACTCCACCGCTTATATGTACACGACAACCAACTTGAGCACAACTCCCTACTGTCGCCCATGTATCTATCATAGTTCCTTCTCCTATATATGCGCCTATATTTACGTAAGAAGGCATAAGAATTACTCCATGGGATAAATATGAACCATAACGTGCTATAGCATGAGGAACGACTCTAACTCTCTTTTCTCGGAATTTATTTTTTATAGGGATTTTGTCATAAAATTCTAATGGACCTAATTCTATCACATTCATTTTTTTAACAGAGAAATACATTATAATTGCTTTTTTTACCCATTCATTGACTATCCACTTTTCATTTAAAAAATTAGACACTCTGATTAATCCATTTTCTAAATGATCAATAACCTGAAGAACTATCTTCTCTATATTCTCGTCATCTTCCCAAGAATTTTTTTGATTCCAAGCCTTTTCTATTTCTAATTTTAGTTTGTTCACTTTCATATATATATTCATGGTTTATTGAAAACAAAAGTAGCAAAATAAAATAAGATAACAAGTATATATTTGTTATAACAATTACAAAAATGGCAAAAATATTGGGAATAGATTATGGAAAAGTAATAACAGGTTTATCTATAACAGATAATGAACAAATATTTGCATTTGGATTAGATGCAGTTCCAACTAAAAAATTAATGAATTTTTTAGAATCGTTTTTATCTCATGAAAAAATAGATGAAATAGTTATAGGGTTACCAAAAAAATTAAACAATCAAAAAGAAACATTAATAGAAAAAGATATTCAAATATTTATAAATAAATTTCGCATAAAAAATCCTAAAATTTTGATAAAAAGAGTAGATGAACGTTTTACATCTAAGATGGCTTTTAATACTATGATAGAATTAGGTTTAAAAAAAAAAAAAAGAAGAAAAAAAGTAATTTTAAACCAAATTAGCGCCACTATTATTTTACAGTCTTATCTCGCAAAAAAAGAAAAAAAAATTAATTAATGGTATTACCTATAATTCTTTATGGAAATCCTATTTTAAGAAAAAAATGTTTAGATATAGATTTATCTTTCTGCAAAAAAGAAATCAATCAATTAATAAAAGATATGTTTGAAACTATACATAAAGCAAAAGGAATCGGATTGGCTGCTCCTCAAATTGGAAAAAATATACGTTTATTTATAATTGAAACTCCTTATTTAGATGGAAAAGACATAAGTAATTACAAAGAAGTTTTTATTAATGCTAAAATATTAAAAATTCATGGAAAAGAGTACAAATTCAATGAAGGATGTCTTAGCATCCCTGGAATCATGGGATATGTAAAAAGAAAATCTAATGTTTTGATTGAATATTATGATCATAATTGGAAAAAACAAAAGAAAACTTTAACGGGCATATGTGCTAGAGTCATATTGCATGAATATGATCATATTGAAGGGAGACTCTTTATAGATTACTTTTCTTCCATGAAAAAAAAAATAATAGAAAAAAAATTGATTGGTCTATCAAAAAAAAGTTTTTCATGAAGAAATATGATCTACTATTTTCTTAAAAGTATTATATTCATTCATAGATAAATAAGAAAGTATTTTTCTGTTTATTTTAATTTTCTTATCGGATAATTTTTTCATAAATTCAGAATAAGATATTCCATATTGACGGACTCCTGCATTAATGCGTTGAATCCAAAGAGATCTGAAATCTCTTTTCTTTTTTTTTCTTCCTGAAAAAGCATAAGAAAATGATTTTTCTACGGCATTTTTAGCAACTGTATAAACTTTACTTCTTGATCCATAAAAACCTTTTGCCGATTTTAGTATTTTCTTTCGTCTTCGTCTAGAGGAAACTGCATTTGTAGATCTGGGCATAATTCATAATTTTTATATCTGTTTTTTAATATTCTGTTGATCTGATTTATTCAATAGAGTAAATTTAGAAAGATTACGTTTTCTCCTTTTTGATTTTTTAGTTAAAAGATGATTTTTGAATGCATGTTTTTTTTTTATATATCCATTCGCCGTTTTTTTAAATCTTTTTTTTGATCCTGATTTTGTTTTTAATTTATTCATAATATTATACGTGCATGATGTTAAATTTTTTTTGGAGCTAAGATCATATACATTCTTTTCCCTTCCATTACGGGCATTTGTTCTACTTTTCCATATTCCTCAATTTCTTCTGCAAATTTTAACAATTTGATTTTCCCTTGATCCTTATATACTATTGAACGTCCTTTAAAAAAAACAAATACTTTCACTTTGTCCCCACGCATTAAAAATTTCTCAGCACTTTTTATTTTAACTTTTCCATCATGATCGCCGATTTGTGGACCAAATCGGATTTCTTTAGTATTTACTTTAATTTGTTTTGCTTTAAATTGTTTTTTTCTTTTTTTTTGTTCATATAAAAATTTTTTATAATCCAGTATTTTACATACTGGAGGATTCAATTTTGGATTGATTTCAACCAAATCTAATTCTTTTTCTCTAGAAAATTGAATAGCATCTTGGATAGAGTAAACTCCATTTTCTATAGAAGAATCTCCTACCAATCTAACTATTTTTGAATCAATATTTTCATTAATTCGATGAACCTCTTTTTTTTGTGGTAATGGTCGAAAAATTCTCTTTTTTTTATTCCCCCTTGAAAACTTCTTTTTTATAATAGTTTTATAGTTTTTAAATTTTTTTCATTAAAAATGGCTTCTATTCCCTTAGAAATAGGAAAGGTTCCTATATGTCCTAAACCATGACGTCGTAAAGATATCATTTCATTTTTCTCTTCTTTCTCTCCCAAAATAATCATATAAGGAATCTTATTGTCTTCAGAATCCCTAATTTTTTTATTAATCTTCTCATTTCTGCTATCAACAAATACACGGATATCATAATTCGATATCAAATTTAAAATTTTTTTTGCATAAACTACATATTTATCACTTATAGGAAGTATGACCACTTGATTAGGAGCCAACCATAATGGAAGATTTCCTCTGGAGTGTTCTATTATAATGGCAATCATTCGTTCCAGTGAACCAAAAGGGGCCCTATGTATCATGACGGGACGACATTTTTCATTATTTTTTCCTTTATAATACAAATCAAACCTTTCAGGCAAATTATAATCCACTTGAATTGTTCCAAGTTGCCAATTTCTTCCTAATGAATCTTTAACAATAAAGTCCAGTTTAGGTCCATAAAAAGCTGCTTCTCCATAATTCAGAGATGTTTTTATTTTTTCTTCTTTGACTGCTCTCAATATAGCTTCTTCTGCTTTTTTCCAATTTTTTTCTGATCCAATATAATTATCTATTTTTTTTGTGTCTCTAAGAGATATTCTAACTGTATATTCAGAAAAACCTAGACAACGAAATACGTAAAAAACTAAGTTGATAACTCTTTTAAATTCTTCTAGTAATTGATCATAAGTACAAAAAATATGTGCATCATCTTGAGTAAAACATCTAACTCTAGTCAAACCATGAAGTTCTCCACTCTGTTCATAACGATATACTGTTCCAAATTCTGCGAAACGTTTAGGAAGATCTCTATAAGACCATTCTTGAGAACGATAAATTTCACAGTGATGAGGACAATTCATAGGTTTTAATAGAAATTCTTCTTCACGTGGAGTCTGAATTGGTTTAAAATTATCTTTTCCAAATTTGCTCCAATGTCCACTCCTAACATATAATTTTTTATGTCCAATATGTGGAGTGACTACCATTTCATATCCAGACTTTTTTTGAATATCAGTTAAAAATTCTTCTAAATTTTTTCTGAAAATCGTCCCTTTAGGTAACCACAAAGGTAATCCACTTCCCACCCTGTCAGAAAAAATAAAAAATTTTAGTTTTTTACCTATTTTTCTATGATCTATAGTATTAGGATCTTCTTTTAAAGGGGTTGATTTATCCATGAAAAAAAGTTACAAGTTTTTTTACGATGATAAAAATAAATATGATATTGCAGCTATCACACTTCCCAAAATAGGTCCTAATACAGGAACAAAAGCATAATCCCAATTACTTTTTCCTTTTTCAGGAATTGGAATGATAGAATATATGATTCTTGGTCCTAAATCACGAGCAGGATTAATACCTGCCCCAGTGTTTCCCCCTAAGGACAAAACAATTCCTAATACCACTAAAGCGGGAAGTAAAGCTCCTAAAGAACCTAACCCTATAGGATATTTATTTTCTTTAAAAAAAAGGGTTCCTTCTACCGTAAGATATAAAGAAATAAATATAAAAATAAAAGTAGCTAATACTTCATTTAAAAAATTAAAAAATAAATTTTTCATAGAAGGAATAGTAACAAAAACAGACAATTTATCTTGTTCATTTTTAGTTTCAACAAAGTGATCTTTGTATAAAATCCATACTAATAAAGATCCTAACATCGCTCCAATGAATTGAGATAAAATGTAAAATGGAACCATCCCCCAATTAAATTTGCCAACTATGGCAAAACTTATTGTAACACATGGATTCAAATGAGCTCCACTATAAGGAGCTGAAACTATTATTCCCATAAAAACGGCCAACGACCATCCTATAGCAATAGTCAGCCATTCTCCATTTCTGTTGTACCCTTTGGTTTTTGACAAAATAACATTTGCAACAACTCCATTTCCTAAAAAAACCAAAATCATTGTTCCTATGATTTCTGCACATATTTTTGTCATTTTATTTGATTTATATTAACCAGACCATGAACGAGTTGTTTTAATTGCTCTTTTCCAACCTTGAATTCTTTCTAAACGACTAGACATTCCTTTTGGTTCAAAAACTTGTTCTATTTGCCATTTTTTTTGAATCTCTTCAAGACTGGTCCAATAATTTACAGCTAATCCAGCTAAATAAGCTGCTCCAGCTGCTGTTAACTCAGAAATCTTTGATTTCACTACTCTCACATTTAAAATATCGGATTGAAATTGCATTAACAATTTATTTACCGTAGCCCCTCCATCTACACGAAGTTCTTTTATAGAAATACCAGAATCTGCTTCCATAGCTTTCAAAACATCCATATTTTGAAAAGCAATACTTTCTAACGCTGCTCTTACAAAATGAGCCGAAGAGGTTCCTCTTGTTATCCCAACAATGGTCCCTCTAGCTTTCTGATCCCAATAAGGAGCTCCCAAACCAGAAAAAGCTGGAACCATATATAATCCTTCTGTATTTTTTACTGAAGAAGCTAAAATTTCTGCTTCACTTGAAGATATAAGAAGCCCCAATCCATCTCTCAACCATTGAACAACAGCTCCTGCAATGAAAACACTTCCTTCCAATGCATATTGAACCTTATTTTTAATTTTCCAAGCAACAGTGGTGATTAAATTATTTTGAGAAAAAACAGGAGAATCCCCTACATTCATTAACATAAAACAACCTGTTCCATAAGTATTTTTTACCATACCAATTTTAGTACACATTTGTCCAAAAAGAGATGCTTGTTGATCCCCAGCTATCCCAGATATGGGAATTTTATGAGAAAGAATGTGGCCTGTAGTATAACCAAAAATTTCACTAGATGATTTAACTTCTGGGAGCATTGTTCTTGGAATATCAAATAAATCAATTAACTCTTGATCCCAACTAAGTGAATGAATATTAAAAAGCATGGTACGGGAAGCATTAGTAACATCTGTGACATGAATTTCTTTACCGGTTAAATTCCATATTAACCATGAATCTATAGTTCCAAATGCTAAAGATCCAGAATTAGCTTTTTTTCTAGCTTCCGGAACATTTTCTAATATCCATTTAATTTTTGTGGCAGAAAAATAAGGATCTATAATAAGCCCTGTTTTTTTTCTAATCATTTCAGTTAATCCTTCTTTTTTGAGAAGGTCACAATATTTGTATGTACGTCTATCTTGCCAAACTATAGCATTAAAAATAGGTTCTCCCGTTTTTTTATCCCATACAACAGTAGTTTCTCGTTGGTTGGTTATTCCTATTGAAACGATATTTTCCCCTTCTAAATTTGCCTTTAAAATAGCTTCCAAAGCAACGGATGCTTGCGTAGACCATATCTCTTCTGCATTATGTTCCACCCATCCAGGATAAGGATAAATTTGTGTAAATTCTCTTTGAGCTACTGAAATAATATTTCCAATTTTATCAAAAATAATAGCTCTAGAACTAGTAGTTCCCTGATCTAATGATAGCACATATTTTTTCATAAACATATGATGAGAATAAGGTATTACAACTCCATCAAACGACCGGATAATAGTACCGCATAGCTAACTCTTTGAAAGCAGCTATTTGTGATTTTTCCCACTTTTCATCTCGAGAAAGTTCTTTAGCCATTAATGTGGCCACTCTTGGTGCTATATCTATTGCTTTTTTTGCATTTAAAAATAACAAACGTAACCTTCTTGCCAAAACATCTTCAATTGTTCTAGCCATTTCATAACGAACCATCCATATAACCTCTGCTTCGGTACAATAATAACAAGAAGTATTTTGGGATATCAATGGGGTTCCTAACAATGGATTCTCTTCAATTAATTTTTTTATATGATATTCATCTTCTCCATATTTATTCCAATGATTATTTTGACTTTGATATGAAGAATTTGATCCATAAATCTTAAGATTTTTTGTTACAGAAGGCATTTTATTTAGTTTTCCTATTTCAACAGCTTTATTTACAGCTTCTTCCGACATTTTTCTATATGTAGTCCATTTTCCCCCTATAATGCTTATTAATCCAGAAGAACTAATCATAAGTTTATGAGATCTGGAAATATCTTTTGTTTTAGTCGTAGAAGAATAATTATTAGGAATAAAAAGAGGTCGTAATCCAGAAAAAGCACTGAGTATATCACTTTTTTTTGGATTGAAAACAAAATATTTATTAAAAGTTTGTAAAATAAAATCTATTTCCTCTTCCAAAGGTTTTGGTTCAAGAACACTTTTTTCTAGAAAAGTATCTGTAGTCCCTACTAAAACATGGTCATACCATGGAACACAAAATAAAATTCTTCCATCCGAAGTTTTTGGAATGACTATAGCATTTGAACTGCTAAAAAAAGATTTATTTAATACAATATGTGTTCCTTGACTAGGTTTTATTAAAATAGGGCTTTCTGATTCATCCATTCTTGAAATGGAATCAGAAAAAACTCCAGTGGCATTTATAACGGTTTTTGAGTAAATAGAATATTTTTTCTTGGTTTCAAGGTCATAAGCTACAACTCCAGATATTTTATTTCCAACTTTTTTTATAAGATTTTTGACTTGAAAATAGTTTAATAAAATTCCACCTTGTTGAACACAAGTTTGTGCTAAATTAATAGCTAAACGAGCATCATCAAACTGACCATCATAATATAAAATACCTCCTTTTAACTTATCAGTTTTAATTTCAGGAAAATTTTTAATTATTTCATTTTTGGATAGAAATTTTGACTTTCCAAAACTCAATGCCCCAGATAGACATTCATATAATTTCAAACCTGTCCAATACAAAATTCCCATTTTCCAACTAAAAATTGGAATAATAAATTTTTGTTTTTTAACTAAATGAGGAGCATTTTTTAACAACAAACCTCTTTCTTGCAAAGCTTCATAAACTAATTTAATATTTCCTTGAGCCAAATATCGTATTCCTCCGTGAACTAATTTTGTACTCCTACTTGAAGTTCCTTTAGAAAAATCCGACTGCTCTAAAAGAAGAGTTTTATATCCTCTGGAAGCAGAATCCAAAGCAATTCCCAACCCTGTAGATCCTCCTCCAATAATGATAACATCCCAATTTTTTACATTTTCTAAAATGTTCAAAAACCTATCTCTATTTAAAAAACCTTTCATCATGTTTCACTCATGTCAAATTCCAAACGGAATATTCCTCCTATTGGGATTTTGAAAATATTCAACGAACAAAATTAAAAATATTTTCAATAAAAGAAAATTTTAATTAAAATTAATCCAAATTAAAAACCATTTTCTTTGTTCATCATTTTAGATATAAAATTTTTTATAATTTGTTGTTCTGAGTTGGCATTAATTTTCTTCATTATTTTATTTATGTCATAAAATTGTCTTAAAAAAACATCTATATGATTCAATGTTATTCCAGATCCTTTGGATATCCTTTTTTTTCTTTTAATATCAACAAGTAATTTTGGATTATCTCTTTCATCAGGTGTCATAGAATGAATAATAGACTCTATTTTTTTGAAGGAATCTTTTTGATTTCCTACTCCATCTAAGGAAAAATACCTACCAACTCCAGGAATCATTGAAATAATGTTTTTTATATTTCCAATCTTTTTGACCTGTTGAATTTGCTCTAATAAATCATTGAAATTGAAACGATTTTTTGAAATTTTATGATAAATTTTTTTAGTTTTTTTTTCGTTAAATTGCTCTTGCACTTTTTCAACCAAAGAAATTATATCTCCCATTCCTAAAATTCGATTGGCTATTCGATCAGGATGAAAAACTTCCAAATCTTCTATTTTTTCCCCATTACTAATAAATTTAATAGGTTTTCCCACAACGCTAGACATGGTAATAGCTGCTCCACCTCGACTATCTCCATCTAACTTCGTCATTACAATTCCATCAAAATTCAATTTCCTCGAAAAAGATTGAGCAGTATTTATAGCATCTTGTCCTGTCATTGCATCTACAACAAATAAAGTTTCATCTGGGTTAGAATGTTGATGAATATTTACTATTTCTTTCATCATGATTTTATCAATAGCCAGTCTTCCAGCTGTATCAATAATAATTACATTTCTTTTCTTTTTAGATGCATAAAGAATAGATTGATCTAATATTTCTATAATATTTTTATTTTCTTTTAAAGAAAAAACAGGAACATTTATTTTTTCTGCAAGAAATTTCAGTTGATCTATAGCTGCAGGACGATGAATATCTGCAGCTACTAATAAAGGATTTTTGTTTTTTTTTCTTAAGAAAAAAGCAAGTTTAGAAGAAAAAGAAGTTTTTCCACTCCCTTGCAATCCGCAAATTAAAATTACAGAAGGATCTTTAGATAAATTCATTTCTATACTTTTTCTTCCCATGAGGGAAACCAACTCATCATATACTATTTTTGTAATGATCTGTTTTGGATTTAATGAAGTAAGTACTTTTTTTCCAATAGATTTATCTTTAACTTTTTGAATAAAATTTTTAGCAATTTTATAATTAACATCTGCATCAATAAGCGCTTTTCCAATTTCTTTCATAGAAGATGCAATATTAATTTCTGTAATTGTATCATCTCCTTTCAAGATTTGAAGAGCCTTATCGAATTTATTTTGTAAATGTTCAAACATAAATGTTCATTTTTTACTTTTACATACGATCAAGCATTTTAATGCCTAATAAATTCATTCCAGATTTTAAAACATTTCCTGTAACATGAATAATATTCATACAAATATTACTATGAATAACATTGGAAGGATCTATTAATTTTTTGTTTTGATAAAGAAGATTAAAAATTTTAGAAACTTCATAAACGTAATTTGCTATCAATGAAGGATTTAAATTAAATACTGATTTTTTTAAGATCAATGGATATCTTTGAAGAATTTTAATCATATTTTTTTCATATATATCAAATTTAATATTTGACCAACAAAAATTCAACAATGAACATAAATCGAAAAACTTTCGTTCCAAAGAACGAATTCTGGAATAAGTATATTGAATATATGTTCCTGTTTTTCCTTTAAAATCTATAGATTTTTCAGGATGAAAAATAATTTTTTTTCTCGGATCTATTTTAAGAAAATAATATTTCAGAGCTCCTAGTCCTATAATTTCAGCGGATTTTTCTTTTTCTCCTTTTTCTTTTGACTTTGAATATTTTTTTAGAAAATTTTTTCTTGCAATAGAATACATTTCTAAAATAAGACTATCTGCATTTATCACATTTCCTTCTCTAGATTTCATTCTCCCACTTGGCAAATATACCATTTCATATGATAAATGGAATAATTTATTTACCCATGTATATCCTAAATGTTTTAATATAGCGAAAAGAATTTGAAAGTGATAATCTTGTTCTTTTCCCACAATATAGATTAACTGGTCTATGTTATATTTTCTAAAACGTTCTACAGCTGTTCCAAGATCCTGAGTCATGTATACTGAAGTTTTATCTGATCGTAACAAAAGTTTTTGATCGAAACCTTCTTGAATCAAATCAATCCAAATTGAACCATCTATTTTTTGAAAAAAAATTCCTTTTTCAAGGCCTTTTTTGATAATTTTTTTTCCTATTTTATATACGTTACTTTCATATTCTATTTCATCAAAACTTATTTCCAATTTTCGATAAGTTTCTTCAAAACCGTTGTAAACCCATTTATTCATTTTTTTCCAAATATCTCTAGTAATTGGATCTCCACTTTCCCATTTTTTCAATAGATCTCTAGCTTCTATCAATATTGTCATTTCATTTTTTTGATCTATTTTTCTAATCTCTTCACGATAAATCTTATCAAACAAACTATAATATTTTCCTACAAAATGGTCTCCTTTCATTTTAATACTGTCAGGAGTTTCTCCTTTTCCAAATTTTATCCAAGCTATCATAGATTTGCAGATATGTATTCCTCTATCATTAATAATTTGAATTTTTATTATTTTATGTCCGACCATTTTTAATATTTTAGCTATAGAAGATCCAATCAAACTATTTCTAACATGTCCTAAATGAAGAGGTTTATTAGTGTTAGGAGAAGAGTACTCTATCATAATTTTTTTAGATGGGAATTTTAAATGATAAAAATCTGTATTCAACATTTTTTGAAGAAGATAAATATAATAACTATCATGAAAAATGAAATTTAAAAACCCTTCAATAATAGAAAATTGAATCAACCCATCTAATTTACTTTGGATATAATTTCCTATGTTTTTTCCTATTTGTTCTGCAGGTTTTTTTAACTTTTTAGACAAAGAAAATAAAACCAAAGTAAGATCTCCTGAATATTCTTTTTTTGTATATTGAAAATCTAATTCAGGACAAGGGGTCAGTTTATATAAAACAGATATGGATTCTTTTGCTATTTCCTCTATAGACTGAAAATGATCATTCATAGAATGATTTTTTATGAATATTTTTTTAATTGAACCCTCCATCCGAAAGGATCTTCCGATAAATTATGCTGAATATCCAATAAACTTTTTTTTAAACGAAAAGATATTCGTTCTTTTTCTGGAATATCTGGTAATGAAAAATTATTTCCTTGATAACTAATTATTTTAAAACAATTTATTACAGCAGCTGTTCCACAGCCAAAAGCTTCTTTTAAGTCTCCTCCCTGCAATCCTTTTATGATTTCTAAAACACTTAAATTTTTCTCTTCCACATAAAATCCTTCTTTTTCAGCTAAAGAAATAATACTTTTACAGGTTATTCCACTTAATATATTATCATTAGCTTTTGGAGTGATAAGTTTGTTTTTCAACCAAAAAAAAACATTCATAGTTCCTGATTCTTCTATCATTGTGTGAGTGGAAGAGTCTGTCCACAATATTTGATCAAATCCTTCTTCATTTGCTAATCTAGTAGGATAGAAAGAAGAAGCGTAATTTCCAGCAGCTTTAGTAAATCCAACACCTCCTGCTGCAGAACGACTATATTTTTCTTCTATCTTAATTTTCAAAGGATGTTTATAATAGGAATCTGCAGGAGTAGATATAATCATAAACATATAATCTTTAGAAGGTTTCGCAGACAAGACCCCATTAGTTGCAATTAGGAAAGGACGAATATATAAAGATTGTCCATAATTTTTAGGAATCCAATTTCTATCTAGATCTATTAATTTCTTCAGTCCGTTCATAAAAATATCTTTTGGAATAGTAGGCATTTCCAAACGAATAGCAGACCTATTTATTCTTTTGAAATTTTCTTCTGGACGGAATAAAAAAACTTCTTCATTTTTATCTTTATAAGCTTTCATTCCTTCAAAAACAGCTTGTCCATAATGAAAAACAGGAGAAATAGGAGAAAACATAATATTCCCAAAAGGCTTAATAATAGAATTTTTCCATTTTCCATCTTTGTATTCAGAACAAAACATATGATCTGAATACTGATTTCCAAAGGAAATATTGTTAAAATCTATTTTTCCAATCCTTGATTGTAGGGTTTTTTCTATTTTCATAAAGTAAAAAAAATTAGTGAAAACAAATATAATAAATGATTATTATGTTTTAATAAGAATTGTTATAATAAAACACTTCCTTTTCTAACTATTATGCATGATTTTTAATACTTTTTCTACAATATCTTCAACAGAAGGTTTTGAAAAATAATCACCATCTGATCCATAAGGGGGGCGATGTTCTTTAGCCGTAATCGTAACAGGAGGACTATCTAAATAATAATATCCGTTTTGTTCTTCTAATATTTTTTGTAAAATATAAGCAGATGCTCCACCTGGAACATCCTCATCTATAATTAATAGTCTGTTAGTTTTTTGTAAACTTTTTACAATGTCTTTTTGTAAATCAAAAGGTAAAATAGATTGAATATCAATCACTTCTGAATCAATATTAATTTTATACAATTCTTCTGCTGCTTCATTTACAATTCTCCATGTAGAACCATACGTTACCATGGTTATATCTTTCCCTTTCCTTGTTCTTTCCACTATTCCAATAGGAGTTCTAAAAAAACCTAAATTTTCTGGTAATTTTTCTTTTATTCTATATCCATTCAGGCATTCAATAACTAAAGCTGGATCATCTCCAGATAATAAAGTATTATAAAAACCAGCAGCTTTTACCATGTTTCTTGGAACCAAAACTAAAATTCCTCTTAAATAATTAATAATCCCTCCTATAGGAGAGCCTGAATGCCATATTCCTTCTAAACGATGACCTCTAGTTCTAATAATTACAGGGGCTTTTTGTCCTCCTTTTGTTCTATATTGCAAACAAGCAAGATCGTCACTCATGATCTGTAAAGCATATAAAATATAATCTATATATTGAATTTCGACTATAGGTTTAAGTCCACGCATAGAAAGACCAATCCCCTGACCAAGAATAGTAGATTCACGTATTCCCGTATCAAAAATGCGAGTTTTTCCATATTTCTTTTGCAACCCTTCCAATCCTTGATTGACATCTCCTATTTTTCCTACATCTTCTCCAAATATTAAAAGATCAGGATATAATTCTAATAATTTATCAAAATTCTCTCTTAAAACAATTCTTCCATCTACTTCAAAACTGTTATTCTTATACACAGGAAAAACTTCTGTTCTTTTTACAGAAGATTTTTCGGAAATACTATATAGGTGAGAAGAATAATTTTCTTGTTCTTCATCATATTTTTTTTTAATCCATTTGATCAAACAATATTTTGAATCTGATTCTACTTCAGATAGTAGATATAAAATTTTTCGTGTAATACGAAATATTGATTTTTTTGTGGTAAAATTTTTAGTTTTATCATGCAATTTTTGAATATATTTTTTAACATATTTATTAATCCATTTTTTGTTAGAATAAGCGTTTTGCATTTTTTGTAAAATGTTCACAGCTTCATTTTTAATTTCAATAATTGGTTTTTGAAACGCTTTCCAAGCTTTTTCTTGTTCATTTTTAACATATTCTTTAGCTTCTATATCTATTTGATCTAAACAACAAACATTGGCTAAATTTTGTAACTTATTTTTTTTATTGAACTGAAAATTCAAAATCCAATCTCTAAATTTTTTTATTCCATCATTATTCATTTCCCATTCCAAACGTTCTTTTGATTTATATCTTTCATGTGAAGAAGAAGTAGAATGTCCTTGCGGTTGAGTTAAATTTGTGACATGAATTATGACTGGAACATGTTCATAACGAGCCACTTTTTCTGCAATAACATACGTCTTTGTAAGATCCATATAATTGGATCCATTCACACGAATAATTTCCACTCCTTTTTCTTTTTTGTTTCTATGAAACCCAGATAAAAGATCACTAATATTTTGTTTAGAAAATTGATATTTATTAGGAACAGAGATTCCATATTCATCATCCCAAATAGATAGAATAATAGGAATTTGCAAGACGGAAGCCGCATTTAAAGTTTCCCAAAATAATCCTTCTGAAATACTGGCATTCCCAATAGTTCCAAACGCAACTTCGTTTCCATCACGAGAAAATATTTTATGTGTTTTTTTTAAATTTTTTAGTTTTTTATAAATTTTAGACGCCTGTGCTAATCCTAATAATCTCGGCATTTGAGCAGCTGTTGAAGAAATATCTGCACTAGAATTTTTTTCTTGAATAAGATTTTTCCAAGTTCCATCAAAATTTAGAAAACGTGTTCCAAAATGTGCTGTCATCATTCTTCCAGATGAAATAGGTTCAGCTTCTAAATCTGAATGAGCATACAATTGTGAAAAAAAACTTCTTACAGTTAAAGCTCCAATAGCCATCATAAACGTTTGATCTCGATAATATCCAGATCTAAAATCTCCATTTCTAAAAACTTTCGCCATAGCTAATTGAGGAATTTCTTTTCCATCACCAAATATCCCAAACTTAGCTTTTCCATTTAAAACTTCTTTTCTTCCTAAAAGACTGGTTTCACGACTAATTTTAGCCAATTTATAATCATCTAAAACTATTTTTCGAAATGAATCAAAAGTGGGTTCCTCATCATCACTAGGTTTTTTATTATTGTTGTAATTCATAAATTCTAATTTTTAGATGAAAATACAGGAATTTTTATTTCTGAATTTCTTTATTTAATTTTATGTGTTTTTCTTTTCAACAAAAAAAACTATGATATATGTTTGGAAAAATAACTCTTTCTATTATCAAACCGGATGCGGTTAAGAAAGGACAGAGCATCTCTATTTTATCCAGAATAGTTTTTGCAGGATTTCAGATTATTGCGCTTAAAATGACAGAACTTTCTAAAAAATCAGCCATCAGATTTTATGAAGAACATAAAGAAAAATATTTTTTCGATTCTTTGGTAGAATTTATGTCTTCTGGACCAATTATTTCCTTCATATTGGAAAAAGAAAATGCCGTAAGAGACTTTAGAATTTTAATAGGAAACACAAATCCAATTAATGCTGAAAAAGGAACTATACGAAATCTGTATGCTACCTCTTTAGAAAAAAATGCTATACATGGATCAGATAGTGAGAAAAATGCTTTTAAAGAATGTCAATTTTTTTTTTCAAGCCGAGAAATTTTTTTAAGATAAGATATTTTATGAGAAAAAATTTTCTAATAGCCACTTACTCTATTTTAATTCTTATATTTATAATTGGATTATGGGGATCTAATGTATATAATCATCTAGTAAAACTAAACGAAAGGATTAAAACACAATGGGGACAAGTGGAAAATGTTTATCAACGTAGATCCGATCTAATTCCAAACTTAGTGAATACAGTAAAAGGATCTGCTAATTTTGAAAAAAATACATTAATCCAAGTCATAGAATCTAGAGCCAAAGCTACTTCTATTAATATCAATCCAAATGAATTGAATCAAAATCAAATCAATAAATTTCAACAAGCACAAGAAAAATTAAATAATACTGTTAGTAAACTACTTTTAGTTGTGGAAAACTATCCAAATTTAAAGTCAACAAAAAACTTTTACGAATTACAAAATCAATTAGAAGGAACAGAAAATCGTATTAATATAGAAAGAAACCGATTTAATGATAAAGTAAATCATTTTAATACTTATAGAAATCAATTTCCAAAAATTATCATAGCAAACTTTTTTTCTCAATTCCAAGAAAAAGGATATTTCCAATCTCAAATAGGATCAGAAAAATCTCCTTTTGTAGATTTTTCCAAATAAGAATTGAAAAACAATTCCCTAAAAAATCATGAGAAAAATTATTCAATTAATTATTTTAATTTTTTTTTACACAAATTTAGCAAAAGGACAATTTAATATACCTGAATCTCCAAAAAAAATATATCCTATTCAGGATTATACAGGAGTTTTATCCAAAAAACAGATAGAAAAACTAAATCAAAAACTTATTTCATACTCTAAAATCACATCAACAGAAATTCTTATTTCTATCATTCAGGATCTTCATGGAGAAGATCCAAATTTTTTAGCTGCTCAATGGGGTGAAAAATGGAAAATTGGGAAATCTCATAAAAATAATGGAATAGTCATATTATTATCTATCAATGACAGAAAAATATCTATCCAAAATGGATATGGAATAGAACCCTATATTACAGACTTTTTAACTACGAAAATTATAGAAAAAGCAAAACCTATATTGAAAAATAATCTCTATTATCTAGCTATAGATTCCTGCATTCAGGAAGTATTTCAAACACTTCAGAATCAATATCATCATAAAAAACAAAAAAAGAAAGTTCTTCCTATGTGGAATTTTTTTATTTATATGAGTGTTTTTTTTGTTATGCTTTTTTTACTATCTAGAAAAAAAATAATAGATTCCTCATTATTAAATAATTTACTTATAACAGATTTTCTATTCAGAAATAAAAATTTTAATAATCATGAAGATGAAGATAGTTTTGATGGATTTGGAGGGGGAGGAAATTTCGGAGGGGGAGGAGGTAGTGGAAATTGGTAACTTTATTTATCTTTTGTTTCATTTCATTTTCTCAAAAATTCTAAATACTTTTTGAGTTGGTATATTTTTTTCAATGTATCACATTCTTTTTTTCTTTCCTTTAAAAGAAGGTTTTTTGGTATAGAAGATACATATTTATCATTTGATAAATTTTTTCGAATTAAAGATAATAAATTATGAAAATATTGAATTTTTTTTTCAATCCTAATAATATCCATATGACTAGAATGATAGCTTTGATCTTCCAAGGATAAGAAAAATTGATCTGTCTCTAAAAAAAAAGAAAATACCGATTCATTTTTAGGTTCTTCTAATACAGAAACAATTTCTGATAAATTAGCCAATTTTAATATGATAGGATTATATTCTTTTTCTTCTTTTTTTCTCATAGTAAACAAGACAAGGCTTTTTTGATAAGGAATATTACTTTTATTTCTAATATTGCGGATTTCAGATATTATTTGAGTAACCTTTTCGAAAGAAACTAAAATTTCATAATCATAGGATTTTTTTTTAGGCCAAGAAGAAACAATTAAAGCTTCTTCCGGTTTTCTTTTTTCAATAAGATTCCAAATTTCTTCTGAAAGAAAAGGCATATATGGATGTAATAATTTCAATATGTTTTCAAAAAATATAATGGTGTTTAAATATTCTATTTTTGAAATAGATTTATTTCCATTATTTCCATGAATAGGTTTAATAATTTCAAGAAAAAACGAGCAAAAATCATACCAAATAAATTTATATAAAATCATTAATGATTCATCAAATTTATATTCTTGAAAATGTTTTTCAAACATTTCCAAAACATAATAAAAACGATTTTTTAACCATTTTATAGCAATTATAGAAGAATCAGGAACATGTTGATTTTTTTGTATTTTCCAACTTTTAATTAAACGAAAAGCATTCCACACTTTGTTTGAAAAATTCCTTCCTTGCAAACATATTTTTTCCTCAAAATGAAAATCTTTTCCTGCACTAGTTTTCAACATAAGACCCATACGTACAGCATCTGCTCCATATTGGTTAATTAAATCTATAGGATTTGGAGAATTATTTAATGATTTTGATATTTTTTGATTTTTAGAATCTCTAACAATTCCGGTAAAAAAAACCTTTTTGAAAGGTTTTTTCTTTTGAAAAAATAAACCTGCTATAATCATACGTGCCACCCAAAAAAACAATATATCCGATCCTGTTACTATATCTTCAGTCGGATAATAATAACAAATTTCGTGATTATGAGGATGACTAATTCCATCAAAAACAGATAATGGAAATAACCAAGAGGAAAACCAAGTGTCTAAAACATCTGAATCTTGCCATATTTCATTATGACTTAAATATGAATTTTCGCTTTTTTTTCTCGCTTTTTTCAATGCTATTTCTAAACTTTCTGCAACCACAAAATCATTAGGTTTTTTCCCATAATAATATACAGGAAGACGATGACCCCACCACAATTGTCTAGATATATTCCAGTCACGAATTTGATTCATCCATTTAAAATAAATTTTATTCAATTTTTTGGGATAAAATTGAATATCTCCATTTTTTACAGCTTCTATAGCTGGAACAGCCATTTTTTTCATTTTTAAAAACCATTGAAGAGATAATCGTTGTTCTACTATCGACAAAGTACGTTCCGAAAAACCTATTTTATGATTATATTTTTCTATCTTTACTAAATACCCCAATTGTTTTAATTCTTCAACAATTTTTTTTCTTACTTTAAAACGATTCATCCCTTTGTAATGAAGTCCTTTTTCATTTAAGGTAGCATCTTCATTAAAAATATCAACGATCTCTAGTTTATGTTTATCCGCTATATCTTTATCGTATTTATCATGAGCTGGAGTGACCTTTAAAAATCCTGTTCCGAAATTTTTGTCTACATAAGAATCCTGTATAATAGGAATATCTTTATTAATTATTGGAACTTTTGCATGTTTCCCTTTCAAATGAAAATAACGGGAATCATATGGATGAAAACAAAGAGCAGTATCCCCAAATATGGTTTCAGGACGTGTTGTTGCTACAGTAACATAATTTCTTTCTCCTTTTTCTCCTTTTATTTGATATTTTAAATAATAAAGTTGACCAATACGTTCTTCATAAATAACTTCTTCATCAGAAAGAGTCGTTTTAGCTTTTGGATCCCAATTAACAACATGATAATCTCTATAAATATATCCATGCTCATACAAATCTATAAAAATTTTTGATACAGATTTAGATAATTTCTGGTTCATTGTAAATTGAGTCCGATTCCAATCACATGAACAACCTAATTTTTTTAGTTGATCAAAAATAATATTTTTATGTTTTTTTGACCATTCAATAACATAATGCAAAAACTTTTCCCTTCCTAAAAAAGGTTTGGACAATCCATATTTTTTTAATTGATCAACTACTTTAGCTTCTGTCGCTATAGATGCGTGATCTGTCCCAGGAATCCAACAAGCATTATATCCTTTCATTCTAGCACATCTAATCAAAACATCCTGAATAGTATTATTCAGCATATGTCCTATGTGAAGAACTCCAGTAATGTTTGGAGGAGGCATCACTATAGTATAAGGAGTTCTATCATCTGGGTAAGATGAAAAGTAATTTCCTTTCATCCAATAATTATATCTTTTTTTCTCCACAGATTTTGGATCATATTTGATTGAAATATCCATATATTTAAAAATATAAAAAAAATTAAAATAATGATGAAAATTATTTTGATTGCTGCTGTTTCAAAAAACGGATTTATAGGAAAAAATAATCAACTTATGTGGCACTTACCTAATGATTTAAAACGTTTTAAAAATTTAACTATGGGAGAAACAGTTTTAATGGGTCGAAAAACTTTCGAATCCATTGGAAAAATACTTCCAAAAAGAACAAATATTATATTAACGAAAGACAAAATAAATTTCATGAAATCATTACACTTAAAAAATATAAAAAATCAAAATAAAATAAAAATTTTCTCATCTGTAAAACAGATAGATTATTTAAAAAATGAAAGAATATTTGTTATAGGAGGAGAAAAGATATATGCTTCTACAATTGAAAAAGCAAATATATTAGAATTAACATTAGTTCATAAAAAATTTTACGGAGATACAAAATTCCCAAAAATAGATACAAAAAAATGGAAAAAAATATATGAATTTTTTTATAAAAAAGACAAATTCCATTTATACAATTACAGTTTTATCAGATTCGATAAAAAAGAATCACTCTCTTCTATCTAATTCTTTCTTAATTTTTGCTGCAAGTTCATAGCATTCATTGATAACTGCGTGGTTTAATAAAGCATTTAGATCTCTTTCAGTCATTTTTTCCAAATCTTGTTGACTTTTTTCTTTAAAAAAAAGAAATCCACTATTTTCGATCCCTGTTTCATAAGGTTCATTTTCTTTATCAATAGGAAATCCGTTTTCAAAATAAATACCAGCTTTGTCAAATATTTCTCTGGTTGTATAAATAGGAGCCTGAAATCTTACAGCCAAAGCAACAGCATCTGATGTTTTTGAATCTATCTTATGTTCTATTTTTTCACTTTTTTTCTTTTTCTCCTCTCCCTCTCCTTCTATACCTTCTATACCTTCGAATAGAATATAAGAAAAAAATATTCCATTTACTAGTTTATATATTACAACTGCTTTTAATTTAATATGAAATACTTTTGCGAAAGTGAGAAATAAATCATGTGTAAAAGATCTGGATGGATCTTTTTTTCCTAAAGCAGAAGCAATAGATTGAGCTTGTAAACTTTCTATAATAATAGGAAGTTTAATTCTTCCAGATTCTTCTTCAAGTAATAAAACATATATCCCAGATTGTATTTGACTCAAGGATATTCCCCGTATAGCTAATCTAATGAATTGATCCATAGTAAAATTTAAATTATAGAATAAATCTTGCTATTGTAACCAAATACCCCAAATTTGAAAGGATATTTCTGTTTTTTTCATTTTTCGTTATAACAATAATATATATAAAATTCTTCTTATATGTAATAATTTTTTTTATATATTTATTAGCAATATTTAAAATTTTTTATTATGAATACTTCTGTGAAATTTCTAATTCCAACAATTTTTCTCGCATTAGGATTTATTTTATCCTGTAATGATGAGTCGAGTCCCGTTGGAAAAGAAGATTCTGACGTGAATAATCCTACCACGATAGAAACTCCTTCAATTCCTGATCCACCACCTACTCTTGCTTCTTCTTCTCCTAAAATCCCTCCTACTGATCCTCCAACAACTCCTACTCCTACAGAAACTCCTTACAATGAAAACGTTCCTTTAGACACTGATACAAATCCTGAGGAATTATCTATGAAAATCAAAGAAATAGAAGAAAAAATACAAACTTTAGAAAAAAATAGTGAAAAACACTATGATGAATATTATAAAATGGTAGATTATCAGAAGGAAATCTTGAATGAAGTTAAAAGAAGAAAAATGATTATGAGATCTAAAACAGTTGGGACCCCAGAACAAATAAAAGCTCAAAAAGACTTTGAGGATCAAAAAAAATTAGGAAAAGAAAAATTACAGATACTAAAGGAGAAAAATATACTATTGAATAATTTGAATAAATCAATAAATGCGGCTAGAGATGAAAAAATTGATTTAGAGAAAAAACAAGAAGATTATTTAAAAAAACAAAAAGAAAGAGAGAAAAAAAATTAATTATTACTTAAGGAAAAGAAAGATATTTCTTTCTTTTTCCATATTATTTTGAAATGAAAAATTCATATCCATATGAAAGTAAAGACTTTTCGTGAAGTAATAGCAGAAGCGATGAGTGAAGAAATGAGAAGAGATGATTCTGTTTATCTCATGGGAGAAGAAGTAGCTCAATACAACGGAGCTTATAAAGCTTCTAAAGGAATGTTAGAAGAATTTGGACCAAAAAGAGTCATTGATACACCTATATCGGAATTAGGATTTTCTGGAATAGGAGTAGGTTCTGCTATGAATGGATGCAGGCCCATTATTGAATTTATGACTTTTAATTTTTCTTTAGTTGCCATGGATCAAATCATTAATAATGCAGCAAAAATACGTTATATGAGTGGAGGACAGTGGAATATTCCTATTGTTTTCAGAGGACCAACTGGTTCCGCTGGACAACTAGGAGCTACACATTCCCAATCTTTTGAAAGTTGGTATGCCAGTTGTCCTGGATTGAAAGTGATCGTCCCATGTAACCCTTATGATGCTAAAGGACTTTTGAAGTCTGCAATCAGAGATAATAATCCAGTAATTTTTATGGAATCTGAACAAATGTATGGTGATAAAATGATGATTCCAGAAGAAGAATATATTCTACCTATTGGAAAAGCAGATATCAAAAAAGAAGGAACTGATATCAGTTTAGTTTCCTTTGGAAAAATCATGAAAATGGCTTTAAACATAGCAAAAAAACTAGAAAAAGAAAATATTAGTGTAGAAGTCATAGATATACGGACTATACGTCCATTGGATTATGAATCTATACTTTTTTCTGTAAAAAAAACCAATCGATTAGTAATTTTAGAAGAATCATGGCCCTTTTCATCTATAGCCTCTGAAGTTTCGTATTTCATACAAAAAAAAGCATTTGATTATCTTGATGCCCCCATTAACAGAATAACTTTATTGGATACTCCAGCTCCTTATGCTCCAAATTTGATCAAATATTGGTTTCCAAATGAAAAAAAGATAATAAATGCCATTAAAGAAACTCTTTATTTAATCTAATAAATAGATTGAATAATTTTATAAATGTTTTCTGGTCTATCCATAGTGTAATAATGAATCACTTCTACTCCAGAATTTTTTAGTTCTTTAGATTGATGAATAGCCCATTCAATTCCAATATCAGACACCACTTTTTTATCTTTCGCTTTTTCAACTTCTTTCACTAATTCGTGAGGAATATTCAAATAAAAACGAGAAGGAAGACTGTTTAACTGTTTTTTTGAAGAAAGAGGTTTGATACCAGGTATAATGGGAACAGTGACTCCTTCTGATCTACACTTTTTAACAAAAGAAAAATATTCTTTATTATCAAAAAACATTTGAGTCACAATGTAATCCGCTCCTGCTTCTATTTTTTTTTTCAAAAAAAATAAATCACTTTCAATGTTCGGAGCTTCCAAATGTTTTTCTGGATATCCTGCTACCCCAATGCAAAAATCAAATAATGGAGACTCTTTTCGTTCAACAAAAGTTTTATCAAGATATTTTCCTCTATTTAAATCTTTAACTTGTTCAACAAGTTCTACTGCATACTTGTGTCCATCTTTTTTCGCAAAAAAATTACTTTCAGATTTCAAAGGATCTCCTCTAAGAACTAGAACATTATCTATTCCCAAAAAATTTAGATCTATTAAAGCGTTTTCTGTCATTTGTTTATTAAACCCTCCACAAATCAGATGTGGAACTGCATCTACTCCATATTTATTCATAATAGCAGCACAAATTCCTACGGTTCCTGGACGTCTTGAAATTTTTCTTCTCTGTAAGAGACCATTATCTTTTTCTACATAAATAAATTCTTCTCTATGATAAGTAACATCAATAAAAGGAGGATTGAATTCCATTAAAGGATCTAAAGTAGAGAAAATATCTTTAATATCATTTCCTCTTAAAGGAGGTAAGATCTCAAAGGAGAATAAAGTTTTTTTTGCTTTAGATATATGCTCAATCACTTTCATAACACAACTTTTACTTGATATGATCAAATTCAGTATAAGGAACTAATACTTGAGGAATATTAATTTTATTTTTAGTTTGATGATTCTCTAATAAAGCAGCCATAATTCGTGGTAAAGCTAAAGCGCTCCCATTAAGAGTATGACAAAAATGAACATGACCTGTAATAGTTTTGTATTTCAAATTTAATCTATTAGATTGAAAATCATTACAATTAGAGATAGAACTTACTTCTAACCATTTTTTTTGCGCTATAGAATAAACTTCAAAATCATAAGTTATAGAAGAAGAAAATCCAAGATCTGGTCCATTCAAACGAATAAGACGAAAGGGTAGATCTAAAGATTTTAGAATAGTTTTTACATGCAAAATCATTTCTTCTAAAGAAGAAGAAGAAGAATCTTGTGTGGTAATTTGAATAATTTCCACTTTTTCAAATTGATGCAATCTATTTAATCCTCTCACTTTAGATCCATAAGACCCTGCCTCTCTTCTAAAACAAGAAGTATAAGTAGTAGCTTTAACAGGAAGATCTTCATTTGTAAATATTTTATCTCTGTAGCAATTCATAATAGGAACTTCTCCGGTGGGAATCAGATAAAGATTATCTTTTTCTATAAAATACATCTGATTCTCTTTATCTGGAATTTGTCCTGTAGCGTATCCAGATTTTTCATTTATAAGATAAGGTAAACTATATTCTTTATACGAAGCTTGTATATTTTTATCTAGAAAATATTGAATTAAACTTCTTTGTAACTTGGCTCCTTTTCCTATATAAACTGAAAAACCAGAACCACATATTTTTGTTCCTAAATTTGAATCGAATAAACAAAATTTTTTTGATAATTCCCAGTGTGTGAGAGGTTTTTCAATTTGACAATAAATTTTTCCCTCTTGAAAAATAATATCGTTTTCTTCTTTTTCAGAATTATTTTTTATTTTTTCATCAGGAATATTAGGAATTTGATTTAATTTCCTTTCTAAAATTTGAACAATTTCTCTTAGTTTGACATTAACATTTTTCTTCTCTTTTTTTAAAAAAGTAGATTTTTCTTTTAAAGATTCTATTTGAATATTTTTACCAGAATTTAAAATTTGACCTATTTTCTTAGAAATTGAATTTTCTTTTTCTAATATTTTATTCAGTACGTTTTGAGCTATTTTTTTTTTTTCGTCTAAAATTAGTATCTCATCTATCAGGTGTATTTCTTGAAAATTTCTTTTTTTTAATCCTAATAAAACTTTTTCTCTATTTTTTCGTATGAAAGAGGTTCTAAGCATAAAAGAAACTAAAATCCTGTTGAATTTTTAAAAAGCAAGATACGAATAATATTTTCTATATTTGCAAAATGCAAATGCATAAGTCTACTTTTAAAATTAGAAAAAAATTTGATCAGTATTTTTTAAAAGATAAAAATATAGCAAAGAAAATTGTAAAAAATCTTTCTTTTCAAAATTATGATGCAGTAGTAGAAATAGGTCCTGGATTAGGAATTCTTACTCAATATTTGTTGAATTTATATTGTCGTCATCAGGTTTTTTTAATAGAAATCGATAGAGAATTAATTTCTTTTTTAAAAAAAAATTTTCCTATTTCTAAAAATAGGATCATTCATAAAGATTTTTTAAAATGGAATCCTGAAGAAATGAATTTGCATAATTTTGCAATTATTGGGAATTTTCCTTATGGAATTTCTTCTCAAATTATATTTCATATATTGAAATACAATCAATACATACCAGAATGCATTGGCATGTTTCAAAAAGAACTGGCAAAACGTATTACATCACATGAAGGAGAAAAAAATTATGGAATTTTATCAGTTTTGGTTCAAACATTTTATGATGTAAAATATCTTTTTACTGTAAAAAAACAAGTTTTTTTTCCTATTCCAAATGTAAAATCGGCAGTTATTTCTTTCAAAAAGAAGAATGAAATTCTTTCTTGCAACAAGGATTTATTATTTAAATGTGTGAAAACAGCTTTTAATCAAAGAAGAAAAAAATTAAAAAATTCTCTAAAATTATTTAACCATATTTCAAATTTTTATCAAATTCCATTTTTGAACAAAAGAGCAGAAGAATTATCTGTAAAAGAATTCCTTCAATTAACAAAAGAAATAGAAATTAGAAGATGACTAAATTATTAAATGGAAATCAATTAGCAATAGAAATAAGAGAAGAAATTTCCAAGGAAATCGAAAAAAATATACTAAATAAAAAAAAACGTGTTCCACATCTTGGAATCATATTAACAGGAAATAATAGATCTAGCATTACATATGTCAATAGCAAACTAAAAGAGTGTAAAAATATAGGAATAAAATCTTCTTTAATTCATTTACCAGTAGGATGTCTAGAAAAAAAATTATTGGAAGAAATAAACAAAATGAATCAAAATCCATTAATAGATGGTTTTATTGTCCAATTACCTCTTGAAAAACATATCAATCAGGAAAAAGTAATTTTATCTATCAATCCGAATAAAGATGTAGATGGATTCCATCCTGAAAATTTTGGAAAAATGGCTTTAAACATAAAATCTTTCTTTCCTGCAACTGCATTAGGGATATTAACTCTTTTGGAAAGAAATCAAATTAAAATACCTGGAAAACATACTGTAGTAATTGGAAGAAGTAGGATAGTTGGAAGGCCTATTAGTATTCTTATGAGCAGAAGAAGTAATTCGGGAAATAGTACAGTCACATTGACTCATAGTCATACTACAAATATAGAATATTACACAAAACAGGCTGATATAATAATAGTAGCAGTTGGAATTCCAGAGTTTCTTAAAGGAAAAATGATTAAAAAAGGAGCTGTCGTTATAGACGTAGGAATAAATAGTGCAAAAAATGAAAGAAAAATACTAGGAGACGTTGATTTTTATAGTGTTTATGGAAAAGCTTCTTATCTAACACCTGTTCCAGGTGGAGTCGGTCCTATGACTCGTGTTATGTTATTAAAAAATACTTTGATAGCTGCATTAAACAGGAAGGATGAAAAAAATTAGTTTTCCTATAAAAGAATTTTTTTATTCCATTCAAGGAGAAGGACATTATTATGGAATAGCTGCATATTTCATTCGTTTTGAAGGATGCAATATAAAATGTGATTGGTGCGATACCAAAGAAAGCTGGGAAATAAAAAAAAATGATTTTATTTCAATTCATAAAATCATTGATAATATTAGAAATAAAAATCATACAGTCAAAAACATTGTAATTACCGGAGGAGAACCTATGATGTGGGATTTATATCCTTTAACCAAGATTTTGAAAAAAAAAGGATATCGTATTCATGTCGAAACTTCAGGCTCCTATCCTATAAAAGAAAAGTATATGGATTGGATCACAATTTCTCCAAAAAAAATAAAACTTCCTTTAGCAGAAAATTATAAAAAAACTAACGAATTAAAAATCATTATTTCTAATGAAAAAGATTTTCTTTTTGCAGAAGAACAAGCTATTCATGTAAAAACCACTAATTGTTTCCTATTCCTACAACCTGAGTGGACTCATTTAGTTGATATTCTTCCAAAAATAATTTCTTACATAAAAAAGAATCCAAAATGGAGGATCTCTCTTCAAATTCATAAGATGTTAAATATTCCTTGATCAGTATTATGAGTGTCTATTTTCCAAAACATTGATAACATCTTGTATAGAAAAACCTTTTTTATGTAAAAGAATGAGATAATGAAAAAGTAAATCTGCAGATTCATTTAAAAATAAATTTTCATTGTTATCCTTAGATTCAATAATAAGTTCTACAGCTTCTTCTCCTAATTTTTGAGATATTTTATTAATTCCTTTTTTTGATAATTGATATATATAAGAATTCTTTTTCTGTTGGTTAATTCTATTAGAAATTAAATCTTCCAAAGAAAATAAAAAATTTTTTTGATTAATTTCTTTCCAACAAGTATCTGTTCCTTTATGACAAATAGGACCTGTAGGTTCTGCTTTAATCAATAAAGAATCTCCATCACAATCTATTAATAGATCTTTAATAAAGAGATAATTTTTACTGACTTCTCCTTTAGTCCACAATCTTTTTTTAGATCTGCTATAAAAAGTCACTTTTTTTTCATGAATACTTTTTTGATAGGCTTCTTGATTCATATAACCTAGCATCAATATCTTATTTGTTTTTGCATCTTGGATTATCACAGGGATCAATCCATCTTTAAAATGGATCATTCTTTCTTGAAAACTTTCTTTTTTCATAATCACATTGTATTTCTTACAGGTATATGAAAACGGGTTAAATAATATTTTAACTTTGGAATTTCTATTTCTCTATAATGAAATATGCTGGCAGCTAAAGCTGCATCTGCTTTTCCAATTTGGAAGATTTTATAAAAATCTTCCAAATTTCCAGCACCACCTGAAGCAATTACTGGAGTAGAAATATTTTCGGAAATTTTTCTGGTAATATCTAAAGCAAATCCATTTTTTGTCCCATCATGATTCATTGAAGTTAATAATATTTCTCCTGCTCCTCTATTAGCTCCCTCTTTAGCCCAATCTAGTGTCTTCGTTTTAGTAGAAATCCTCCCTCCATTTAAATAAACCCACCATTCATTTTCCTCATATTTTGTATCAATAGCTAATACTATACATTGACTTCCAAACCTTTTAGAAAGTCTTTCTAAAAGGTTTGGACTTTTAAAAGCTTCAGTGTTAATAGATATTTTATCTGCTCCTGCATTTAACAACAATTCTACATCCTCTTCTTCTCGAATTCCTCCTCCAACTGTAAAAGGAATGTTAATATGACTAGAAATATCTCTTACTAAGCTTGTTAATGTCTGACGTTTTTCATTTGTAGCAGTGATATCCAAAAATATTAATTCATCTGCACCTTGTTTCGTATACCAACAAACTAATTTAATTGGATCCCCAGCGTCTTTTAAATCTTTAAAATTAACTCCTTTTACTGTTCTTCCATTTTTAATATCTAAACAAGGGATAATACGTTTAGCTAACATATTTAGTTATTATTATTTTTTTCTTTCCAATTCCTAAGTTCTGATAACGAGATCTGATTTTCATATATGGCTTTACCAATAATGACCCCTCTACAACCTAAATTGAATAATTTATCTATATCTTCTATATTTCTAATTCCTCCACTTGCTATAAATTCAATGTTTGGAAATCTTTGAATAATTTCCTTATATAAAGAAAAAGAAGGACCAGACAAAATACCATCTTTAGATATATCTGTACAAAAGATTTTTTTGATTCCACAATTATTTTTTTCTTCTAAAAAATCCAAAAATGGAATATCAAAAAATTCTGTCCATCCATTAGTTGCTATTTTTTTATTTTTAACATCTACTCCTAATAAAATTTTATCATCTCCATAAATATGAACCCATTTTTTAAAAAAAATGGGTTTTTTAACAGCAATACTCCCAACAGTAGCCATATGCCCTCCATTTTCAAATACAGCACGGACGTCCTCTTCAGTATGAATTCCCCCACCAAAATCTATGATTAAATTAGTATGTTTTGCTATTTTTTCCAAAATTTTCCAATGTACAACTTTTCCTTTTTTTGCTCCATCTAAATCAACTAAATGTAGTCTAGATATTCCATGATCTTCTAATAAAAACGCGACTTCTAGTGGATCATGATTATAAATTTTTTTCTTTTTAAAATCACCTTGTTTTAAACGAACGCATTTTCCATCAATTAAATCTATAGCTATTATAATATTCATTATTAATTATTTTTATAATCGGATAAAATTTTCTAATATTTTATGTCCTACATAAGAAGATTTTTCTGGATGAAATTGGACTGCATAAAAATTATTCTTTTGCAAGGCAGCACTGTAAGAAACTATATATTCTGTTTTTGCTGTTGTGTATTTTCCCAAAGTTGCATAATAACTATGAACAAAATATTGATAACTTCCATCTGGAATTTTTTCAAATAAAGGACCTTTGAGGTTATGAATGGTATTCCAACCTATTTGAGGTATTTTATCATTTTTGTTCTTAGATTGAAACTTTTTAACCAACAAATCAAAAATTCCTATACATGTAGTACTACTTTCTTCTGAATATTTACAAAGTAATTGCATCCCCAAACAGATTCCCAATACAGGTTGTTCTAATTCAGACAAAACAACATCCAACTTTTTTTCTTTTAAATATTTCATAGCACAATTAGCTTCTCCTACTCCTGGTAAAATAATTTTTTCCGCATTTTGAATAGATTCCATAGAATCTGTTACTATAGCTTGTACTCCTATCCTTTCCAGAGAAAAAAGAACCGATTGTACATTTCCTGCAGGATATTTTATGATAATTGTTTTCATAATTTTTCATTAAAAATTTTTACAAAAGGCCTTTAGAACTAGGTATTTTACTAAAATAATTTTTTCTTATTGCCATTTTAATGGCTTTTGCAAAGCATTTAAAAATAGATTCTATTTTGTGATGTTCATTTTTTCCTGTAGCATGAATATATAGATTGCATTTTGCAGATAAAGAAAAAGATTTAAAAAAATGATAAAACATCTCTGTCGGAACTTTTCCTATTTTTTCCCTAAAAAATCTTGCTTTCCATACTAATTGACTTCTTCCTCCAAGATCTAATGCCACCGTAGATAAACTATCATCCATAGGTATTAAATAGAAACCATAACGTTCTATTCCTTTTTTATTTAAAGATTGATCAAATATTTCTCCTAAAGCAATTCCAGTATCTTCTATTGTATGATGTTCGTCAACATAAAGATCTCCTTTTGTTTGAATATTTAGATCTATGGAACTGTGAAATGCTATTTGTTGTAGAAGATGATCAAAAAATCCAAGTCCTGTTTGTATATGAGATCTTCCTTTTCCATAAAGAAAAATGGATATTTTAACATTTGTTTCTAATGTAGTACGTTGATGGACTAACCTTTTATCATTAATAGACGATAAATATTCATAAATATTTTCCCAACTATCCGTTTTTAACGATATTGTTTTTTTGATATCTTTTTCTTCTATAGTAGAAAAATAATCTTTTTCTTCTTTTGTTAGATTTTTATAATGATGATTTTCTTTAATCCATATGGACTTACATCCCAAGTTTTTGGCTAAAAAAACATCATTTAATCTATCTCCAATAACAAAGGATTTAGAAATATTGTACAAATCCGATTGTAAATAAGTAGAGAGCATTCCTACCCCAGGTTTTCTAGTTGAAGATTTTTCTTCTGGAAAAGTTCGATCAATATGAATAGAATGAAAATTGATTCCTTCTGTTCTTAAAATATTTAAAATGTGATTATGGATTGGCCAAAATATTTTTTCAGGAAATTGATCTGTTCCCAATCCGTCTTGGTTAGTCACCATGACTAGATTATAATTTAATTCTTGTACTATTTTTGACAAAAAAAATATAACCTTTGGGTAAAAACTGATTTTTTCAATAGAATCAATTTGATACGTAGGCGGAGTTTCTCGTATAATAGTTCCATCTCTATCAATAAACAATATTTTTTTCATTACATTTTTATTTTGGAGTATTTTTTAATTTGATCTATTAAATACTCATTTTCTTCGTGAGTTCCTACTGTAATTCTTAAACAATTATTGCATAATATAATTTTCGAACGATCTCTAACAACTATTTTTTTTTCCATTAAATATTGATAAAGATTTTTTGAATAAAAATTTACTTTTACTAGCAAAAAATTAGCAGAACTAGGGTAGACTTTACGTATGATAGGAATTTTACTTAATGATTCTTTCATGTATTTTCTTTCTGAAAGAATGTTTTTTAGATGATAAAAAAATAAATCTCTATTTTCAAGAGCTTTAATAGCTATCTCTTGAGAATGAAGACTTATATTGTATGGGTGTTTAATTTTATTCATCCATTGAATAATGGATTCAGAAGCAATTGCGATTCCTATTCTTAATCCCGCTAACCCCCAAGATTTAGAAAGTGTTTGTAGAATAATTAAATTTGGATATTTATTAATTTCTATGGATAAGGATTTTTGATCTGAAAAATCAATATAAGCTTCATCTAAAACAACAATTCCTTTAAATTTTTTTGTAATATTTTCAATGTTTTTTCTTTTTATATCGTTCCCTGTAGGATTATTTGGAGAACAAATAAAAATTATTTTACTTTGTTGATTAACAGATTTTTCTATTTTTTCCAAATTCAATTGATATTCTTCCTTTGTGAGAGAAATTTTAATTATATCTACACCATGTATTTTCCCACTCACTTCATACATACCATAAGTAGGGGGAAAAATTATAGCATGATCTATTTCTGGACGAGAAAAAATACGATAAATCAAATCAATAATTTCATCGCTTCCATTTCCTAAAAATATTTTAGATGGAGAAATATTTTTTAAATCAGATATTCTTTCCTTCAATTCTTTCTGTAAAGGATCTGGATATCTGTTGTAAGAGTTCAAAAAGGATAGAGGAGATCCAAAAGAATTTTCATTAGCATCTAAGAAAATAGAATTTTTTTCTTTATCATGTTCTGTCCTTGCGGATATATAAGGATCCACTTTTAAAATATTCTCTCTGATCAGTGAATCCAGATCAAAATTGGAACAATCCTTATTATTACTATTGTTCATGGCATTTAAAATTCATTTTTAAATCGAATGTTAATGGAGTTTCTATGTGCTATCAATCCTTCTTCTGAAGATAAGATATTTACACATTCCGACAAATTTTTCAATCCTTTTTTGGATATTTTTTGAAAAGTGATTTTTTTAACAAAACTATCGACAGATATTCCACTATAAGATTTTGCATAACCATATGTGGGTAATACATGATTTGTTCCAGAAGCATAATCACCAACACTGACTGGAGAATAATTTCCTAAAAAAACAGATCCAGCGTTAATCACTTTTTCACTCCAATAGGTAGAATCATTACAATTAATAACGAGGTGCTCTGGTGCTACTTGATTTATAAAATCCATACATTCTTCTAAAGAAGAGAAAACAACTATTTTACTTTTTTTTAAAGATTTTTCAATAATATCTTTTTTCTTAGAAAGATGAAACAATTGTTTTGTTAATTTTTTCTTAACTTCTTCTATCCAAGATTTTTTATTTATAGTAACCAAAAGAATATAGCTTTCTGGATCATGTTCAGATTGGGATAGTAAATCAGCTGCTACATATTCTGGTTTTGCTTTTTCATCAGCCATAATTACAATTTCTGAAGGTCCTGCAGGCATATCTATAGAGACAATTCCTTTTTGGGATACAATTTGCTTAGCTGTTGTCACATAAGAGTTTCCTGGTCCAAATATTTTGTAGACTGAAGGAACACTCTCTGTCCCATAAGCCATAGATGCAATAGCTTGAACACCTCCTACTTTATATATACGAGTAATTCCAACATATTTAGCTGTATATAAAATAGATGGATGAATATCTCCATTTTTATTTGGGGGACTACATAATATAATATTTTTACATCCCGAGAGTTTTCCTGGAATTCCTAACATTAATACAGTAGATAATAAAGGAGCGGACCCTCCAGGAATATAAAAGCCTACTTTTTCTATTGGAATAGATTTTCTCCAACAAAAGGATCCTGTTGAAACTTCTATTTTTGATTCTTCATGTATCTGTTTTTGATGAAAAAATTTGATATTATTATATGCTGTTTCTATAGATTTTTTCAAGTCGCTTGAAACTTTCATGTTTGCTTTTTGAAAATCTTCTTCTGTAACTTGAATTCGTTTTATATCGACATTATCATATTTCCTTGTATAAGCTTTTACAGCTGTATCTCCATAATTTTTTACATTATCAATGATAGGAAGGACAAAATCTGTTAAGTGATAAATTTCTTGTGAAGATCTACTCAAAATAGATTGACATGTTTTGTATGTAGGATGAATATACACTTGAATCATATCCATATTTTTATAGTATAATTTTTTCTATTGGTAATACTAATATATCTTGTGCTCCAAGCGTCTTTAAATTTTCTATAATTCCCCAGAAATCATTCTCATTAACAACTGAATGAACCGAACTACATTCCGAATTTGCTAGAGGAAGAATAACTGGACTTTTAATTCCTGGAAGATAAGATATTATTTTCTCTAATCGATCATTAGGAACATTTAATAGAATATATTTATTATTTTTTGCTTTTTTTACAGCTCTAATTCTAAATAATAATTTATCCATAATTAGATTTTGTGGAGTCCCTAGATGTAAATGAGAAGCCAATACTGCTTCAGATTGAAGAACAGTTTCTACTTCTTTTAGCCCATTCATAAAAAGAGTAGACCCACTACTAACTAAATCGCAAATACAATCCGCTAAACCTATTCCAGGGGCAATTTCTACAGCTCCAGAAATTTCGTGAATTTCTGCATCAATATATCTTTTTTCGAAAAATTCTTGAACTAAAAAAGGATAACTTGTTGCGATTCTCTTTCCATCTAAATCATTTATCTTATTGTAAGATAAAGATTTAGGAACGGCTATAGAGAGCCTGCATTTTCCGAAACCTAAAGTTTCTTTTATTTTTATTTTTTTTCTTTTTTCCAAAAGAAGATTTTTTCCTACAATTCCTATATCAGCTACTCCATCTTCTAAATATTGAGGTATATCATCGTCTCTTAGAAAAAGGATTTCTAGCGGAAAATTGAGAGCGGTTGTTTTTAATTTATCTATACCAATATTAACTTCAATACTGCAATCTTTCAGCAACTTGATAGAGTCTTCATAAAGACGACCTGATTTTTGAATAGCTATTTTAAGTTTATCCATATAATAAGGAAAAAATAACAAAAGCTTACTCTTGTAAGCTTTTTATTGTAGATTAAATTAATGCATCACAGCAAATATAAAAACTATTTTGAATATTTTATAATTAACCTATAAGTCTCGTTTTCTCATAAATAAAAAATTTTACAAAAAAATGAAAATTATTAGTTATAATATAAATGGAATAAGATCTGGAATTAATAAAGGATTATCTGATTGGATTGAAAAAATCAACCCAGATATTTTGTGTTTGCAAGAAATAAAAGCTTTTCCAGAACAAATAGATACCTATATTTTTGATCAATTAGGATACAATCATTATTGGTTCCCTTCAATCAAAAAAGGATATAGTGGGGTAGGGGTTTTATGTAAACAGAAGCCTGTTCATGTAGAGTACGGAATAGGAATTCCTTCTATTGATCAAGAAGGAAGGGTTTTACGTATAGATTTGAAAAAAATGTCAGTAATTAGTCTTTATCTTCCTTCAGGAAATAACATGAAGAAGAGGTTGGGTTTTAAATTTTTTTTCATGAAAAAATTTTTTTCACATGTGAAAAAAATCATAAGTCAATTGAATAATATTGTTATTTGTGGTGATTATAATATTTGTCATCATGAAATAGATATTTACAATCCTATTAAAAATCAAGAAGTTTCAGGTTTTTTACCAGAAGAAAGAGAATGGATGACTCATTTTCTAGATTTAGGATTTATAGATAGCTTTAGAAGCTGTGTTAAAGAAGCACATCATTATAGTTGGTGGAGTTATCGTTTTAATGCTAGAAAAAATAATAAAGGGTGGAGAATTGATTATGTTATGGTTAGCTATTCATTGAAAGAAAAAATTAGGAAATCTTACTTATTGTCAGATTTAAAATTATCTGATCATTGTCCTGCTGTATTAGAAATAGAAATGACCTGACTGGGATTCGAACCCAGGACCCTTACATTAAAAGTGTAATGCTCTACCAGCTGAGCTATCAGGTCTGAATAAAATCAAAATAGTCTTTGAGAAAAACAAATATACTATAAATTAATTTTATTTTTTCATGAAAATCACTTTAATAGGATACATGGGAAGTGGAAAAACTTCTATAGGAAAAAAATTGTCTAAGGAGATTAATTTAGATTTCTATGATTTAGATGCTATTCTCGTTGAGAATAAAAAAGAGTCAATTTTTAATCTTTTTAAAAAAGAAGGAGAATTTTCTTTTAGAAAAAGAGAACATTTAATGTTAAAAAAAGTTTTAAAAAAGAAAGATGAATATGTTTTGTCCGTTGGAGGAGGGACTCCTTGTTTTTATAACAATATTTATTTGTTGAATAAATATTCAAAAACATTTTATTTAAAAACAAATAGTTATACTCTATTTAAAAGATTATTTTTAGAAAAAAAAACAAGACCTTTGATTGCTCATTTGTCAAAAAATGAATTGTTTCAATTTATTATGAAGCATTTGTTACAAAGAACTTATTTTTATGAAAAATCTTATGAAAAAATCAATGTAAGTGAAAAGTCTAAAAGTGATATAGTTAAAGAAATTATTAAGTGTATTAAAAAATGAAAACATATGATCATGTTTTTCTAGAAAGAATTAGGAGATATTTTTCGTTTCAAATAAAAAAGAAAGTATGTGTTGCTGTAAGTGGAGGATTAGATAGTATGGTACTCATCAATGTGTTACTTGATCTTTCTAACATTGAAATAGAAGCTGCTCATTGTAATTTTACACTAAGAAATAAAGAATCTAATGAAGATGAAGTTTTTATAAGAAAATTTTGTGAAAAAAAAAGGATCGTATGTCATGTTAAAAAATTTGATACTTTGAATTTTTCTAAAAAAAATAAGTTTTCCATACAAATGGCAGCTAGAAAACTTAGATATGATTGGTTTTCTGAATTATTAAAAACAAATTCCTATGAGTACATAGCGTTAGCGCATCATCTTAATGATTCTATAGAAACTTTTTTCATAAACATTTTGAGGGGAACTGGAATTAAAGGATTGTTAGGGATTCCTAAAAAAAATGAAAAATTTATACGTCCTCTTTCTGATTTCAATAAAGAAGAAATTTTACATTATGCTAAAATTAAAAATATAAAATGGAGATCTGATAGCAGTAATCAAGAAACTAAATATTTGAGAAATCAAATTCGTTTAATTTTATCTAAATTTTCCTCTTTTTCATCTTTTTTTTATAAGGGATTTAAAAAAACCATAGATCATCTTCACAATGAAAATTTTTTAATAGAAGAAAAAATCAGAAAAGTATATCATGAAATTACAGTAGAAAAAAAAAATGATCCATTTTTTTGGAAATTAGAATGTCATAAAATAAAGAAATTGAATCCTTTATCTTTTTATTTATTTAAATTATTTTCTCCATATGGATTTTACGATGTAAACAGTCTAAAATCTCTTATTTATGCGCAATCGGGGAGAAAACTTATATCGAAAAAATATCGTATTATTAAAAATAGAAATAATTGGATTTTAGTTTCCAATGATTTTTTATCAGAAAATAAAAATAAAACTTATGTGATACAGGATCTAAAAAATGTTCGTCAGATATCCTTCCCTATTTATGTTAAGTTTTTTTTTAATCCAAAAAAAGAAGATAGAGGAAAAATGTTTCTTGTAGATTTTGACAAAATTCAATTTCCATTGTTATTAAGAACATGGAAAAAAGGAGATTTTTTTTTCCCATTTAAAATGAATGGGAAAAAAAAATTAAGCAAATATTATAAAGAAAAAAAATTTTCTATTTTAGAAAAGGAACAAACATGGTTATTAATTAATGGAAATGGATATATTATTTTGATTTTAGGAAATCGTTTAGATGACAGATTTAAGATAACAGAAAAAACAAAAAAAATATTAGGAATAAAAATATAATTGAGTTATTCCCTATTAGTTTTACAATTTCAATTAGTATTTTTTTTAATTTTGAAAAGAATTAGTTGTTCTATTTATGAAAATACATAATTTCAATGCAGGCCCTTCTCTTTTACCCAAAGAAGTTGTCAGAAAATCAGCTCAATCTGTAATTGATTTCAATGGGACCGGTATCTCTTTACTTGAGATCTCTCATAGAAGTATAGACTTTTTAGAAATAATAGAAAGAACTACTTTTTTAGTAAAAAGAGTAATGAATTTGAATGATGATTATGCTATTTTATTTCTTCAAGGAGGAGCTACATTGCAGTTTTCAATGGTTCCATATAATTTAATGAATCAAGAAGCAGCTTATTTAGATACAGGATTTTGGGCAAATAATGCTATTAAGGAAGCAATAAAATTTGGGAAAGTAAAAATTTTATTTTCTGGAAAAGATCAAAACTATACACATATATCAAAAAATTATAAAATTCCATGTCATATAGATTATTTTCATTGCACGTCTAATAATACAATTGTTGGAACACAGATGAAAACATTTCCTATAACATATGATTCTGTTCCAATAGTTTGTGATATGTCTTCCGACATTTTTAGTAGAAAATTAAATTTTCTTCAATTTAGTTTAATTTATGCTTCTGCACAAAAAAACGTAAGTTCTGCTGGAATGACTATTGTTATAGTGAAAAAAGATATTTTAGGAAAAATTAAAAAAAACATTCCTTCTTATATGGATTACAAAATCCATATAAAAAATAAAAGTATTTTAAATACTCCAAATGTTTTTTCTATTTATACTTCTATGTTAACTTTGGAATGGATAGAAAATAAAGGAGGTCTTTCTATTTTAGAAACAGAAAATGAACATAAATCTAAATTATTATATGATGAAATAGATAAAAATAATTTATTTGAAAATAAAGTACATAAAGAAGATCGTTCTAATATGAACGTTTCCTTTTTTTTAAAAGATCAAAAATTAGAAAAAGAATTTAATAAAATGTGGAGAAAAGAAAATATTATCGGATTAGATGGACATAGATTTTTAGGAGGATATAGAGCGAGCATATACAATGCACTTCCGTTGAAAAGTGTTCAATTTTTAATTGAAATTATGAAAGAGTTCGAAAGAAAATTTTCATAATGATAGAAAACAGATTTTTTTCCATCAAAAAATTGATTCCAGAAAATATAAAAATTTTAGCAGTTTCTAAGAATCAAGATGTTTCTTCTATAGAAAAATTATACAAATTAGGACATAGAGATTTTGGAGAAAATTATGTACAAGAAATGATGAATAAATATAAAAAATTGCCTAAAGATATTCATTGGCATATGATTGGAAAAATTCAAAGTAATAAATTAAAATATATAATACCTTTTATTCATTTAATTCATACTGTTCAAAAACTAGAAGAAATTCAAAAAATCAATAAAATTGCGTTAAAACACAATAGGATTATTGATTGTCTTTTGCAAATAAAAATTTGTAACGAAAAAAGTAAATCGGGAATAACCAAAAAAGAGGCTTGTAATATTTTGGAAAACACAATTTATAAATCGATGAATAACGTCAAAATAATAGGGGTAATGGGAATAGCTTCTTTTCAAGAACTTACAAAAGTTCACAATGAATTTTCGTATTTACGAAATTTATATAATGATTACAAAAAAAAATATGGTCATCATGTACTTTCTATGGGAATGAGTCGAGATTATAACATAGCAATAAAATATGAAAGTACGATTCTTCGATTAGGAACCTCTATTTTTGGAGAAAGAATTATTCTATAATAGATCTTATGTATTTTTTGATGTTTTCTTCCAATTTATTTTCATTTAGTGATTGAATAAAAGAACTTCCAATAATTCCTCCATTTGCGTATTGACATGATAAATCAAAAGTTTCTCTGTCCTTTATTCCAAAACCAATTAATTTAGGAATATTTATAGACAATTTTTTTACACGTTTAAAAAACGATATTTGTTTTTCTCCAAAAGAATCCCCAAATTTTCCTGTTGTTGAATTAGAAGAAACCAAATATAAAAAACCATCAGTCATTCTGCTTAACAGAGAAATTCTGGATAAGTCCGTTTGTGGAGTTATCAAAAATATCATTGATAATAAATATTTTTTAAATAAATTTTTGTATTCTTTTACAAAGAAATCAACAGGAAGATCTGGAAGAATTAATCCAGAGATCCCTGATTCATTGCATTTTTTTAGAAATTTTTCTTCTCCAAATTTATAAAATTGATTGTAATACCCCATAAGAATAATAGGAATTTTTATTTCTTCTTTAAATTGTTCTATTTGAGAAAATAATAAAGAAACATTCATTCCGTTATTCAATGAAGTTTGATTACTTTTTTGAATAATCATCCCATCTGCCAAAGGATCAGAATAAGGGATGCCTATTTCTATTAAATCAACAGGAAGATCCTGCAGTATTTTTATTATTTTTACAGTACTGTCTACATTAGGAAATCCAGCTGTGAAATAAATGCATAATATGTTTTCATTTTTATTTCTAAATAAATTATGTATTTTGTTCATCTTTTGAAAATTTTGTAAAAAATTTATCGTAAACATTGATATCTTTATCTCCTCTCCCAGATAGAGTAACAACAACTATATCATTTTTTTTAAATGGAATGTTTTTTAGTGCAGCTAATGCATGAGAGCTTTCTAAAGCCGGGATGATTCCTTCCAATCGGGTCAATTCGTATCCTGCTTGCAAAGCTTCTTCATCCGTAGAATATAAAAAACGAACACGTTTTTTTACAAAAAGATTAGCAAACATAGGACCTATTCCCGGATAATCTAATCCAGGAGATATTGAATAAGCAGGAATAACTTGCCCATCTTCATTTTGTAAAAGCATTGTCATACTTCCATGTAATATTCCTTTAGATCCACAGTGAATAGCTGCAGCTGTTTTTTTTGTTTTTATACCTAATCCTGCAGCTTCTACTGCTACAAGATTCACTGAATCATTATCTAAAAAATGATAAAAAGATCCTGCTGCATTACTTCCACCCCCTATGCAAGAAACTATATAATTAGGAAAAGAAGATCCTTCCTTTTCTTTTAACTGAATTTTAATTTCTTCACTAATAATAGACTGAATATCTGCAACCATTTGAGGATAAGGATGGGGCCCAACCGTAGAACCTATTAAATAATAACTTTCCGGATGGTTAATCCAATAACGAATAGCTTCGTTAACTGCATCTTTCAAAGTTTTATCTCCACTAAAAACAGGAATAACTTCTGCTCCAAGAGATTTCATTCTAAGTACATTAGTATATTGACGATGTATGTCCGTTTCTCCCATGAAAACAATGCATTTTAAATCCATTAATGCGCAAGTAGTAGCCGTTGCTACTCCATGTTGTCCAGCTCCTGTTTCAGCAATTATCTTTTTTTTCTCCAATTTTTTTGCCAATAAAGCTTGACCTATAGTATTGTTAATTTTATGCGATCCTGTGTAATTCAGATCTTCTCTTTTTAGGTAAATCTTCGCTTCATATTTATCAGAATATTTTTTGCAAAAAAATAAAGGGGTGGGTCTTCCTGCATAATTCTTTAGTGTTTCTTTGTACAATTTCTGAAATTCAAAATTTGTAATAAATTTTTTATATTTATTTTGCAATTCTGTTATATTACGATGCAACATTTCAGGAATAAAAGCCCCTCCAAATTCTCCATAATACCCATTTTTGTCAACAAAATATTTCATAATTCTCTTATTTTTTTTATAAAGGAATTTAATGCAATGCTATCTTTTTTTCCTGGAAAAAACTCAAATTGACTATTTACATCAATAGCGAACATTTTTGAATGTGAAAAGTTTTTAATTTTATCAAAATCCTTTATTCCAATTCCTCCACTTAAAAAAAAAGGAATTTCAAAATTATATTCATAAAGTTTTTCCCAACAAAATTTTTTTCCGCTCCCTCCATAGTTAATTGTATTATTATCAAATAGAAAATAAGTACAAAAAGGAATGTAATTCACCATATTTTTAAAAGAAAAAAAATCATCTATTCTAAAAGCTTTAATTAATTTCAATCTCTTTTTAAATAATTTTTCACAATAAAAAGGACTTTCTGTTCCATGCAATTGAATAAAATCCAATTTATTTTTTTTACTCATTTCCAATACATTCTTTTCTGATTCATTTACGAAGACTCCAATTTTTAATATTTCTTTTTTTAGTTTTGGAATAAAAAAATCAAAACCTACAAATCGAGGAGAATTAGGATAAAATATAAATCCCATAAAATCAGGTAGTAAATCTGAAATTTTTTGTATATGAAATTTCATACCACATATTTTTATTTTTAATGATTTGTGTTTCATCATGAAATGATTTCAAATAAAGATTTTATAAAATTTCGACAAATTTTTCCAGGATCTTTTCTTTTCATAAAATATTCTCCAATTAAAAAACCTTCAAACCCTTGTTTTCTTAATTCAAGAATAATATTTCTATTATTTATCCCGCTTTCTGCTATTTTTATATAATTATCAGGAATTTTTGAAGATAATTTCAAACAATTATCATAATCTACAATAAAAGTTTTTAAATCTCGATTATTAATTCCCACAATATCTAATTCATCTGTTATTTTATCAATTTCAAATTCATTATGAATTTCAATAATTACTTCTAAATCAATACTTTTTGCAATTTTAGAAAAGTTTTTTATTTGACTTCTAGAAAGAATCCCAGCAATTAATAAAATCACATCCGCTCCTATAGATTTAGATTCTATAATCTGATATTCATCTATAATAAAATCTTTTCTGAGTATAGGAATGGAAACGATAGAACGTGATTTTTTTAAATCTTCATTTTTTCCAGAAAAAAAATTTTTGTCTGTAAGAATAGATATTCCACTAACTCCTGATAATTCATAATCTTTGACTACTTTTTCTATTGAAACTATATTGTTTATAACTCCTTTAGATGGAGATTTGGATTTAAATTCTGCAATAATACCAGTTTTGCTTTTCTTTAGACTTTTAACTAAAGAAAAATTTTTTCTTTTGAAGAAAAAACTATTTTCCAATTCTTTTATAGGGCGGAGGATTCTATTATTAAAGACTTCTTTTTGTTTAACAGATACTATTTTTTCAAGAATATTCATAAGCTCAATAATTTTTTGAGAATATTCTTTGCTTTTCCACTTTTTAAAGATCTTTTTGCCTTATCATAATTATTCTCAAGACTGTCTTGATTGATCAGACCCAATGCAAATGTAGCATTTATCAAAACAACTTCATTTTGAGCTAAAGTTCCTTCTCCTGATAAAATACTAATGAATATACGAATATTTTCCTCTGTATTTTTTCCTCCTTTTAATTCATCAGGATTCACTTTAATCTTATTTTTTTTCCCTATTCCCAATTCTTCTATAGAATAGAATTTTTCCCCTTTTGGGGTATAACATTTCATCCCACTAGTAAGTGTTATTTCATCATAACCGTCTAAACTATGAATAATAGCATAATTATTTTTTGTATTTTGATACATATAATAATATATTCTGGCTAATTCTAAATTAGAAACTCCTAATAATTGACTTTTTGGTTCTCCTGGATTGATAATTGGACCAAGTGTATTGAAAATAGTCCTAATTCCTAATTCTTTTCTTGTTTCAGATATAATATTTAAAGCTGGATGGAATATAGGTGCATGCAAATAACAAAAACCAACTTTATCCAACTGATTTTTTAAATTGTCTTCTTTATTCGTGAAATGATATCCTAACTCTTTTAAAATACTTGAAGAACCAGTTATAGAGGAAGAACTAAAACTTCCATGTTTAATCACTTTTTCTCCTGCTCCTGCTACTATAAAACATGCTAAAGTAGAGATATTAAAAGTGTTTTTTTTGTCTCCACCTGTTCCTACTATATCAACAGCATTAAATTCAGTGAGATTTACTTTTATGCATAATTCCATTAATGCTTGTCTAAATCCTACTATTTCTTCTAATGTAGGCGTTCTCATGTTATATATAGTAGTTATAGCCACAGCTTGGGTTTTATTAATTTTTCCTTTTGATAACTCCAGAATAAGATTCTTAGACTCTTGTTTTGTTAAAGTTTTTTCTAAAAAAAGATTTTCTAATATTTCTTTCATTTTTACTTCATTTTTAACCAATTACTTATTATTTTTTCTCCATATGGAGTTAAAATAGATTCTGGATGAAATTGGACTCCACGTATATCATAAAATTTATGACGCAAAGCCATAATTTCTCCTTTATCTCCAATAGCTGTAATCTTAAGTTCTTCAGGAAAATTATGTGGAGATATAATCCAAGAATGATAACGACCAACTTTAATCTCTCTAGGTAATTTTTGAAAAAGAATTTCTTTTGGATCTACAATTTTTATAGAACTAGCTATTCCATGATAAACTTCTTTTGTATTAAGAAGCTTAGCGCCAAAAACCTCTCCTATAGCTTGTTGTCCTAAACAAACTCCCAAAATACTTTTGGTAGAAGCAAAAGTTTTTACTAAAGGTTTTAAAATATGTGCTTCATCAGGAATTCCTGGTCCTGGAGAAAGAATAATTTTGTTATATTTTTCTATATCAGAAAGTTTAATCTCATTATTTCTATATACTTGGACAGGATTTTTTGTTAATTTTTTTACAGCATGAACAAGATTATAAGTAAAAGAATCATAATTATCTAAAATCAGTATTTTATTCATAATACTTCATATATTTTTAGCTAATTCTATAGCTTTAAATAAGGCCATTAGCTTATTATTTACTTCTTCTAACTCTTTTTCTTCTTTAGAATCAGAAACGATTCCTGCTCCAGCTTGAAAAAAAAGAGTATTATTTTTGCTGACAAAAGAACGAATTACTATAGCTGTATTCATACAAGAATTATTCAATCCAAAAAAACCAATAGCTCCTCCATATATTCCTCTATGTTGATTTTCCATTTTATCTATCAATTCCATTGCTTTATACTTAGGAGCCCCTGATAAAGTTCCTGCAGGAAAAGTGTCTCCAAATACTTTTATAATAGATATATTTTCTTCCAGTTTTCCAGATACTTTAGATACCATATGTAGGACATGAGAAAAAACTTGAATTTCTTTAAACCCTTCTACTTTTACATTGGAAGAATTTTTACTCAAATCATTTCTTGCTAAATCTACTAACATGACATGTTCTGCATTTTCTTTTGGATTATTAGATAGATTTTCAGACAATTTTTTATCCTTTTCTTTGTTTCCTGATCTTCGTATAGTTCCTGCTATTGGATTAATATAAGCTATTTGATTATTAATGATTAATTGTGATTCTGGAGAAGAACCAAACAATTTATAACTTCCATAATCAAAATAAAAAAGATATGGAGAAGGATTTATAAATCGCAAAGCACGATATACATTAAACTCATCTCCTGTAAATTTCTGTTGAAACTGACGAGATAATACTATTTGAAAAACATCTCCCCGTAAACAAGCTTTTATTCCTTGGGATACCATTTTTTTGTATTCTATATCAGTAACATTTGAAGAACGATTTCCTACAGATTTAAATGGAAAATCAGGAAAATTTTTCTTTTTTATTAATTCTACTAATTGATTTATATAAGTTTTTTTATCATTATTAATGAATTGATGTTCAATTAAGTAGATTTCATTGTGAAAATGTCGGAATACAATTAGGTTTCTATAAAAACTAAATCGTATCTGAGGAAGATGATATATTTCTTTAATTGGAGCATGAAACCGAATATTTTCAAAATATTGAATACTATCATAAGATATGTATCCATATAAACCGGAATAAGAAAAAGAAGTATTTTCACTTTCAAATCTTTTAAAAAATTCCTCAATTAAAATTTGTATGTCCAATCGATCATTTATAAAAATGTGTTTATGAACATCATTTGGATATGATATTCGCAATACATTTTTATCTAGAATAAATTCTGAAACTGGATTAATACAAAGAATAGAAGAATTGTTTTTGGTAATTTGATAATCAGAAGATTCTAATAATAATGTATTTGGAAAACTATCTCTTAGTTTTAAATATAATTCTATTGGTGTAGTACTATCAGCTAAAATTTTTTTCTGAATAGTTCTAAAATTAAATTTAAACATAGTTTATGGTATTTTTATATGATGAAAAAAGGCCGTCATAAAGACAAGCCTTCTTGTAAGTAAATATTGTTGGGAGATGATCTTACCTCAATTAATTTAAGAATACCATTTACTTTAGAAATGACATTAACCTCATGCAAATATAAATAAATTTTTATATCTTATGAAAATATTCATTTTTGTTTGTTTTCTTTTTATATTTTCTTATTCTATAGAAGGGATAGAAAGAAAAATTTGGAATCAAAACGAAGATTCTGTTAATACGGAAAAAGAAAAAAATTATGTAGATGTTTATCTTCCTACTTCTCAGGATTACAGATTTTGGACAGAGGAAAATAATTTTAAAAAAACTTTATTAAACATAGAATCTTTTTCTATTGAAAAATATTATTCTCATAATTTTTTTAAACATGATGATTTCGGTTTTTTTTATAATCGAGGAAAAGAAAAAAATTTATTAATTCCCAACAGAAATTTTACACAAAAAAACCTCTATCATTCTCAAAAAATTCTTCTTTTTAAGGATCCTTTTTTTTCTCGTGAAAAGGTTCAATATTTTGATGTTAAAACTCCTCTTTCAGAAATTTTTTATGAAAGTAATTTATTTCAAGAAAGAGGATTGGGCGGTTTTTTTTCTCAGAGTCCAAATGAAAAAATGAATTATTCTATGGAATATAGGGCACTTAATTTTAAGGATAAACTTGATTTTGAAAGAAATCAAAATTTCTTACTAACTACTTTTAGTTTTCAGGATCAATATGATTATTATTATAAATTATGGGGACATTATATTTTCCAAAATTTTTTTCTCAAAGAAAGAGAAGAAGTCTTCAAATGGAATAATATTAAAAATTATAAAAATGTTTTTTTAGATCAAAAAAAATTTGTTCATAACAGATTTTACATAAGTTTTATTCAAAAGATTTTTCCTAATAAATTGTTTTTTTTTAAGACATATATGGAATATGAAAAATATTCTAAAAGTCATTATTTTTCTGAACAAAAAAATAAAATTAATCATTTTTATTTGAAAAACAGTTTTTTCTTAATGTTTAAGAAAAATAAATTTGAAATAGAAGTAGGATCAATTTTTGATAAAATATATTATCAATTGTTTTTAATTAATGATTATAACAATAAAATGATTCCTAAAAATAAGTATATAAACAATCTTTCTATAGAAACTAAAATAAATTATCCTATTAATAATTTTTTAAAATTTTATTCTCACACTAAATGGATAATGGAATATAATAATTTGAAAAAAACATATTTTCAAATGGACATGAAATTTAATACACTTTTGTTTTCAAAATTTGATTTTTCTAGCAAAATACATATATCTGATAATAAAGGAGTTTCTTCTGATTTTATTCATCTTTATATTCTAAAAAAAAATGAAGATTGTTATAACAATCAACGAAGTAATATGTTGGTTTTTGATAAAGAAAAAACAATGGATTTTTCTTTATTTTATAAAGATAATTTTCATGTTTCTTTTTATATTTCTAAATTGGATCATTCTTTTTTAGACGAAAAAAAAGAAATGGAAAAATTTTTATATCGTAAGGATATTCAATCATACGGATTAAAAATAAAAACAACACAAAATATATGGAAATTTCAATTTAATAATCTTTTTTTGTATCAAAAATATAACTCTGATCCATTAATTTTTTCTATACCCAATTTTTTATCAAGAAGCACAATTTCTTATCAAGATAATTATTTTAATAAGGCATTATCAATAAAAACGGGGGTTTCTGTTCATTATTTCAGCAATTTTTATTATCAAAAAATTTATTATCCTTTTGATGTTTCTCTTTTCCCTTCGGAAAAAGAATGTTATCCATATAAAATTGGAGGAAATCCTTTTATGAATTATTTTTTAAACTTGAAAATATATAGAACTATATTTTATCTTAGTATTCAAAATATAGGAGTTCATTCCATTTATAGTCCTCTTAACAAAAAAGAATTATTTATCAGAACTGGATTTTCATGGACTCTTTTTACTTGATTCCAAAAATTTTTATAAAAAAACGTAATTTTACTCATTGAATGAAAAAATTTTTTTATTTTATATTGCTTTTTTTGATGCCTTTATTTTCGTCTTTCTCAAAAGATTCGTCTTTCTCAAAAGAAAGAAAAGAAATAGAAAGAGTCATTGAATACATTAAAAAATATGCTGTTTTTGCTGTTGAAGAAATGGAAAAATTTGGAATACCAGCTAGTATTAAATTAGGACAAGGAATTTTGGAATCTTCTAGTGGAAATAGCCATTTATCCAAAGCTACGAATAATCATTTTGGAATTAAATGTGGTAAAAATTGGATGGGAGATATTTATTACCATAATGATGATCTTCCAAAAGAATGTTTTCGTAAATATAATTCTGTACGAGAATCTTTTCAAGATCACTCTAAATTTTTGCAACATCCACGTTATTCTAAATTATTTCTTTTAAAAAAAAATGATTATCAATCTTGGGCAACAGAACTGAAACAGGCTGGTTATGCAACATCGTTAAATTATGCCGATTTGTTAATTAATCAGATAGAAAAGTATCTTCTATGGAAGTTTGATGAAGAAAATTCTTGTGGAATAGAAAAAAGAATAAACTTATACTTGACATCTATTATGCAAAATAATCAAAAAAACGATTCTTTTTTCAAGAAAAAAATACATTTTCTTTATAAAATTTTTCTTTTTATTAAGAAAAAATTAAACTGTACAAAAACAAGTTTAAATAATTAAACATTATATATATATATGAACCCTAATAATTTGAGGTACAGTAAAAATCATGAATGGATAGGATTAGATTCCCAAAAAAATAGAAAAGCTTATATAGGAATTACTCATTTTGCTCAAAATGAGTTGGGAGATATTGTTTATCTAGATGTAGAAAATTCTATAATAGGAGAAAAAATAAAAGAAGGAGATCTATTTGGAACAATAGAAGCGGTAAAAACTGTTTCAGATTTGTTTATGCCTGTTTCAGGTTGCATCCTTTCAATTAATAAAAAATTGTTATTACAACCAGAACTTATCAATAAAAGTTATTATGACGAAGGATGGATTATACAAATAGAAATCTCAGATATAGAAGAATATAATAGATTGATGTCTTTGGAAGAATACAAAAAATATATACAAGAACCTAATTAATTAGAAATTAGAATTTTTATTATGAATAAAAATGATTTTTTTGATTTTCTTAATAATAAAAAAATTGCAGAAAAAATAATTGATTTTAATCATAATAATATTACGACTGTTCGTTTTTTAATTCCTTCCATTCATTGTAGTTCTTGTGTTTTTGTTTTGGAAAGTTTATCTAAGTTTCATAAAAATATTCTAGAATCTACTGTTGATTTTTCCAGTAAACAAATTTGGATAACATTCAATAATGTTGAATTGAAATTAAGTCATTTAGCTAGAATTCTTGATAAGATGGGGTATAGACCTTCTATTAATTTTGAATCAATAGAAAAAAGGGGAAAGAACACATTTGATAGGAAATTAATAGGAAAATTAGCTGTTTCCTTTTTTTGTTTTGGAAATATAATGCTTTTGTCTATTCCAGAATATGTTGGTGCTTATCAAGATACATGGTTCTTGGAAAATAGGAACTTTTTTCGTTATTTAATGTTATTTTTATCTTTACCTGTTGTAATATTTTCTTTTTCAGATCATATAAAATATGCATTTTTGGGATTAAAGAAACATGTTCTGAATATAGATGTTCCTATTTCCATTGGAATATTGGTTCTTTTTTTATGGAGTTGTTATGAAATTTTTTTTGATTTAGGTTCTGGATATTTTGATAGTATTTCTAGTTTTTCTTTATTTCTACTTGTGAGTAGAATATTTCAAATTTATACTCATAATAAGATTCTTTCTTTTGAAAAAAATTATAAATCTTTTTATCCAGTTTTAATAACAAAAATACACGAAAATAAAAAAGAAGAAAAAATTTTACTTTCTTCTTTAAAAAAAGGAGACACTATTCTAATTAGAAATGAAGAGATTATTCCTTCCGATTCTATCCTAATGAAAGGAAACGCAGTATTGGATAATAGTTTTATTACAGGTGAATCTTATTTAATAAATAGGAAAATAGGAGATAGGATCTATGCTGGTTCTAAACAAAGAGGAGAAGCTATTTTTCTAAAAGTGATTAAAAATGTGGATCACAGTTATTTGAGTTTATTGTGGAACAAAAATAAATTTAACAATCATAAAAAATTATTTTACTTAAACTCAATATCCACTAAATTTAGTCAGTATTTTACTCCTATCATTTTAATGATTTCTATAATAACTGGAATATATTGGTTTTTAAATAATGATATATCAAAAACATTTCAGACTACTTTTTCAGTTTTAATCATCACTTGCCCTTGTGCTTTGGTTCTTTCTACTCCATTGATATTTGGAAATATAATACGTTTTTTTTCTAAAAAAAGTTTTTATATCAGAGATATTTTCACAATGGAAAGGATTTCTACAATCAAGACTTTAATTTTTGATAAAACAGGAACTATAACTGATCCAAATAAAGAAAAGATATTTTTTATAGGAAATATAAAATATGAGGAAAAAAAGATCATAGCTTCTTTATTAAAAAATTCTAGGCATCCTTTAAGTCAAAGAATATTATCAGAGTTATCTATAAGAGATTTTTATTCCATAAAGAAATTTAAAGAAGTAATGGGACAAGGATTAGAAGGGATCATAAAAAATATACCGATTAAAATAGGGTCTAGAAAATATTTAGGAATTTCAACAAAAATAAATGATAAAAATAAAACAACAGTCTTTATTTCTATAAATGAAAAATTTGTAGGTTACTTTTTATTTAGAAATTATTATAGAAAAGGAATAAAGAATATTTTTCAAAAATTGAAAGAGTATAAAATAATTATCCTTTCTGGAGATCAGAACGAATTAGAAAAAAAATACTTGAAATCTATCTTGCCAAAATCTGGTGAAGTATTTTTTAATCAGAGTCCAGAAAATAAACTAAATTATGTTAAGAGATTACAAAAAAAAGGAGAGAAAATAATGATGTTTGGAGATGGAATTAATGATTGTGCAGCTCTAAGTCAAAGTGAAGTAGGGGTTTCTGTTTCTGAAAATCCAACTAACTTTTTTCCAAGTTGTGATGCTTTTTTGCAATCTAATTGTTTGAATAAAATTTTCTTATTTTTGAAAATATCCAGAATTTCTAGGAAATTAGTGATTGTCAATTTTATGATTAGCTTACTTTATAATGTTGTAGGTATTTTTTTTGCTGTTACCGGTAATTTAAAGCCTATTATAGCCGCTATTCTGATGCCTTTAAGTTCTTTTTCTGTTATTTTTTTTTCTATTATATCTACTTGGCTAATTTCAAGAAAATTTATTTTTTAAAAAATTCTGAAATTTTTATTATGGACATATTAATTATTATGATATTATCTAGTATTTCTTTAGGAGCGTTTTTTCTCATATTTTTTTTAATTGGTCTTTATTCTGGACAATTTGATGATTATGAATCTCCTAGAATTAGAATCTTAATTGATGATATTGAAAAAAATTAATTAATAATGATTTTATAATGAAATTAATAAATGCATCATATTATTACAATAATCGTATTGTAAAAGCTTTTTTATATGCTACGATGTTTTGGGCTTTTATTGGATTTTTAGCTGGATTGTTTATAGCCTTGTTATTATTTTATCCTGAAATTCCTGAATCTATTTTTGGGAACAGACTTAAGGATTCTCAAGGAATCATAGGGTTTGGAAGATGGAGAATGTTGCATACTAGTACTGCTGTTTTTGCTTTTGTGGGGAATATAATTTTTACAGGCTATTATTATTCTTTACAACGTTTATTAAAGACTAGAATTTTTAGTGATGTTCTTAGTTGGATTCATTTTTGGGGATGGCAAATATTTATTATTTCTACTTGGATTACTTTTTTATTAGGAATAAACACTAGTAAAGAGTATGCTGAGCATGAATGGCCTATAGATATAGGAGTTTTTTTAATTTGGATTGTTTATGGAATTAATATGATAGGGACTATTTTAAAAAGAAGAATAAAACATTTGTATGTTAGCATTTGGTTTTTATTAGGGACATGGGTTGCTGTAGCTATGTTACATTTATTTAATAATCTAGAGTTGCCTATATCTCTTTTATCTTTTAAAAGTTATTCCATATATGCTGGAGTACAAGACGCTTTAATGCAATGGTGGTATGGTCATAATGCTGTTGCATTTATTTTGACCACCCCTATATTGGGATTAATGTATTATTTTGTTCCGAAAGCATCCAATCAACCTATTTTTTCTTATAAACTTTCTATTATTCATTTTTGGTCCTTAATATTTGTATATATATGGGCAGGACCTCATCATTTAATGTATACATCGCTTCCTAATTGGGCTCAAATGTTAGGAACTATTTTTTCAATAATGTTAATTGCTCCTTCATGGGGTGGAATGTTGAATGGATTACTTACACTAAGAGGAGATTGGAATCAAGTAAAAAAAAATCCTATTTTGAAATTTTTTGTGGTGGGAATTACTTGTTATGGAATGGCAACCTTTGAAGGGCCTATGCTTGCTACTAAAACTTTGAATTCTATTGGACATTTCACAGATTGGGTAATAGCTCATGTCCATTTAGGAACTTTAGGATGGAATGGTTTTATGGCTTTTGGAGTTATATATTGGTTAACACAGAAGATATGGAATACTAAATTATATTCTATATCATTGGCTAATATTCATTTTTGGTTAGGTGTTTTAGGAATCGTATTGTATATTTTTCCTATGTATTTTGGTGCAATATTACAATCTATGATGTGGAAGAAGTTTAACCCTGATGGAACTTTAGCTTATAAAAATTTTTTAGATTCAGTGTTATCTATTATTCCATTTTATAAAATTAGATTTATAGGTGGAATAATTTACTTTTTGGGTTTTGTTTTAATGATTTATAATGTTTTTAAAACAATAAAAAAAGGTTATTCAATTGATAATGAAAAATTTAAATGTGATCCATTTTATGGAAAAATAAAAGAAAAAAATGAAAAATTTCACAGTTGGTTAGAAAAAAAACCAATACAATTAACAATTCTTTCTTTTATAGCAGTGGCCATTGGAGGTTTTATAGAAATAATTCCTACTTTAGTGATTAAATCTAATATTCCTACTATTCATAATGTAAAACCTTATAAAGCTCTTGAATTAGAAGGTAGAGATTTATTTGTTAGAGAAGGATGTAATTCCTGTCACAGTGCTCAAGTCCGTCCATTTAGAGATGAAGTGGTTCGTTATGGAGAATATTCTAAAGCCGGAGAATTTGTATATGATCATCCATTTCTTTGGGGATCTAAACGAACAGGTCCAGACTTGGCTAGAGAAGGAGGGAAAAACCCTAATTCTTGGCATTATAATCATATGTTCAATCCTAGATCAACTTCTCCTGGATCTATTATGCCAAGATATCCCTGGCTAATTTATAATAAGTTAGACAGGTCTAATACAGAAAAAAAAATAAAAGCAATGATCAAATTAGGAGTTCCATACACTTTGGAATATATAAAGAATGTGAATCAAGATATGGATCGTCAAGCAAATAAAATTGTGTCTGATATTTATAATGAGTATCCAAATATAAAAATAGAAATTGATCAACAAAAAAAAGTAGAAAAAGAAAAATTTGTTTCTTTAGAAAAAAGAGAAATTATAGCTATCATTGCTTATTTACAGAGACTGGGGACAGATATTAAATCTTAGAAAAAACATGATAAGTTTTTTTAAAAAATATTTTACAGAAGAAAAAAATGTGGGAATTTTTCAATCTATTATGTTAATTTTATTTTTGTTAGTTTTCTTTTTTATTTTATTTTTTGTGTTTTCAAAGCCTAAAAAATATTATGAAGAAATAAGCTTGATTCCTTTAGAAGGAGAAAAAAAAAGAAAAGGGTATGAGATCTAGAGTTCCTTCTTTTATTATGATTCCTTCTTTTTTATCTGTTATAATATTTATGTTCTATGTCTTTTTTAGAAGCTATAATCATATATCGTATTTAGTACATCCTATTACTATCTTTTTTTTGATTATAACTACGATATTATTATGGATTTTAGAATTTATTAATAATTTGATTTTTCGAAAAAAATTACAGTCTCTTGCAGAAGAAGAAAAGAGGAAAATTTTTGAAGAAAACGAAGGGAATTATTTTTATAGACTTTATAAATTTATATTTCATGATCCTAAAAAAATGAATGATGGAGTTAAAAAAATAGATCATGGATTCGATGGAATTATAGAGTTAGATAATCAATTACCAATGTGGTGGGTCCATCTTTTTTATCTAACAATTGTTTTTTCCGCAATTTATTTTTTTGCTTATTTAACAATAGATTTCTCTAATTCTTATAAGGAATATGAGATATCTTATAAGAATCAGTTGAAAGAAATAGAAATTTTTGAAAAGAATACTCCGCAAGTGACTATAGAAAATGCTTGTTTTAAGGATCATTTAATCAGTAGTGGAAAAACTCTTTTTGATGAGAATTGCGCAACTTGTCATAAATCGGATGGAAGTGGAAATATAGGTCCCAATTTAACAGATGATTATTGGATCAATACGAAAGAAAAAGATTTGTTTAAAAATATCTTCTCTATTATATGGAATGGAAGCGATAATAATCAAACTATGCGTGCTTTTGGAAAATCAGGAGAAATTAAAGGAAATGATATTGAAAAGATATCCAGTTATGTTTATTTTATTAATCAAAAATCTAAAAAACCTTTAACATTTAAGGATCCTCAAGGAAAAAAAATAACAGAGTGGAGCAAAATGTAAATACTACTGTATACTTATGTACATTATACATTTCGATTTTTATATTATCGTTTAGTTTTTCTATTTTATAAAATTTGAATGATGAAAATAAAATTCAATTGGGATACCGGAATATTGTTATCTTTAGTTATTTTTATAATCTTTATTATTTATGTTGCCTTTTTTTTCCCCCATGTAGGGAGCCAACTTGTATCAGACAGATATTATGAAGAAGAAATGAAATATCAAGAAATTATAAATGAAAAGAAAAATGTGTTAGAACTCCCTGAGAAAATAAAAATTTTCATTTTATCTTCTGGAATTGAAATTCAATTTCCACTTATTAATTATGATTTTTATGGATTTTTTACTTTATTTAGATCATCTTCTAAAGATTTGGATCTTACGAGATCTTTCAAAATATCGAAGTCTTCAAAAAAAAGATTATTTATTCCTAAAAAATTTTTGAAAAAAGGATATTATAAACTTATAATTAGGTGGAAATCAAATAAAAAATATTTTTTTGAGGAAAATATTTATTGGAAATAAAAAAATTTTTTTCAAAAACCCTATTTCTATTTCAAAATTATTAATAAATATTTTAACATAATGAGAAAAAACATAAGTAGTTTTCGTGAAGAATCTTTAAATTATCATAGCAAATTTCCTTCTGGAAAAATACAAATTACACCTACAAAAAAATATAGCAGTCAAAGAGATCTTTCTCTTGCTTATTCTCCAGGAGTAGCAGAGCCTTGTAAAGAAATAGCTCGTTCTTCTAAAGAAGTATATAAATACACTTCTAAAGGAAATCTTGTCGCAGTCATTACTAATGGATCAGCAGTATTAGGACTTGGAGATATTGGAGCATTAGCTTCTAAACCGGTTATGGAAGGAAAAGCTCTTTTATTCAAAATTTTTTCTGGAATTGATGTCTTTGATATAGAAATAGACGAATCTGATCCAGAAAAATTTATAGAAACAGTAAAAGCTATTGCTCCTACTTTTGGAGGGATTAATTTAGAAGATATAAAAGCTCCAGAAGCTTTTGAAATAGAAAGAAGACTTAAAAAAGAATTAAGTATTCCTGTTATGCATGATGATCAACATGGAACAGCTATTATTTCAGGAGCGGCATTACTTAATGCAATCGACTATGTTGGAAAAAAAATTCATGAAATTAATATGGTTGTTAATGGAGCAGGAGCAGCAGCCATATCCTGCACAAGAACTTATAAACAACTTGGGATTAACTCTAAAAATATTCTTATGTTTGATAGTAAAGGCTTGTTACATTCTTCTAGAACTGATTTGAATCAAGAAAAAAAAGAATTTGCTGTAAATACTTATCCAATCCAAAAACTGGATAAAGCTATCAAAAATGCAGATGTTTTTATTGGATTATCTATAGGAGGAGTATTAACTCCTAACATGTTGAAAAGTATGGCAAAAAATCCAATTGTGTTTGCTATGGCTAATCCTGATCCAGAAATAGATTACAACTTAGCAATTAAAGTCCGTCCAGATGTTATTATGGCAACTGGAAGAAGTGATTATCCAAATCAAGTTAACAATGTTTTAGGGTTTCCTTATATTTTCAGAGGAGCACTAGATGTTCATGCTAGTGTAATTAATGATGAAATGAAATTAGCAGCTGTACATGCTATAGCTTCTTTAGCGAAAGAATCTGTTCCAGAACAAGTGAACATTGTTTATAATAAAAAAAATATTTCTTTTGGAAAAGAATATATTATTCCAAAACCTTTTGATAATCGTTTGATTACTCGTGTTGCTCCTGCTGTAGCAAAAGCAGCTATGGATTCTGGAGTAGCAAGAAATCCAATATTAGATTGGAAAATCTATCAAGAAAAATTACTTGATAGAATGGGATATGAAAGTAAAATGCTTCGAATGATTCAAAATCGAGCGCGTACAAATCCTAAAAAAATTATTTTTTGTAATGGAGAAGAATACGATATATTAAAATCTGTTCAAATTCTTCATGAAGAAGGAATTATTTCTGTTCCTGTCGTTTTAGGAAATGAATATCGAATCAAACGTTTAATAAATGAAAATAAACTGGACGTTGAATTAGAAATTATAGATCCAGAAAAAGAAGAAAATAGAAAGAAAGTAGAATACTTTTCTCAAATTCTTTGGAAAAGAAGAAACAGAAAAGGTTTGACTTTATACGATTCAAAAATACGTATGCGTAGCAATGATCACTTTGGAGCCATGATGGTAGATCAAGGAGAAGCAGACGCAGTAATTACAGGATATTCAAGAAGCTTTTCATTAAGTTTACGTCCGATGTTAGAAGTTATAGGTAGAGCAAATTCCGTTCACAAAACAGCAGGAATGATGATTTTATTAACAAAACGTGGTCCTTTATTTTTAGCAGATACGGCTGTAATTCCAGATCCAACAAGTGAAGAATTAGCTAGAATAGCTTTAATGGCTTCTCATGTAGTTAAAGGATTTGATATTGAACCGCATATAGCAATGTTATCTTTTCAAAATTTTTCATCTAATTCAAAAACATCTTCTAAAGTATCTAAAACAGTAGATTTTTTGCATAAAAAATATCCAAACTTAATAGTAGATGGAGAATTACAACCTGATTTTGCTTTAAATGAATTTTTATTAGCTAGCAAATTTCCTTTCTCTAAGCTAGTTAAAAAGAGAGCAAATATTTTTATTTTTCCAAATTTAGAATCAGGAAATTTAACTTATAAATTTATTAGAGGATTAGGAGACGTTCAAACTATTGGACCTGTTATGTTAGGAATGCGAAAACCAGCACATGTTATGCAAATGCAATCCAGTATAGAAGAAATAGTTAATTTAGCAACTTTGTCTGTAATTGATGCACAAATTAGGAAGAATTAAAAACATGTGTTTTAATAAATACTTTTTTTCCAAAAAGAATTCTAACTTTTTTTTCAAAAAAAGTAGGAATAGAACTAGATGTATAAAAAATAGGAAACTTACTATTCCAGTTTGGATGAATACACAATAATTTTTCTTCATATAATTTTTTTTTTATTTCCTGTACTACTATTTTTTGTATATCAATTAAGTGAACTTTTCCATGATAAAATTTATCTATTTCTTGTTTAAGAAATAGATAATGAGTGCAGGCTAGTAAAAGTGTATCTATTGATTTAAAATGATTTAAATAATTTTTTAGAACATTTTTTTTAATTTTCAACCCTTTCTCAATCATTGGAGCCAATAAAGGTGTAGATATTTGAAATACATCTAAATGATGATAATATTTTTTTATTTTTTTTATATAAAAATTTGAACGTATTGTAGCAGGCGTGGCAATTATTCCTATTCTTTTGGAAAAAAGAAAAATTTGATTTTTCACTATAGGATCTATGACATTAAATATTAATATTTTTCTATGAAATATTCTGTGAATAGATTCTAAAGAATTAGATGTTATTGAATTACAGGCAATAACTAGAGCTTTACATCTTTTTTTATAAAGAAAATAAGCTATTTTCATAGAATTCTCTATAATAAATTCCTTAGACTTTTCTCCATAAGGCATATTTTCAGTATCTCCAAAATAAATAAAATCTTCATTAGGCATACGAATTTTTATTTCTTTAGCTATAAGAAGTCCGCCTATTCCAGAATCAAATATTCCTATTGGAGATAATGGACTTATTTTCATATTATAAAATTTAATTATTGAAAGGAAAACGAATCATTATGGTCAATACAGATAAAAAAAACAAAAATAAAATCGTATTAGTAATTTTTCCTTTTTGATATAATTTATTGTAGAAAAAAATGAATATCAAAAACCCAATCATCATCATAATTGGATGTTCTATAAATTTAAAACGATTTTTTTCTTGTTTTAAAATCTGAATCATTCCATTATTCTTGTATAAAGAAAAAAAGTAGGAATTAATTAGCAATAAACCGATAAAAATTTGAATAATCATAGTGAATACGGTCCCATTCAATATAATTTTAAAAAAAAACGTTCCTTCATTAACTTTTAGTCCGTAACATTTTCTCCATAAAAGATGGATCATTAGCATGACTAAAAAAGTAAGAACTAAAAAAGCTGTGTAATGATGGAATTTTAAAAAATATTTCATGCAAAAATCAATTAGAAAATAATTTTCTATTGAATTTTTTTTTCAATCTAGATGCTTTATTAACATGTATAATATTTTTTTTAGCTAATTTATCTATCATAGAAATTACAATATAATGTTTTTCCTTGTTTTTTTCTTTTAATAATTTTTTCATGGATGTTTTTGTGCTCTTATATGCATATTTGTTACGTAAACGTCTAGTATAGTTTTGTCTAATTCTTTTTAGAGAAGATAAATGATTTGCCATAATCACTAAAATTATAGTAGTAGCCCATAGGGGAATCGAACCCCTCTTTCCAGGATGAAAACCTGACGTCCTAACCAATAGACGAATGGGCCTGATCAAAAAAATAGGAATACAAATTAAATTTTTTTTGTATTTAATACAAGTATTTTGTTTATATTTGGTAAGCTATTGGAATTTCTTTTAAATAGTAAAAAATATCTTTGTTATAAACTCTAAAATTGTTTTACTTATAGTTTTTTATTATCATTTTATTTCTTTTTCATTATATGGAAATATAGAACATAAAAAAAAATATGAAAGAATTTTTTCCAGAAAAAAAAAGGAAACGCCATACAGTAATAACTGTAAAAATTATTTTCAAATCATTAATCAAAAACTTTTTTTTAAGGAGAAAACAGAATGTATTATAGAAAAAGCTAAAAATTATATGTTTACTCCATATCTATATGGAGGAAAGACTAAAACAGGAATAGATTGTTCTTCTTTTATAAAAAATATTTTCGATTCTTATAAAATATCTTTACCACGTATTTCTTATCATCAAGCCAAAAAAGGTTTTTTCGTTCCTAAAAAACAAATAGGAAAAGGAGATCTATTATTTTTTGCTACAGGAACGTCTAGAAAAATAAATCATGTAGGAATGGTAATCCACGTTAGTCCCAGAAATGTATTTTTCATTCATGCTTCTACGTCTAATGGTGTAACTATCTCTCAATTATATCAAAAATACTGGAGTCATCGATTTATTATGGCAAGAAGAATTCTTTATTATTCATGATAATCAATTGAAAATCCTAAAAATTTTAAATCTTTCCAAAAGTTAGGATATGATTTTTCGACAACATTTGGATCCTCTATTTGTAAAAAAGAAGAACATAATCCAAATGGAGAAAAAGACATTGCCATTCTGTGATCCTGATAGGTTTTTATTCTTACAAAAGAATTGATTTTTTTAGAAAAAAAATCAGTGATCTCTAGACAAGAATCTGTAATTTTTGTTATTACTCCAAATTTTAATAATTCTTCTTTTAATGCTTTCAGCCTATCTGTTTCTTTAATTTTTAATGTCTCCAATCCTTTTAAACTACATTTGATTCCAAGTGCAGCACAAGTAACAACAATAGTTTGTGCAATATCTGGAGTTTTATTTAAATTTAATTCAATGAATTTTTGGGAAAAAAAATTAAATTTTTTATTTAACGTAATTGCATTTTTTTCAAAAACAGTAGAAACCCCAAAATTTTTATCATATATAGAAGCAACTTTTCTATCTCCTTGTAAACTTTCATTGCTATATGAAGATAAAGTAATGTGACTTTTTCTTGAAATCGCCACCATAGAATAGTAGTAAGAAGCAGAGCTCCAATCTGATTCTATATAAAAGTATTTTTTTCCTTCATATTTTTTTGGATAGATATGGATTACTTTTTCTTTCCAAGAAGTTTTTACTCCTGATAAAGTTAGTAAATCAAAAGTCATTTTGATATATGGAATAGATGTAATATTTCCTTTTAGATAAATTTCGAGTCCTTTTTCAAATTGACTTGATATTAACATCAAAGAACTAATATATTGACTACTGATTTTGGCATCTATATCTATTTTTCCTCCTAAAATTTTTTTTCCAAGAATTTTTATTGGAGGATATCCCTTCTTTTCCAAATAATAAATTTCAGATCCTAGTTCTCTTAGAGCTTCTACAAGTACAGAAATAGGTCTTTCTTTCATTCTATTTGATCCTGTTAAAACGATTTCTTTTCCCTCTTGGATAGCGAAATAAGAGGTCAAAAAACGCATAGCAGTTCCAGCATGATGAATATCTAATATGTTAGAAGTACTATTTAAACTTTTTTTTAAGACTTCTGTATCTTCAGAATTTGAAATATTTTCAATCTGAATATCGTCCTTATAAATGGCCTTTAAAATTAAAAGACGATTAGACACACTTTTAGATCCAGTTATAGATATAGAACCGAATAAAGAACTTTTTTCTTTATAAATCTTAATGTAAGAAGACATATTTTACTTTAATTTTTCATTTTCATGGTGTCTCATATGATCTCTAATTTGTTTTTTCTTTAGTTTTTTGTGAAAAGATTTTTCTAAATTAATTCCATTTTGATTCGCTAAACAAACTAGAACAAACAAAACATCTGATAATTCTTCTCCAAGATCCTCATTTTTTTGACAATTTTTTTTATTAGATTGTTCTCCATAGTGTCTAGCAATAATTCTAGAAACTTCACCGACTTCTTCCGATAAAAGAATAGTGTTGGTCAATACGTCAAAATAACGAACTCCATGATTCATAATCCAATTATGAACTAATTTTTGTATATTTTTGATTTCCAAATTTTATTGTTTTTTCTTTTTTTTCAATAAAGACTTTACGTTATTGACAATAGAATCACGATCAACATTATATTTTTTCAAAAGTTCCATGGGTTTTCCACTTTCTCCAAAAATATCATTAACAGCTACTAAATTTTGAGGAACATAACATTTATGAGTGGTAAGTATTCTTGCTATACTCTCTCCTAATCCTCCCCAATAATTGTGTTCTTCTGCAGTTACAATACATTTTGTTTTATTTACAGATTTTAAAATTGATTCTTCATCCAACGGTTTGATCGTATGAATATTAAGAACTTCACATTCTATTCCTTTTTCTTTGTACAAAATTTTAGAAGCTTCTAGAGATTCCCATACTAAATGTCCTGTGCAAACAATGGTAACATCTTTTCCTTCTGTTAAAAGAACAGCCTTTCCGATTTCAAATATTTGATCTTCATCTGTAAAATTAGCTACAGCAGGACGTCCAAAACGTAAATATACTGGACCTAAATAATTAGCTATAGCCAAAGTCGCAGCATAAGTTTGATTGTAATCACACGTATTAATAACTGTCATTCCAGGCAACATTTTCATCATTCCAATATCTTCTAAACTTTGATGTGTCGCTCCATCTTCTCCTAAAGTTAATCCAGAATGAGAAGCACATATTTTTACGTTTTTATAAGAATAAGCAATAGATTGACGTATTTGATCGTATACACGGGATGTAGCAAAATTAGCAAACGTTCCAGCAAAAGGAATGTATTTTCCAATGCTTAGTCCAGCTGCTATTCCAATCATATTTGCTTCTGCTATTCCTATTTGGAAAAATCTTTCTGGAAATTCTTTAGAAAACTGATTCATAAACAAAGAGCTAGTCAAATCTGCACACAATGCTACCACTTGATTATTTGTTCTTCCCAAAAAAGTCAATGCTTGACCAAAACCAGCTCTAGTTTCTTTTAGCCCTTTATTTTTATATTTTTTCATATACTACATTTGTTTTTTTTTAATCAATCAGATAAAGGATAATCTAATAAAGATGTTTCATGAATTTGAGATAAAGCTCTTTCTAATTCTTCTTTATTAGGATATTTTCCATGCCATGCATTGTTTCCTTCCATAAAATCTACACCCTTTCCCATTTGAGTATATAATATAATTAAAACAGGTTTTCTTTTTCCAGTTTCATTTTTTGCTTTTTTTAAAACATCAATCACTTTTTCAATATTATTTCCTTCTAATTCTTCTAAAACTTTCCAATTGAACGATTCAAATTTTTTTTTCAAATTACCAAGAGGTAATACTTCATCTGTTGTTCCATCTATTTGTTGTCCATTATAATCAACAGTTGCTATATAATTATCTATATTTCTAGATCCTGCATATAATACAGATTCCCAAATTTGTCCTTCATTTAACTCTCCATCTCCATGTAAACTATAAATAATGCTATGAAATTCTTTATTTAATTTTTTTGACAAAGCTGCACCAATAGCTACAGACATTCCTTGTCCTAGAGAACCCGAGGAAATGCGTATTCCGGGGAGTCCTCCATGTACAGAGGGATGTCCTTGTAAACGTGAATTTAACTTTCTGAAAGTAGATAATTCTTTTACTGAAAAAAAACCAGAACGAGCCAGTATACTATAGTAAACAGGGGAAATGTGTCCATTAGATAGAAAAAAAAGGTCTTCTCCTTCTCCATCCATAGAAAATTTTTTTGAACTATAATGCATTATCTCTTTATATAAAGCGACAAAATATTCTGTGCAACCCAAAGATCCTCCTGGATGCCCAGATTTTGCATCATTGACCATTCGTAGAATATCTCTTCTCACTTGAGAACATAAATCCTTTAAATAACGTACATTCATTTTTTTTTTTTGAAAAAATTTTTGTTTGTATATTTTCGTAATTTCGTTTAATTATCTTATACATCTTATACAAAAGTAAGAATTAATTAAATTATGAGTATTCTAAATAGAAAAGCAAGATTTCAATATCAGTTTTTAGAACATTATACAGCTGGAATACAACTTCTTGGTACTGAAGTGAAATCAATCAGACAAAATAAAGCTAATATCATGGAAAGTTTTTGCCAAATGAAAAATGGAGAATTGTTTTCTATGAATATGTACATAGCCGAATACAAATTCGGAACAAACTGTAATCATTCAAGCAGAAGAGAAAGAAAATTATTATTGAAAAAAAAAGAATTGATAAAAATAGATAAAAAATTGAAAAACAAAGGATTAACTGTTGTCCCCATTGAATTATTTTTTAATAATAAGGGATATATAAAAGTAAAAATAGTTTTGGCTAAGGGAAAAAAAATATATGATAAACGTGAATCTTTGCGAAAAAGAGATTCTTTGAGAGAAATTAAACAATCTTTAAAAATTAAAAATTGTATTTAATTTATTTTTGAAATCAAATATTTATATTTGTTTAGATTCAAAGAAATTATAGTTTTATGAAAAACGTCAATTTTTTTATTATTGCTTTATTCGCTTTTTTTTCGTCTGTGTTTTCTCAAGATTCGTCTCAAGATTCGAAAGAAAAATGGACTGTTCGAATAGGAGCACACGACATTAATTATTTTCCTATAAAATCTCCTTTTAAAGGTTTTTTTCTTAAAAAGAATAATAGTTTTAATCCTATTATTTCTAATATAGAATTAGAGCATAATGTAAAAAAACATATTGGTTTATATTTAAATGCATCATTAGGTTTGGCTGACAATAACAGATGGAGAATAGGAAAGTGTACTTTCGTAAAATTGAGTCATGGGGTAAATTTATACATTTTCCCTCATCACAAATTTGATCCCTATTTGCGATTAGGTGCAGGGTACCATAAATTTAATGGATATATAGATAGAGAATTAAGAATTTCAGATACCAAGTATTTTAAAACAAATAAGAAGGATTTTTTTGTATTAGATGGTGGATTAGGTTTAAATTTTTGGATAGTTTCTAATTTTGGGGTTAACTTACAAAGTACTTATAACCAAGTTTTTGCCTATCAATCGAGTGACTTTCTAAATTTTTGGAAACATAATGTAGGAGTCGTTTTCCGTTTTGGAAATTTCAAGCTTGCAGAGGATAATAAGGATAAAAATCAAGAAAACAAAAAAATAGTAGAAATTAATAAAGATCATTCTTATTTACCACCAATAATGGAAGATAAAAAAGAAGAAGAAAAAATTTGTTGTCAGAATAAAAATCAAAAAGATTCAGATAATGATGGAATTTTAGATCAAGAAGATTTATGTCCCAATCAATTTGGATTAAAAAAATTCAAGGGTTGTCCTGATACCGATTCAGATAATATTCCGGATAATGAAGATAAATGTCCTAAAGAATTCGGAAAAAAAGAAAATAAGGGATGCCCTGATATAGTTTTTAACCCTGTTTTATTTAATTTAGATAAATTTTCATTATCCCATAGTTCTATAGCTGTTGTTAATGAAATAGCTGAAATAATGATTAATAGACTTCCAAATTCTAAATTCTATATAAATGGATATGCAGATGCTCATGGAAAACTCTATTATAACAAAAAATTGTCTATAAAAAGAGCAAATTCAGTATTTGATGTTTTAGTTTCGAAAGGAGTAGATCCTTCTAGAATAGAAGTGAGAGGATTGGTAGGAAAAAAATATAACAAAAAAGGACGACGTGTTGAAATAACAATACGAAAATAATAGCAATACGAAAATCATGAATAAAAAAACCTCTTGGAATCAAGAGGTTTTTTTATTTGCGGAAAACGATACATATATACTTACTTGATAAAGAAGGAACAGTGGAATGAAAACGACTATCGTGCTTAAAATATCTCCAGGTGTAATAGCAGAAGCTATAATTAACATTATAAGAAAAGCATGTTTTCTGTATTTTTTTAAAAAATTATAAGAAATTAATTCAATTTTAGTAAGAATAAATATGAAAAATGGAAATAAAAAAATAATTCCCATAGACAGTACAGAATTTATGATCAAAGAGATATAATCCGATAAATCAAATATATTTTTTGGAACGTAACTTATTCTAAAAGAATATCCAAATTGAATTAAAAATGGACATAACACAAAATAACCAAAAAGAACTCCTAATCCAAATAGAATGGTTACTATTATCAGTATTCCTCTGAAATACTTTTTTTCTTCATCCGAAAGAGCAGGTCTAATAAATTTCCAAAACTCATAAAAAACATAAGGAAACGATAAAATAACTCCTCCTATAAAACAAGTCCATACATAAATGTTGAATTGTCCAAATATTTGTCTATTTTGTATTTCCAAATCTCTAGAAAAAAAAGAAACAGGATTCAAATGAATGCCTAAAAAGGTATTTGTTAATTTATAAAATATACGGTAAGTAATGAAATTCTTTTTGGATGGACCAAAAATGATATAATCAAATATAATATCTTTATTATTCATTAAAATAATCATTGCAATGATTATTGCACAAAAACAGTGAATAATATGTTTTCTCAGTTCTCCAATGTGTTTCCAAAACGACATTTTATTTTCTTTCATTTATCAAAATTGATAATTAAAAATGATTAAATTTATCACAATATTGATAAAATTTGTAATTTCAATGTTAAAATTAAATTAATGAAATGTGGGATTATTGGTCTTCCAAATACAGGAAAATCAAAATTTTTTAACTTTATTTCTAACTCAAAAGCTTTATCAGAAAATTTTCCTTTTTGTACTATAGAACCCAATTATGGAATGACAAAAGTTCCAGATAAAAGACTATATGAACTCAAAGAAATTATTCAACCAATAAATTCAATTCCATCCGAAATCAAAATAGTAGATATAGCTGGCCTTATAAAAGGATCTCATAAAGGAGATGGATTGGGAAATAAATTTTTGTCTCATGTTCGTGAAACAAATGTAATCATCCATATGATACGTTTTTTTAACGACACGAACGTTATCCATGTAGAAGGATCTATAAATCCTATTAGAGACAAAGAAATTATTGATATGGAATTACAATTAAAAGATCTAGAAACAATAGAAAGTAGATTAAAAAAAATCACAAGAAAAGACAAAATGGATAGATCTATAAATACACTCCAAAAAGTTTTTTCTTTCTTAAAAAAAGGAAATAATATTAGAATGTATCCATTTCAAGAAGAAGAAAAAAAACATATAAAGGATTTGCAATTATTAACTATCAAACCTGTTCTTTATATATGTAATACTGATGAAAAATTAAATGATAAGACTCTTTTCCATATAAAAAATCTGAAAAAGATAGCAGAGATGGAAAATTCCCCTTTGGTGGTTTTACCTTTGAAAAAAAATTTAATTTTCTATGAAGTTGAAAAAGTTCTGAAAGAATCCTATAAATTATTAAACTTGCAAAGTTTTTTTACGATAGGAAAAGAAGAAATACGAGCTTGGGCTATACCCAATCAATGTACAGCTTATGAAGCTTCTTCTGTCATTCATACGGATTTTAAAAAAGGATTTATCAAAGCAGAAGTCATTCATTATAATGATTTTATCAAATATAGATCAGAAGAAAAAGTAAAAAAAGCGGGAAAAATTTTTCTGGCAGGAAAAAATTATCTTATTCAAGATGGAGATATCATTCGTTTTCGATTTAATCGATAAAAAATTTTTTAGAGTTATTAATTTCTTGTAACGTTTCAAAAATTAATAATATAGTTTTTTCCACATCTTTTTTATGAACCATTTCTACTGTAGTATGCATATATTTTAGAGGAATGGATATTAAAGCAGATGTAACTCCTTTATTGGAATAAGCAAAAGCGTCTGTATCTGTTCCTGTATATCTAGATGAAACTAAACGTTGAAAGAGTATTTTTTTACTGTTAGCAGTATTAATAATAAGTTCTCTAATATCTTTTTGTATTGATGGAGCATATCCAATGACAGGTCCTAATCCACATTTAACATCTCCTTGTATTTTTTTATCAATCATAGGGCTATATGTATCATGCGTTACATCCGTAACAATAGCCATATCTGGTTGTATGGTTTGAGAAATCATTTTAGCTCCTCTCAATCCGACTTCCTCTTGAACAGAATTAACTATGTATAATCCAAATTTTAAATTAACATCATTTTTCATAATCATCTTTGCAATTTCTGCTATTATAAAACCTCCTATTTTATTATCTAATGCTCTAGATACAAAATAATTGTTATTCATAATAAAAAACTCATCAGGATAAGTAATAATACAACCTACATGAATCCCTAAATTTATTGCTTCAGTTTTACTAGAGACACCAATATCCACAAATATATTGTCTATACTAGGATATTTTTCTTCTGAAGATTTTCTTGTGTGAATAGCAGGCCATCCAAATACTCCATGAACGAATCCTTTTTCTGTATGAATAACGACTCTTTTAGATGGTGCAATTTGATGATCTGATCCTCCATTTCGAGAAACATATATAATTCCATCTTCTGTGATATAATTCACAGACCAAGATATTTCATCAACGTGAGCTTCAATAATTAATTTATATGTAGAACTCGGATTGATGATTCCTACTGCCGTTCCATACAAATCTGTTTGAATTTTTTCTACATAAGAATTAATGTAATTAATCCATATTTTTTGTCCTTCACTTTCACATCCTGTTGGGGAAGAACTATTTAAATATTTTTTAAGAAATTTTAAAGAATCACTACTAATTGAATAATTATTTTTCATATTCATATTAAAATATATCCTTGATATATAAAACACACATTTCCAGTTAAATAAATGTCTTTATATTCGTCTTTTGTTTCTTTTAATGAAACCCATAATTTTCCTCCAAGAGCATAAACTGGAATTTCTTCAATAGAGGAAATTTTATTCATTTTATATGCCGCAATGACAGAAGCCGTCACTCCTGTTCCGCAGGATAAAGTTTCGTTTTCTACTCCTCTTTCATAAGTACGAACTTGTAAAGTATTATTTTCAAGTATTTCTACAAAATTCACATTGACTCCTTTTTTCAAATAAAAATTTTGAAATCTAATTTTTCTTCCTTCTTTATACACATCTATTTTTTTGATGTTTTCTACAAAAAGTATATGATGAGGAGACCCAGTATTCAAAAAAACGTGTTCTGGATGAATTTCTATTTCATTTTTTTTTATATTTAGTAAACTCATAGAAACTAAATCCTTATCCTTGTTTTCGTTTTCTTTTATCAATCCATAATGATATCCATCTATAGCTCTAAAATGAATTTTATTTCCTCTGGAAATTCCTAATTTTTTAGCAAAATGAATGGCACATCTTCCTCCATTTCCACACATTGTACTTTCTTTTCCGTCGGAATTGTAATATTTCATATAAAAATCACTTTTAAAATCATTATCATTTTGAATCAAAATGATTCCATCTGCACCAATTCCAAAATGTCTATCACATAATTTTTTTAAAATAGGATATTCTTTTACTATTTTTTCTTTTCTAGAATCTATGAGTATGAAATCATTTCCTGTCCCATGGTACTTAAAAAAATTCAATTTCATGAAAACGAAGTTAACATTATTTTTTATAATAATAAAGTTATGAATCTTATATTTGTGCGGAATAACTAACTGTCAAAATATGAAGAGAATAGTTTTTTATATTGTACTTAGCAGTATGATGAGTTCAATCATAACCATTGCTGGATATAAACAATACACTAAAGCTAAAGAAGATCCTTTTCTTTTTCCATATGCATCTTCTTTGTCAAAAACAAAGTTAACCTCATCAGATTCTTCTCCATTAGTCAGTTCTGCTGGGGTCCCTGATTTTACTAGAGTCGTAGAAAAAACAATACATGCAGTAGTTAATGTGAAAAATTACTCAAGAAAATATAATAATCAATTTGATCCATTTGATTTCTTTTTTGGATTTCCTGATGATTATAGAGGAAAAAAACCTCAAAAAAATGACCTTCCTGGACTTCATGGATCAGGAGTAATCATATCTCCTGATGGATATATTGTAACGAATAACCATGTGATCAAAGATGCAGAAAAGATTGAAATCACTCTTAATGATCAAAGATCTTATAGGGCTAAGTTGATAGGAACAGATCCTAGCACGGATATAGCGTTATTAAAAATAAGTGATAAAAATTTACCTTTTATTTATTTTTCAGATTCTAACAAAGTTCAAATAGGAGAATGGGTTTTGGCTATCGGAAATCCTTTTGATTTAAATTCTACTGTAACAGCAGGTATTATCAGTGCAAAAAATAGAAGTTTAGGAATATTAAGAGGAGAAACACAATCAGCTATTGAATCTTTTTTTCAAACAGATGCAGCTGTCAATCCTGGAAATAGTGGAGGGGCTTTAGTTAACACCAATGGTGAATTAATTGGAATTAATACAGCTATATCTTCTTCTTCAGGAAATTTTATAGGATATAGTTTCGCTGCACCTTCTAATTTAGTGTCAAAAGTTATACAGGATATAAAAAAATATGGAACAGTACAACGTGCATATTTAGGAGTTAGAGGAATGGATCTTTCTAAAACAGAATACTTGAAAGCTTACAATAAAGAAACACATCAAAATATAAAATCACAACAAGGATTTTTAATAGGAGAAGTATTTGATCAAAGTGGAGCTTCAGATGCTGGTCTTAAAAAAGGAGATATCATAAAAAGCATAGACGGAAAAACAATACAAAATATTGCAGATTTATCATTTATTGTAGGGACAAAACATCCAGGTGATAAGGTTAAAGTAAATATTATACGTAACAAAAAGAAAAAAACTTTTAAAGTAACGTTAAAAGATTTACAAGGGAGAACAAAAATAAGAAAGAGAGAACAAATTAGTCCATCTGAATTATTAGGAGCAATATTTGAAACACTTAGTAAAGAGTCTAAAAAAGATTTTGGGATTGATTATGGAATTAGAATAAGAGAAATTAGAACTGGTCGTTTAAGTTCTATAGGGATGGAGGAAGGAGATATTATTTTATCTATTAATGGAGAAAAAATGAAAAAACCTAATGATGTTGATCGCGTTTTAAAAAAATACTCAGGAGATGTTACTATAAAATCTATTAAACAAAACGGACAAATATATATAGCAGGATTTGAAATGAATTAATTATTCCAATAAAAAAACAATGTAATTATTCCAAAAATCACATTTGGAAGCCAAACAGATAAATAAGAAGGAATATAATCTTTTACAGAATATATTTTCGTAATTTCCATAAAAAAAATATAAAAAACAGCTAATATAACTCCTATAATCATATTATGACCTATTTCTTTTTTTTTTAAAGAAAGAGATAATCCTAAAATAGTGAATATGAAAGTGGAAAAAGGTAAGCTCGTTCTTTGATAATATTCATTTAAATAAATATTGACATTTCGATTTATTTTTTCTGTTTCTATAAATTTTTTCAGTTCAGAAATATTCATAGTTTCTGCTATGTATTCTTCCGGCAAAAGTTTTTCAGGAGTAAAAGGGAATTTTTTGATTTTATAATCACCTTTAATAAAAAAATCATGATTTTTTTTTATTGTAGTCTCTCTATAATCAAACAAAACGTATACTCTATTTTTTTTGGACCAAAAAATATTTTTAGATTTCAGAATATATATTAATTTTTTACCATCAAATTTTTGATAAACAAACTCTTTTCCTATATTTTCTTTTCTTGAAAAATTTCTAATAAAAATATATTCATTATTTGAAATTTTAGCGCTTATAGTTTGATTTTTTTCGTATTTTTTTTTATATCTTGAACTCAATAAATATTGATAATGAAATTGATTTTTCCTTTTGTTAGCCATAGGAAGAAAATAATAGTTTATTAGTAAGGATACAATACCTATTATGAGAGCTGATATTAAATAAGGAATAGTTAATCTATTCAAACTTATTCCACTTGACAGAATAGCCAGAATTTCTGAATTCTTTTCTAATTTGGATGTGAAAAAAATAACAGATAAAAAAACGGAAATAGGAGAAAAAGTATTAGATAACCATATGGACCAAAAAGGATAATAAAAAATTAAAGCTTTTTTAATTGATCCTTGATTGTATTCCAAACGATGCATACGTTGAGATATGTCTATTACTATAGATAACAATTGCAGAGAAACAGTAATAAATAAAAAAGTTAACAACAGATTACGAATAATATAACGATCAAGAATTTTCATAAACGTTCTTTTAACAAAGGAGTTACCAATTTTTTCCAAGAAGAAAATTTATTCTGCATAATATGAACTCTTGCTTGTTTAATTAAATTTGAGTAAAAAGATAGGTTATGTATAGAAACGATTTCTTTTGCCAAGTTCTCTCTGGATAGAAAAAGGTGTCTTACATAAGATTTGCTATATAATTGATCTACATAAGAATTTCCTAATTCATCTAAACAGGAAAAATCTTTTTCCCATTTTTTATTTTTTATATTCATGATTCCTCTCCATGTAAATAACATTCCGTGACGTCCATTTCTTGTAGGAAGAACACAATCAAACATATCTATTCCAAGAGAGATTCCTTCCAAAATATCGACAGGATTTCCTACTCCCATTAAATATCTAGGTTTGTCTTTAGGCAAAAGATCTGTTAATAAATCAGTGATATTATGTGTTTGTTCTTTTTCTTCTCCTAAACTTAATCCACCTATGGCATACCCTTCAGCTTCTAACAAGGAAATCTCTTCTGCAGAATATTTTCTTAAATCCGTATAAATACTTCCTTGAATAATAGGGAAAAAACTTTGTTTGTAATTATATATTTCTGGATTATTTTGTAAATAGGAACAACATCTTTTTAACCAAATATGCGTTCTTTTTATAGATTTTTTAGCATATTGATGACTACAAGGAAAAGGTGGACAATCGTCAAAAGACATAATAATATCTCCTCCAATAAAACGTTGAATCTTCATAGATTTTTCCGGAGAAAAAAAATGATAGGATCCATTTATTATAGATTTAAATACTACTCCATCTTCTGTGATTTTATTCAATTTTCTCATAGAAAAAATTTGAAAACCTCCACTATCCGTTAATATAGATTCCTTCCAATTCATAAAAGAATGAATTCCACCTGCTTTATGGAATACTTCAATTCCGGGTTGTAAATATAAATGATAAGTATTTCCAAGAATTATTTTTGATATTTTATTCAGATCATGTATTGGAACAGTCTTTACATAACCTTTTGAAGCTACTGGCATAAAAATAGGAGTTTCTATTTTCCCATGATCTGTTTCTAAAATTCCAGCTCTTGCTTTAGAAAAAAAATCCGTTTTAATTAAATTAAATTTCATTTGAAAAAAAATTTTTTAAATTTTAAGATGCAACATATATTGAATAAAAAAAAAAAAATGGGATTTCGACATTTTTACTCCCATATTCACTCCCATCATGAGCCAGTTCTTTTAAAAGAAAGTATAGAAAATTTAATTACAGATCAAAATGGAATTTATATAGATGCAACATTTGGTGGAGGAGGACATTCTTATTCTATTTTAAAAAAATTAAATAAAGGAGGAACTTTAATAGCTTTTGATCAGGATAAAGAATCTATAAAAAGGAATTTTATTGAGGATAAACGTTTTCATCTATTTCATAATAATTTTATTCATATTCGTGATATTTTAAATAAAAATCATATCGAAAAAGTATCAGGAATATTAGCAGATTTAGGTATTTCATCTTTACAAATAGAGAATCCTGAAAGAGGATTTTCAAATCAATTAAATTGTCCTTTAGATATGAGAATGAATCAGGATTCTTCTTATTCTGCTCAAAATGTTCTTAACGAATGTTCAAAAAAAGAGTTATTTAATATATTTTATGAATATGGAGAATTTAAAAATGCAAGAAAAATTGTGAAAAAAATACTCAAAAAACGTTTTCAAAAAAAAATTACTACTACTTTGGATTTAATTAATCTTTTTTTCATTCATGGATCTTTCAAAAAAAGAAAAAGGTTTTTTGCTAGACTTTTCCAATCAATACGAATAGAAGTGAATAATGAAATAAACATTTTAAAGGATTTTTTATTGGAATCTTCTAAAATTATACGACCAGGAGGCAGAATAGCTATAATTTCATATCATTCTCTTGAAGATAGAATCACAAAATTTTTTTTCAAAAAGGGAATTTTATTAAATAAAATAAACTTAAGAACTCTTCCATTCAGAATGATACATAAAAAAGTAATTAAACCAAGCCTTCAGGAAATCATAAGAAATCCAAGATCCAGAAGTGCTAGATTAAGAATAGCGGAAAAATCTTAATAATTATTCTCAAATAAAATGAAAAAAATATGAAAACAAACATCAAAGATATCCTGAAAGGAAAGTTTTTAGTTAAAGAAGACGCCTATAGAAGTTGGAATTTTATTGTTTTTCTAACTGTCCTATCTTTAATCAGCATTACTAGTTCACATCTGATGGACAGAAAAATCCGAAAAATAACTAAAATTAGTGAAGAAATTAAAGAATTAAAATCTGAATATGCAGATATACATAGAAAATGTATGAAAATGCAATTAGCTTCTTTTCTCAGAAAAAAATTGGTTAATGGATTAAAACATTTAGAAGAACCTCCATACGAATTAATTGTAGAAAATCAACAAGAAAAAGAGATGAATATAAGATAATAAAGTATGAAACGAGAAAGATATATTTTATTATATAAATCTTACTTAATTGGTTTTTTATTCATTTTTATTGCAGCATTAATTATTTTCAATTTGTTCTATATTCAAAATTCTTCAGAAGTATACAAAAAATCTGTTATAGAAAAAGCGATTAGAACCAATTTAATTAAGTCTAAACGGGGAAACATTTATGCTTCAGATAGTAGTATTTTAGCTATGTCTATCATAAGATATGATATTCACATTGATTTTAGATCTATATCTGAAAAATTATTTCAAGAAAACATTTATTCTTTATGTAATTCATTGGAATCTTTGTTTAAAAAACCAAAATTTTTTTTCTATAAAAAATTTCAGTACGAAAAAAAAAAGGGGAATAGATATTTTTTGTTAGCAAAAAATTTAGATAATCCACATTTCAAGATTTTACGAAATCTTCCTATTTTCAATAAAGGACAAATCAGGGGGGGGTTTATTGTGGAAAAAAAAATATGCAGAGTTCATACATTAGAAAATATTGGAAAAAGAACATTAGGATATGATGATCATAGAGGAAAAGTAGGACTAGAAGGAGCCTTTAGTAAATATTTGAAAGGGAAAGATGGAAAAAGGTTAGAACAACGGATCAGTTCTAAGATCTGGAAACCATTAAAATCAGTAAATGAAATAGATCCAGAAGACGGAAAAGACGTTTATTCTACTATAGATATATATTTGCAAGATATAGCTTATCATGCATTACTTCAAGAATTATCCATTTCTCAAGCAGATCATGGATGTGTTATTATTATGAATGTCAAAAGTGGAGAAATCCCTGCTATGATTAATCTAGAAAAAACCAAAAAAAATACTTACGAAGATTTAAGAAATTTTGCAGTATGGGAAGGAAGTGAACCAGGGTCCACGTTTAAAACAATGGCTATTCTTGCAGCTTTAGAAGATAAAAAAATAGATCTTGATATGATTGTCAATATCAAAGGAGGAATCATGAAATTAAGAGGAAAAAAAATACGTGATAGTCACTATAGTGGATATGCAGAAATGAATCCAAAACAAATTTTGGAATTATCTTCAAATGTAGGAATAGCAAAAATTATTTATGAAAATTATAAAAAAAATCCAGAAAAATTCATAGAACACTTATGTAAATGGAAATTAGATAAAAAAATAGGAATAGATATTCCAGGTGAAAGTATGCCTTTTATTCCAAAACCTGGAAAAAATAATTGGAGTAGCATTACATTACCATGGATGACTTTTGGATATAATATCAAACTAACTCCCTTACAAATACTCACTTTTTATAATGCGATAGCTAATCAAGGGAAAATGATTAAACCATTATTTATTAGAGAAATAAAACATCATGGAAAAATCATAAAAAAATATACAAAACCTATCATAATGAATCCTTCTATAGCAGAAAAGTCTTCTCTCATAAAAATTCAAAATATGTTAGAAGGGGTAGTGAAAAATGGAACAGCTAAAAAATATTATAATCCAGAATATCCATATGCAGGAAAAACTGGAACGACACAGTTAAACTACTGGATAAAAGGAAAACCTTTAACTTACAATAGTTCTTTTGTAGGATACTTTCCTGCTAAAAATCCAAAATATTCTTGTATTGTAGTCATTTCAAAACCAGAAAAAGGATATTACGGTATTGAAGTAGCAGTTCCTGTATTTGACAAAATTGCTAAATCTATCTATCCCAGAATAGAAAAAAAAACACTTTCCAAAAAAAAAGAAAATCAAGAAGATTTATTTAAAAAGATTAGAGAATCACAAAATTTTTTTGTTGAAAAATGGATCATGCCTAATGTAATATCCATTCCTGGAAAAGAAATTATTCCTATTCTGGAAAATAGGGGTTTTAAAATTCGATATCAAGGAATTGGAAAAGTTATAAAACAGTCTGTTCAACCAGGAAATAAGTTGAAAAAAAATCAGATTATATTTCTAAAACTAGAAGAATGAAAATGAAAAAGAGATTAAAAGATATTCTAAAAAAAGTAGATGTTTTAAGAATAATAGGAAGAAATACTTCTAAATTGATAGAAGGAATTTCTATGAATTCCAAAATCATACAAAAAAATATGATCTTTGTAGCCAAAAAAGGAAAAATAACAGATGGTCATGAATTTATTATAGAAGCCATACAAAACGGAGCTAATAGCATAGTTTGTGAAAAAATGACTTCTCCTATTAATCAGGATATTACCTATGTTGTGGTTTCAGATTCTACGTATGCTTTAGGTATTATCTCCTCAAATTTTTATGATCATCCTACAAAAAAGATAAAATTAATAGGAATTACGGGAACAAACGGAAAAACCACTGTAGCTACAATACTTCATCAATTATTTTCTAAAATGGGAGAAAAAAATATTCTAATTTCTACTATGGGAATCAAAATATTGTCTAAAATATATCCTACAATACATACAACTCCAGATATTATTGAAATCAATAAATATTTAAATATATCAATCCGTAAAGGATGCAGATATGCTTTTATGGAAGTGAGTTCACATGGAATCCATCAAAAAAGAATTACAGGATTATTATTTCAAGGAGGTCTTTTTACTAATATTACACATGATCACTTAGATTATCATGAATCTTTTCATCATTATCTGTCTACTAAAAAATTTTTTTTTGAAAATTTATCTAAGAATGCTTTTGCATTAATGAATTCAGATGATAAAAATTCGTATAAAATCATAAAAGATATTTTCTCTAAAATCTATTTTTACGGTTTTAAAAAAAATGCAAATTTCAAAATTCAAATTTTGAAAAAAAGCATTCATGGAAGTCTATTACTTATTGATGGTCATAAAATTTTTACTCATTTAATCGGAACATTTAATGTTTATAATCTATTAGCCAGTTACGCTACAGCCATTTTGCTAGGTAAAAATAAAAATGATATTCTGAAAATCATAAAAAATATAAAACCTATCAGAGGACGTTTTGAACAATTTGTATCCAATTCAGGAATTCGCGTCATTGTAGATTTTGCTCATAATCCAGATGGATTAAAAACTGTTTTAAAAACTCTTAAAGAAATCAAAAACAATAATGAAAAATTAATTTGTGTTATAGGTTGTGGAGGAAATAGAGATATAAAAAAACGTCCTTTAATGGGAAAAATTGTTTATGAAACATGTGATGTATCTATTTTCACATCCGATAATCCTAGAGAAGAAAATATGGAAAAAATATTATTTGATATGAAAAATTTTAAATCATATCTCAACAAAGAATCTATTTTAACTTTTGTAAACCGAAAAGAAGCTATTCAAACCGCAATTCAAATTGCAAAAAAAAAAGATATTATTCTGATTGCTGGAAAAGGACATGAAACTTATCAAGAAATAAAAGGAAAACGTTTTCCTTTTAATGATATGAAAATAGCTAAAGATTTATTAAAAACTTATGATCAGTTGAAATTTTGTGTGAAATGTGAAATGAAATAAGATGATGATTGCTAATTTTTTAAAAGACTTAATTCGTATCTATTTTTTGATCAATATCAATTCTGTTTTTTTCAGAGCTGTAATAGCTTTTTTTTTATCGTTTTGTATAGCGTTGGTTTTTTATAAAAAAATTATATGTTGGAAAAAAAAAAATAGCATAGGAGAACATGTACGAAATCTTGGACTCATTGGACAAAAAGAAAAAGAGGGGACTCCAACAATGGGAGGAATTATAATGATATTTTCCACACTAATTTCTACAATACTTTTCTCTTCTTTGAAGAATATATATGTACTTATGTTGATTATGACAACATTGTGTATGGGGAGTATTGGATTTGTAGATGATTATATTAAAATAAAATATAACAAAAAAGGACTTAGTATAATGGGAAAAATATTAGGTCAAATTTTATTAGGACTTATTATTGGAAGCTCTATGTATTTTTTTAATACAAATGTTTCTATTCAAAAATTAGATTCAAACTTTTTGATAAAAAAAGAACATGGGTTCAAGACCACTCTCCCCATTTTTTCTAGTCATAATAATGAATTTGATTATGCTTATCTTTTAAGTTGGTATAATCAAAAATGGAAAAAATACACATGGATTGTTTTTATTCCTATGGTGATTTTCATTATAACATTTTTATCTAACGGAGCTAATTTAACCGATGGAATAGACGGATTAACAGCTGGAATTTCTTTTATTATTTTTTCTACTCTATCTTTATTATCTATCATATCAAGTAATAAAATATATTCATCCTATCTTCATTTTATATATATTCCTCATTTAGATGAAATAATCATATTTTCTTTTTCTTTTCTAGGATCTTTAATAAGTTTTCTTTGGTACAATACTTATCCAGCTCAAATTTTCATGGGAGACACTGGAAGTCTAACTATAGGAGGAGTTATAGCAACTCTAGCTATTATAAACAGAAAAGAATTAATATTACCTATTCTATGTGGAATTTTTTTTATAGAAAATATTTCTGTTATAATACAAGTATTGTATTTTAGATATTCTAAAAAAAAATATGGAATAGGAAAAAAAATTTTTCTCATGACTCCTTTGCATCATCATTTTCAAAAACTAGGATATCATGAAAATAAAATTTTCAATCGTTTTCTCATCATACAAATGATGCTTTCGATGTTGGTATTGATTTTATTAATTATATAACAATGAAAAAAAAATTAATAGTAATATTGGGAGGAGGAGAAAGTGGTGTAGGAGCCGCTTTATTAGCTAAAAAAAATGGATTAAAAATATTTTTGTCTGATTCAGGAATTATTTTGAATAAATACAAAAAAATTTTAATTCAAAATGAAATTCCTTTTGAGGAAAAAGGGCATACAGAAAGTATAATAGCTCAAAACCCTATTAAAGTAATAAAAAGTCCTGGTATTTCTAGAAAAAATTCTTTTATAAAAAGAATTAACTTTTTAGGAATTCCTATTCAATCCGAATTAGAATTTGGAAAAAGTTATCTAAATCACTCTTATGTAATAAGTATAACAGGAAGTAATGGAAAAACAACGACCAGTTCCATAATTTATCAAATTCTTAAAAGAGAAGGAATTGATGTTGGAATAGCGGGAAATATTGGACGTAGTTTTTCTAAAGAAGTTATAAAAAAAAAAACGTTTATGTATTAGAAGTAAGCAGTTTCCAATTAGATGATAGCTCCATTTTTCGATCAAATATTGCAGTTTTATTAAATATTACAAAAGATCATTTAAATAGATATGATGATATTGAAAGTTACATGTCCTCTAAATTTAAAATAGCAACTTTGCAAAAAAAAGAAGATATTTTCATTTATAATCATGATGATCCTCTTATAAGAAAGGGATTAAAAAAGTTTCCTATTTTTTCTCACTGTATTCCTTTTTCTATAAAAGAAGAATTACATATTGGCGCTTACATAAAAGATAACAAAATATTGATTCGAAATCAAAAAAATCAAGAAATATTTCTTTTAAATGTGAAAGATATTCCTCTAATAGGGGATCATAATCTATACAATATTATGGCTTCATTAATGATATTCAAAATATTAAACATTAAAAAAAAATCAATAATTCCTATGATATTAAAATTAAAACCTATAGAACATCGTATGGAAAAAATACTCAATATCAATGGAATTCAATTTATTAATGATTCTAAAGCCACGAATGTTAATGCTGTTTTTTATGCATTAAAAAGTATAAATGGACCTGTTATATGGATAGCAGGAGGAAAAGATAAAGGAAATGATTATATAGAATTAATTCCCTTGGTTAAAGAAAAAGTAAAAGCTATAATTTGTTTAGGAATAAATAATGAAAAAATTATAAATTCTTTTAAAGATATTATTGATATCATTTTGGAAACTAAAAGTATTCAAAAAGCTGTTTACATGGCTTATATATTGTCTTTTCATGGATATAATATTTTGCTATCTCCTGCTTGTTCTAGTTTTGATCTTTTTAAAGATTATAAAGAAAGAGGAAACAAATTTAAAAAAGAAGTTAAAAAACTTTTTTCTGAAAAAATATGAGAAAAATAGATGTTTTTTTCAATAGATATCTAAAAGGAGACAGATATCTATGGGCTTTCATCTCTTTATTGGCTATATTTTCTTTTTTACCAGTATATTCCGCTAGTACTAATTTGGTGACTACATATGGAGGAACAAATACAGTTTTTAGTTATTTGTTAAAACATGCTCTTTTTTTGTTAGTTGGATTTTGCATTCTTTTTTTTACTCAATTTATAGACTATAAATATTTTTATCGTATGTCTATGCTTTCTATGCCTGTAGTGTTCATTTTATTAGTTTTTACTATTAGTCAGGGAAAAGAATTGGATGGAGTTAATGCTTCTCGTTGGTTGCACATTCCCATTCTTAACATATCTTTTCAAACTTCCAGCATTGCTGGATTAGTTCTTTTTATTTATTGCGCTAGATATTTGGCTCAAAAAAAGAAAAAACGTATAAATTTTATAAACTCTTTTTTTTCTTTATTGTTTCCTATATTTTTTATTATTGGATTAATTTTCCCAGCTAATGGTTCTACTGCAATTATTGTTTTTATTTCCGTTTTAATTTTACTTTTTATAGGAGGATATCCATTAACAGGTGTTATCGGAGTTTTATTAATGGGAATTCTATTTGCAGGAATCTATATTTATTCTGTTATAAAATGGGGAGATAAAAATCCTATGAATAGAGTTTATACATGGAAAAGTCGTATAGAAAAATTTTTGGATCATGAATCTGAAGAAAGTTATCAAATGAAACAATCTAAAACGGCTATTGTTTTAGGAAATAAATTTGGTCGTGGTCCAGGAAAAAGTGTTCTAAAGGCTTTTCTTCCGCAATCTTCTTCTGATTTTATTTATGCTATTATAATAGAAGAATATGGATCTGTTGGAGGAGTGATTCTTTTATTTATTTATTTACTTATTTTACTTAGAATTATGGTCATAGCTACTAAAGTTAAAAATTATTTTTGCTCTTTATTGGTATTATCTGTTGGGTTCCCTATTATTAATCAAGCACTCATTAATATGGGAATAGCTGTTGGTTTATTTCCAGTAACAGGACAAACTTTACCACTAATTAGTGCTGGAGGGACTTCCATGTGGGTTACTTTTTTTAGTTTTGGGATCATATTAAGTGTTAGTCGAATTATATATGATAATTCAACTAATAAAATTATAATTCATCATGAACAATAATATTTCACCTAGAATAATTATTGGGAGTGGAGGGACTGGTGGACACATCTATCCGGGAATAGCTATTGCAGACGAACTGAAAAAACAAATTCCAGAAATCAATATTTTGTTTATTGGATCTAAAAATCATATGGAAATGAAAGAAATTCCTAAGTTTGGATATTCTATTGAAGGAATTTGTATTTCAGGAGGAAAAGATAAATTTTTATCTATAGAAGGATTTATTTTATCTATACAATTGATTTATAGTTTTTTTTTGGTAAATAAAATTATCAAAAAATTTTCTCCAGATATAGTTGTTGGAACAGGTGGATTTGTAAGTTTTCCTACTTTATATGCTGCAAAAAAAAATAAAATTCCTATTCTTATTCAAGAACAGAACTCTTTTCCTGGATTAACTAATAGAATATTTTCTCGTTATGCTCATAAAGTATGTGTTGCTTATGAGCAATCCAAGAAATATTTTCCAAAAGGAAAAACCATAATAACTGGAAATCCAGTTAGATCTGAAATATTCCAATTACCTAGTAAAGAAAAAGCTTGTATTCATTTAGGATTAAAAGTAGAAAAACCTATTATTTTATCTATAGGAGGGAGTCAAGGGGCCAATAGTATGAATAACGCTTGGATAAAAGGTTTAAAAAAACTAATAGAATTAGATATGCAACTTATTTGGCAAGTTGGTAAATTTGATATTCATAGAATTAAAAAGAATAAAATGTCTCATCATTCCAATTTTATTTTAATGGATTTTATTGAAAATATACCGACATGTTATGCTGCTGCAGATATTATTGTCTCTAGAGCTGGAGCTTTAACTATATCAGAAATATGTTTAATAGGAAAACCATACATATTAATTCCTTTTCCTTGGTCTTCCGATGATCATCAAAATAGAAATGCTAAAATATTAGAAGAAAAAGAGGCGGCTTTAATTATTAAAAATGAGGAAATAGAGAAAAAATTAGTGGATTCAACTATACAATTAGTGAATGATTCCAGCATGAAAAAAAAAATGAGTAGAAATATTCTGCGATTAGGAAAACCTGAAGCGACAAATGATATTGTCAATGAGATTTTACAAATTATTTTATGAACTTAAATCAAGTTGATTCTTTTTATTTTTTAGGAATAGGAGGGATGGGGATGAGTTCCCTTGCTAGATATTTTCATGCTATGGGAAAAACAGTTTGTGGTCATGATCAAAGTAGAACTTTTTTGACTAAAAAATTAGAAAAAGAGGGGATCTCCATAAATTATCATGATTGTATAGAAATATTACCTAAATGGGTCCTGTCTAAACAATGTTTGATTGTGTATACTCCAGCTATTCCGAATAATCATCAACAATGGATCTATTTAAAAAAATATGGGAAAAATATAAAAAAACGTTCTCAAGTATTGTCCTTGATCATAGGAAATGAAATTTGTATAGCCATAGGAGGAACACATGGAAAAACAACCACTTGTACCTTATTAGGACATATTTTATATAGTGCAGGAATTCATATTACTGCTTTTTTAGGAGGAGTCTCTGAAAATTATCAATCTAATATCATATTGAATGGAACTAAAATTTTTTTGGTAGAAGCAGACGAATTTGATCGTTCTTTTTTATACTTATCTCCTAATATTGCATGTGTTACGTCTTTTGACCAGGATCATGTGGATACTTATCCAAAAAAAGAAACTTTGAAAAATGCTTATATAGCTTTCTTAAACAGAATAAAAAAACCATATAAAAAAATATTTCTTTGTCAAGAAGAGTCTTTTCCATCAAAAAACGCAATCTATTATTCAGTGATAGAAAAAGCAAATTATTATTCGAATCATCTTTCTATAAAAGGAAATAAATGGTATTTTGATTTTCATACTCCTACAGAAACATGGAAATCTTTACCTTTGCCTATTCCAGGAATACACAATTTAAAAAACGTCACAGCAGCATTAGCCATATCTGATTATCTAAAAATTAATAAAGAAAAAGTAAGAAAAGCTTTGTTTCTATTTAAAGGAATAAAAAGAAGATACTCCATACATTATCAATCCAAAAAGAAAATATATATAGATGATTATGCACATCATCCTACAGAAATAAATTCTTTGATTCAAACTGTTAGAGAATGTTTTCCAAATAAAAAAATATTGGGGATTTTTCAACCTCATTTATTTAGTAGAACTAAATTTTTTGAAAAATCTTTTGCGAGAAGTTTAGAACATCTTGATCTTTTAATCTTATTAAAGATTTATCCAGCTAGAGAATTTCCCATGGATGGAATTAATTCAAGTAGTTTATTAGAAAAAATAAAAATGAGTTCTAAAAATAAAGAAATATCTACCTTATCCAAGGTTTTAGAAAAAATTAAAGAAAAACATAAACATTTTGATATTATTCTTACAATAGGAGCTGGTGATATAGATACCTTAATTCTTCCTATAAAAAAATGGTTGTATAAACGATATGGATAAATGAAAAATAAATCCTTTATCCTGATATTATTATTATATATAATTTTTATGTTTTCCCTTTTTTGTTTTTCTCAAAAAATACATAAAAACAGAAACCTAAAAAAGGTCAATATAGTCATTGATACATTATCCAAAAACCATTTTTTAAATGAAGAAATCATTAAAAATATTCTATTTTCTAAAATAGAAAAAATTGAAAAAAAAATCGGTCAATTATGTATATTGAGGATGGAAAAAAAATTAAATAATTATCCTTTTGTAAAAAGATCTGAAGTTTTTCTTAGTGTAGATGGCACCCTAAATATAAAAATTTGGCAGAAAGAACCTATTTTAAGAATAAGAAATGGAAATCAAGAATATTATCTGACCAAAGATGCAGAAGTTTTAGAACTTTCTCCTTTTTATTCTTCAAAAGTTATTTTAGCAAAAGGACCTTTTTCAAAAAAAGAAAAAAAATATTTAGCTGACTTGGTCAAATTTATAAACTCTGATGAACTACTCAAAAACCAAATCATTAGCATCAAAAAAAATGATTATAACTCATTTATTTTAATCCCAAAAATAGGAAATCATCATATTATATTAGGAAATATCAAGGATTTTAAAAATAAATTAAATAAATTAAAAGCATTTTATAAGCAGTACCTAAATAAAATAGATACTAATCAATATAAAAGTATTGATTTGCAATATAAAGACCAAGTAGTCGCAAAAAAAAGATAAGTCTATGGAATATCAAGATATAGCTATAGGTCTTGATGTGGGAACCACAAAGATTGTAGCTATGGTAGGAAGGAGAAATGAATATAATAAAATTGAGATCTTAGGCATAGGAAGATCTAAAAGTATAGGTGTGCATAGAGGGGTTGTAAACAATATAACTCAAACGATTGAAGCTATTCGTGAAGCCGTATCTGAAGCAGAACATAGTTCTGGTTTAAAAATAAAAGAAGTTATTGTTGGAATAGCTGGGCAACATATTAGAAGTCTACAACATAATGATTATATTACTAGATTAGATTTTGAAAATGTAATCAATCAAAAAGATATACAAAAATTAATAGATCAAGTTCATAAATTGTTGATGCTTCCAGGAGAAGAAATAATTCATGTCCTTCCACAAGAATATAAAGTCGATAGTCAAGCAGAAATAGGAGAACCAATAGGAATGTATGGAAGTCGTTTAGAAGCAAATTTTCATGTAGTGGTAGGACAAATTTCTTCTATTCGTAATATTGGAAGATGTGTGAAAGCAGCAGGATTGAATTTATCTGGAATGACTTTAGAACCTTTAGCCTCTGCAGAAGCTGTATTAAGCACCGAAGAAAGAGAAGCTGGTGTTGCCTTAGTGGATATAGGAGGAGGAACCACTGATATTGCTATATTTAAAGATAACATTATTCGTCACACTGCAGTCATTCCTTTCGGTGGAAATGTTATTACTGAAAATATTAAAACAGATTGTTTGATTATTGAACGACAAGCAGAATTACTAAAAATCAAATTTGGATCTGCATGGCCTGGAGAAAATAAAGAAACAGAAATTGTTTGTATTCCTGGATTAAGAGGTCGTGATCCTAAAGAAATTTCTTTGAAACATCTTTCTCAAATTATCCATAAAAGAGTATGTGAAATAATGGAACAAGTCAATGTGGAAATCAAAAATTATGGAAATGAAGAACAAAAGAAAAGACTGATTGCAGGATTAGTTATGACTGGAGGAGGTTCTCAATTAAACCATATTCGTCCTTTAACGGAATATATTACTGGGATGGATGTACGTATAGGTTATTCTAATGAACATATTGCAGGAGGAGAAAACGGTCTTATAAGTAATCCAGAATATGCAACGTCTATAGGTTTAGTAATTAAAGGACTTGATGATAAAAAAAAATATCTTTGTACAACAGATATGGGACATAGACATGATGAAAATCACACTTCTGAGTTTATTTCTACAAAATTTTATAATAAAAACCGGAAATTAAATTATGAAGAAAATTCGGATTATTCAAAGAAAAAAAATAAAACAAAATCAAAATCTTTTCTTGAAATTTGGGCAGATAAGTTCCGTCAAATATTGAATGACACAGAATAATAAACAATGAAATGAAAAAAGAAGATTTTATACAAAAAAAAGAGAACGTTCAATTTGGATTTCCGAAAAATCGTTCAGCTGCAATCAAAGTCATTGGAGTAGGAGGTGGAGGAAGTAATGCTTTAAGTCACATGTTTGAACAAGGAATTACTGGCGTAGATTTTATAGCATGTAATACGGATGCGCAAGCCTTAAATAATAATCCAGTTCCTGTAAAAATTCAATTAGGAGCTTCGATTACGGAAGGACTAGGAGCTGGAGCAGACCCAGAAGTAGGAGAAAAGGCTGCTTTAGAAAGTCTGGAAGAAATAAAAAGTGTTCTAGATTCTAATACTAAAATGACATTCATTACAGCAGGAATGGGAGGTGGAACGGGAACAGGTGCTGCACCAATTATTGCAGGAATTTCTAAAGAAAAAGGCATTTTGACTGTAGGGATCGTAACAATTCCATTTCATTTTGAAGGAAAAATGAGATTACAACAAGCTCAAAAAGGAATAGAAGCATTAAGAAAAAATGTGGATTCTCTCATTGTGATTAATAATGATAAATTGAGAGAATTATATGGAAATCTAGGATTTAAAGCTGGATTTGCAAAAGCAGATGAAGTTTTGACTACTGCAGCTAAAGGCATTGCAGAAGTAATTACTCACCATTATAAACAAAATATAGATTTAAGAGATACTAGAACTGTTCTTAAAGAAAGTGGAACTGCCGTTATGGGGTCGGCTATTTCTGTTGGTGAAAATAGAGCAAAAGAGGCTGTTGGGCAAGCCTTGGATTCTCCATTATTGAATGATAATAAGATAACGGGAGCTAAAAATGTTCTTTTGCTTATTGTTTCAGGAAGAATAGAAATTACTATAGATGAAATTGGAATTATCAGTGATTATATCCAAGCAGAAGCAGGAAACAATGCTAACATTATTATGGGAATAGGAGAAGACGAAAGTTTGGAAGAAAGTATTTCAGTTACTATAGTAGCTACAGGATTTCCTACGGAAATTCAGAGAGCCATTAATCATGAAGAAAAAAAAATTTTTCATAGGTTGGAAGAACCTTATGAACAAAGATTAACAAAAGTAGAAGAAATTCATTCTTATTCTAAACGAAAAGATCCTTATTCTTCTACAAATTCAAATCATTCAGAAAAACCTTCAAATCAACCTTATTATAAGAATAAGAAAGAAAAATTTTCATTAAATCAAAAAAAAAGCATTTTTGATCAAGCTATTGATTCAAATTTTGTCGAAACAAAACATAAAAAATATATGATGCTAGAAGACAGTTTTGATCTTCCTATTTCATACAATGAAAATGATGAGAAAATATTCAAAAAACGTACTCGTAAAAAAGAAAATCATAAAAATGAAAAGTTCAATGACTTTTAACATTTTTCATAAGATTCATTGATTATGGAATTACCTAATATTCCCAAAGGGACCAGGGATTTTTCATCAATTGAGATGAGTAAACGAAATTATTTAATTCAAGTTATTAGAGAAAAATTTGAACTTTTTGGTTTCTATCCTATAGAAACCCCTTCTTTTGAAAAGATTTCTACTCTTGTTGGTAAATATGGAGAAGAAGGAGATTATTTGATGTTTAAATTACTTCATTCAGGAAATGTTTTAAAAACAATAATTTCAGATGTTTTCAGAAAAATCAATAGTAAGGAAAAAAAGGAAAAAACGGTTAATGTTGAAAAATTTTTGGAAGAACATCTATCTAATAAAGCTCTTCGATATGATTTAACGGTTCCTTTTGTACGTTATGTGATAATGCATAAAAATGAAATCGTTTTTCCTTTTAAAAGATATCAAATACAACCTGTATGGCGTGCTGATAACCCTCAAAAAGGAAGATTTAGAGAGTTTTATCAATGTGATGCAGATATCATTTCTTCTTCTTGGTCTTTATGGGAAGAAATAGAATTAATTCAACTTTGTGACGAGATTTTTACAAAATTGAATTTTCCTATCATAATCTATATTAATCATAGAGATATATTAGGAGGATTAGTTGAAATTTCTGGTATAAAAAATAATTTATGGAAAGATTTTACTACATCTTTAGATAAATGGAATAAAATTGGAAGAGATTTAGTCAAAAAAGAAATGCTTCGTAAAGGAATATCATCTCAATCATTTGAAAAAATAGCATTTTTTTTTGATATGAAAGAAAATTTTTCTAAAAAAGAAAAAGATTTGACTGTAGCCTTTCAATATTCTAAAAAAGGAAAAAAGGGGATCAAAGATCTGAGTTTTATTTATCAAAATATAAAGAAAATTTCTTTACAAAACACAAAATTGGAATGGAATATTTCTTTAGCTCGGGGGATGAATTATTATACAGGGACAATCTTGGAAATTGTTCCATTCCATAATAATGGTCATTCAAATTTAATTTCTATTGGTGGAGGAGGAAGGTATGATCAATTAGCTAATTTATTTGGAATGAAAAATACTTATGGAGTAGGATTTTCTTTAGGTTTAGATAGAATTTATTTAGCTATGGAAAAAGAAAATTTGTTCCAGACTATTTCTAATTATCCTTCAAAAGTTTTGTTTATTAATTTTGGAGATGAAGAGGTTTTGTATGCATATAAAATGATAAAGTTTTTGAGAAAAAAAGGAATTTCCACTCAATTATATCCTCATACGGTTAAAATAGGAAAACAATTTAGATATGCTAATGATAATAATATTCCATTTACTATTAGTATAGGTAAAAATGAAATTAAAAGAAATAAAATAAGAGTCAAAAATCTTAAAAAAAGGATAGAAAAAGAATACGATAATATCAATGAAGTTGTGAATCAATTAATTCAATAATAACTATAAAATTTCATTGAGTGCTTTTTTCTTCCAAATAAAAAATCCTGCTATAGCCAATAATACAAGAATGATAAATAAAATTCCTGTCAATACAAAGCCTTTCAAAAAATAAAGAGGAACGGAAATAACGTTTCCAACCATCCAAAATATCCAGTTTTCTACTTTTTTCATAGACATTTGATACATTCCAGAAAAATAAATACCTGTTGTCAATACATCCATCCAATCAAAATGGGATTGAAGTTTTCCATGAAAATAATAAACCATTATACTGAAAATACAGGTAGAGAAAAACAAAATAAACGTGTAAAAATAATCTTTTTGATTGCAAAAAGTGATAGGCATTTCTTTATTTTTTTTATCCTTTTTATACAGCCATACATACCATCCATAAAAACTCATCACCGTGTAATACAGATTAATAATAAAATCACCATAAAGAGAAGTCACAAAAGTTAAATAGCTATATATTATAGTACTTACTATTCCTATTGGATATCCCCATATACTATTATTTTGAGCAAAAAAAACACTAAATACTGTAAATGATACAGCTGTAAATTCTAAAATTACATAAAAAATGTTACTATTATAATAGGGGGAAAAAAGGATATCTATCCAATCATTCATTAGATTGATTCATTTATCTATAATATAAACGAGATAATGTTCTTCTATTTTTCTATAAAAAGCAGAAAATTTCTTACTATAGGTATTTTTTAGAATCCAGCATGATATCCTATCATCTTTTTTAAGACAAAAAGGAGAAACTTTATAATGATCTAAAAAACTATAAAAAAGACCTCCTTCTAGTTTATACAAACTTTCTTTAATTCCCCATATAATATGCAGATAATCTTCTTCATAATTTGGATTAATAAAAATAGATTCATCCTCTCTAATAAATTTTTTCTTTATTTTAACTATTTTATTGTCTTTTCGTAATTTTTCTATGTCTATACCTATCTGATAAGAGCTTATAGCTATGGCTATTTTTTCAAAAGAATGACTTAAGGAAATATATTTCCCTTCAAAAAAAAGAAAAGGTTTTCTTTTTTCATTATAAAATATATTTATTTTCATTCCTATATATCTCAGGACATAACGAATTCCTAAAAACTCTCTTTTTCGTTTTTTTGATAAAGATAAAAAAAACATTTTTTCTTTATCGGAAATAATTCTCTTTTCTAAAAACGTTGTTTCTAAAAAATGGGCCCATCTAAAAACTATAATCTTTGTATGAAGATTATGAAATTTATAGGAATAGAAATTCATACTATTTTATAATTTTTTTTTGTACTATTGTGAGTCAAAAAAAATAGAATATTCTTTATGTATGAAAGAAATAATTGAAAAAGCATTAGAAAATGTTATTATTATTGATAATAAAAATATTATTGAATCTGGTTTTGTAAAAAAGATAGATTTATTAAGTAATAAGATAATAATCTATTTGAGTTTATCCAATCCCGCTATGCATTTCAAAAATAAACTAATAAAAGATATAACTCATTCGATAAAAAATCAAAATATATTAGATCCAATATCCATCAAAATAGAAATGAAATCAGATATCAAACCTGTAATCAAAAACATAATAGCTGTTGCGTCTGGAAAAGGAGGAGTTGGAAAATCCACAATATCAACTAATATAGCTGTTTCTTTAGTAAAAATGGGTTTTCATGTTGGATTATTAGACGCTGATATATATGGACCTTCTATCCCATTAATGTTTAATCTTGAAGAGGAAGATATTAATGCAAGGATACATAAAAATGGGATTATAAATCCTATTATTAGCTATGGTGTTAAAATTCTGTCTATAGGTTTTTTTTCAAAATATGGAGAGGCTATTGTTTGGAGAGGCCCTATGGTCACTAAAGTTTTGAGACAATTTATTCATGAAACTGATTGGGGAGAATTAGATTTTTTAATTGTAGATTTACCACCAGGAACAGGGGATATCCATTTATCTATTTTGCAAGAAATTTCATTAAAAGGAATTGTTATAGTTAGTACATCTCAAAAAATTGCATTGTCAGATGTAAATAGGTCTGTAGGAATGTTTCGTATTCAATCTATTTCTGTTCCAATTCTTGGAATTATAGAAAATATGTCTTATTTTCTTCCAAAAGAAAGCAAAGAAAAATGCTATTTTTTTGGAAAAAATGGAGTCAAGAATTTTTCCAAAAAAATGAATCTTTTTTTTCTTGGAGAAATTCCTATGTTACAAGAAATCCGAGAATATTCAGACTTGGGAATTCCTGGAGTTTTAGAAAACGATAAAATTAAAAATATTTTTATGAAAATTACGAAAAATATTATCAATCAATTGAGTATGTTTATATGATATGAATTATCAACAAAGTTTTATAAATTCTTTAACTATCAATATTAGAATAGATATAGATTTTTCCGTTTCATGAAAAAATGGATTTCTAGAATCTGCATTTTTCTGAATTTTAGGTTCAGAGACAGATCCTCCCATCACAATAATAGACATGGCAAATACTCGTAAATTCATACATCTAGCAGTGATTACATCTGTGACTATATTCATTCCAACACTATCTCCACCCATAGATCGTATCATAGAATGTTCTGCGTAGGTTTTATAATTAGAATAGGGAAAAGCTACATATACTCCTTTTTGGATAATTATGTTATGATTCATGGCTATGTTTTCTGCAATTTCTAGCATGTTTTTATCATATGTTTCTGTGATTTCAAAAAATCTATTTTTGATAAAATCTTTTACATTAGGATTTTCTGGAAAAAGATTTATATGATCTTTAACCAACATAACATCTCCCATTTTGTAATTTGGATTAACCCCTCCAGAAATATTAATTAATATTAATTTATCGATTCCTATATTTTTACACAAAACAATAGTAAAATAGTTTGTCCCATTTTCTTCAGAAAAAGGTTCTATTAAAAAAACTACATTTTTTCCTTCTATTTGACCAAATAGAAATTTTCCATATAATTTTTCTTTCGAAAAAAGGGGTATTTCTTCATAAGAAATGCATATAGGATTTTGGATCTCCTTTATTAGTTTATCAAACTGACTTCCTAATAATAAAATTCCAAAATCAGGTTTTTCTTTGATTTTGTTTTTTATGTATTGTTTTGATTTTTCTAAAGTCATAGTCATTGACATAAATTCAAGTTTTTATCAAGTTATACGGAACGGAACAAACCAACATTCCTTGAAAAGGGGAAATAAAAAGAAAAAAAAGGTCAAATTGTTTCATTTGATTCATTTTATCGTATAATATTTACTTCTCTTGAGAAAGGAATACTAAACTTTTTTTTTATGTCTTTCGTTATTTTTTCTGAAAAATAATATATATCCATTCCACTAGCCTTTCCATAGTTTACCAAAATTATAGGTTGTTTCTCATATACTCCTACATCTCCAATTTTTTTTTTTTTCCATTCTGTGTTTTTAATTAATGAGTTAGCAGATAGTTTGATTTTATCATGAGAAATATCATAACCAATAATAGCGGGATATCTATATTTTAGTTTTTTAAAATCCAAAATACTTACTATAGGATTCATAAAAAAACTCCCAGCATTTCCAATTTTTTTTGGATTTGGAAGTTTACGATTTCTAATATTAAAAATAGCTTTACTTAAATCATGAGTAGTAGGTTCTTTAATATTCATATTTTCTAATTCCTTTTGAATTTCCACATAGGATGTATTCAATTTTTTATATTTTTTTCTTAAAAGAAAAAAAACAGATAAAATTAGAAATTTATTTCTGTAATGAGGATGTTTGAAAAAAGAATAACGGTATTGAAGTTTACATTCTTCACGTGTAAATTCTCTTATTTTTTGATGTTCCGTTTCATATGCTTGTACTTTGAATAAAGTATCTTTCACTTCTGCTCCATATGCTCCAATATTTTGAATAGGTGCAGCTCCAACTGTACCAGGAATAAATGATAAATTTTCTAACCCGATAAATCCTTTTTTTATGGTCCATTTTACAAATTCATTCCAATTTTCTCCAGCAAAAGCTTGGACAATGACTTTATAATCATTTTCTTGGATCACCTTTTTTCCTTTTATCCCCATTTTCATGACTAATCCTGGATAATAATTTTTTAAAAAAAGAATATTACTTCCATCTCCCAAGAAAAGTTTTGGAATAGATGGATATATCTCAAAGATTTTTTGAATATCTTCTATATTTTTCACTTCTACAAAATAACGAGCATAAACATTTATTCCAAATGTATTCAATTTTTTGAGAGAAAAATTTTTTTTAATTAGCATGTAAAAAATATTTCATAAATACACAAATACAATTTTGTGCGTAAATTGATTAAATTTATCTGTAAAAATATAAAATTGTTATTCTTTATGAAAAGAGGAGGAAATTTTTTTTGGGGAGTTATTCTAGGAACCATGGCTGGTTTAATAATGGGAATTCTGTTAGCTCCAAGAAAAGAGGAAAAAATAAAAAATATACTAGGAAAAAAAACAGAAGAATTAAGAGATAATTTTCAAAAAATTAGCAAAAAAATTGGGGAAAGAGTACATCGTATGAAATCTGATTTTGAAGATAGGTGGAAAAGAAATAAAATAGATAAAGAAAAAATGGACCAAGTAGAAGATGAATTGGGAACTTAAGAAGTTTTTTATTTTTTTATGTTCATTTTTATTAGAAACTTTATCCATAAAAAATGGTGTATTTTAAAAAATGAATTCTTTAGAATATTGATTTACATCATGACAGAAATTTTTCTGAATTTTTTTTTGTTAATATTTTGTATTATTATTTTTTTTTTAGGAAGTCTTTCTTTATGTTTTTTTCTTTCCTTTTATTTCAAAAATTATGTGATTGGATTTGGACTTCTAACTATTTTTTATTTTTTTATTTTCCTTTTTATATTTTTTTTCTGTAGAAATATTCCACGATTTTTTATCAAAAATTTATTAAAAAAATCTATTTTTAGAATTTTTGATAAAAATCAAAAAGATTAGAATTCTTGTCTATGAATAAATTAGAAATTGTTTATGGAATACATCCATTGATAGAGGCTATTCGATCTAAAAAGACTATTAGTAAACTTTTTTTTCAAAGAGGATTGAAACAAGGATCAAATGCTTACAAAAAATTAATAAGTATTTCCAAAAAAGAAAATATCCCAATTCAAATTGTTCCGAAACAAAAATTTTATCAATTAAAAAATAAAAATCATCAAGGAGTTTTCGCTATTCTTTCTCCTATAAAAACTTATCAAATAGAAGATTTGCTTCCTATATTTTATGAAAAAGGGATAAACCCTCTTTTGGTCATTTTAGATAGGATCACAGATGTCCGAAATTTTGGATCTATAATACGTACTTCTGCATGCGCAGGAGCAGATGCTATTATTATTCCAAAAAAGTATACAGCAATGATTGGATCTGATTCTATCAAAACTTCTTCAGGTGCTTTATTTAAAGTTCCAATATGTCAAGAAAAAAATATAAAGAACACTATAGAGTTTTTAATGAACTCTGGATTAAAAATTGTTTCCGCTACAGAAAAATCTAATATCTATTGGTACAATATTGATTTTTCAGGGCCAACAGCTTTAATACTAGGAAACGAAGAAAAAGGAATTTCTCATAAATATTTAGAAATTTCCTGCGAAAAAGCAAAAATTCCATCAATAAAAGGAATTTCTTCTTTGAATGTATCTGTGGCTTGTGGAGTGATTTTATATGAAGTTTTCCGACAAAGAAAATTTCAGTCTAAAACTCACTTTTAAATTGTCTCAAAAAACGAATATCATTATCAAAATAAATTCTAATATCTTTCATCTGATAAATCATTAAAGCTAAACGTTCTATTCCTACTCCAAAAGCAAATCCAGAATAAATTTCTGGATCAATATCTACATTTTTCAAAACTTTTGGGTCTATCATTCCACAACCCATAATTTCTAACCATTCACTATTACAATATATATCGACTTCAGCACTAGGTTCTGTAAATGGAAAATAAGAAGGACGAAATCTGATTTTTGCTTTTCCAAAAAGAGAAGTTATTAAATAATGAATCGTTTGTTTTAAATCAGAAAAGGAAACTTTTTTATCTATATAAAATCCTTCTGCTTGATGAAAAATGAAATTTGAACGAGATGAAATAGTTTCATTTCTATATACTTTTCCTACAGATAAAACACGAAAAGGAGGATGATGTCTTTTCATATATCGTATTTGTACAGACGAAGTATGTGTCCGTAACAAAATCTCTGGATTTTTGCATAAAAAAAATGTATCTTGCATATCTCTGGAGGGATGAGAGATTGGAATATTTAAAGCCGTAAAATTATGCCAATCGTCTTCTATTTCAGGCCCATCTACATAAATGAATCCAATTCTTAGAAAAATATCTATCATTCTATTTTTTATCATAGATAGTGGATGAATAGATCCTATTTCTATAGACTTTCCGGGTATAGTAGGATCATACTTGAGTATTTTTTCATTTTGAATGTTATTTTTGGATTGAAAACTCAAAATTTTTTCTTGAACTTCTTTTTTTAATTCATTAATAATTTTTCCATAAATTTTTCTTTTATGGATGGATATTTTTTTTAATTCTTTAAATAAGATTGTTATGATCCCTCTTTTTTTTCCTAAAAATTTAATTCGAAATGTTTCTAAATCATCATATGTTTTCATATGAAAACATTTTATTTTTTTTTTGATTTGATCTATTTTATTATCCATATTTATTCAATAATATTTTCGTCATTCATATAACGAATGATAGCTTTTTTAATCAAAAACAATTGTTCTTCCTGATTAAAAGGAATCTTTGTTTTCAATACATAATGAGGCCATCCTTCCTTATCTCTTCCAAGAAACGAATAATAACCAAAAGGTTCTAGTATTCTACATATTGCGATATGTAAAATATTGATTTTATCTTCTTTATTTGAAAATCTATTTTTCCCTTTCCCCAGCTCTTGAATTCCTATTAAGTAAATAATTCCAATAATATCAATTTTTCCTTCTATGGAAAAATGATTTCGTATATATAACATTACTTTATTCCAATTGATATGAAATTTTTGCATAAATTTTTTTTCTATTTTATTAAGTTATGTTAGCATCAGATATAATTATTATAATTTTAGTTTTCTATGGAGGATATCAAGGATATCAAAAAGGTTTAATATCTCAATTTTTTGTATTCATGATATTTATAATTATTATTTATAAAGGGATCTATGTATTTGATTTTGTCAAAAAAGTCAATGTAGTAATAGTAAGTAAAGAATCCTATTTTTTTGTAATTTTTTCTCTAATTTTTTCTTTTTTTTCTATAATTTTTTTAGCTTTTTTAGCCAAAAAAATTATAGAATTTATTATGATGATTACATGGATGAAACCTGTGGATAGATTGTTTGGAGGAATATTAGGCATGATTAAATATTTTTTTTATATTTCAATATGTCTTTTTTTTCTAAAAGAAGCAAATCAAAAAGTAGATATAATTCCTTATAATTTTTTTCAAAATTCTTTTGAAAAAGAATTTCAATTTCTTTTCTCTAGAAAAGGATATTTATTTAATAAATTGAAAGAATTATATTTTTATTTACAAATTTTATTTTTTAAATGAACTTTAAAAAAAAGATTTTTTCGGTATTATCAAAAAATGAATTTGAAAATTTAACATTGGATATATTTCATTATCAAATTGATAATAATAAAATTTATAAAAACTATCTTCAATCATTAAAAATAGATCCATTGGAAATCAAAAATATTTCTGAAATTCCTTTTTTACCTATTTCTTTTTTTAAAACACATTGTATTTGGAGCAGTAAAACGAGAATTCCAGATATTATTTTTACTAGTAGCGGAACGACAGGAATAAAAAGTAAGCATTATGTAGCAGATTTAAGTGTTTATATTAACAGTATTAGAAAAGGATTTGAATTTTTTTATGGACCAATAGAAAAATTTAAATTTTTAGGATTTATTCCTACTGATAGAAAGGATTCTTCTTTAATTTATATGGTAAAATATTTAATACAAGAAACTATTCAAAATGGAAGTGATATTGTTTCTTCCTATTCCAATTACAAGTATAAAAATTGGATTATCCCTGATCAAAAAAATGTTTTAATTTTTGGACTTAGTTTTTATTTATTAGATTTTATAGAGAAAATGGAAAAAAATGGATATAAAGAAAACGTAATTATTATGGAGACAGGAGGAATGAAAGGAAAAAGAAAAGAAATCATTAGAGAAGAATTACACAATATTTTAAAAAAATTTTTTTGTGTAAAGGAAATTCACTCGGAATATGGAATGACAGAATTGCTTTCTCAAGCATATGCAAAAAAAAACGGTGTATTTCGATGTCCTCCTTGGATGAAAATATATATCAGAGATCCGGAAGATCCTTTTATTCATATAGATAACAATAAAATAGGAGGTGTTGATATTATAGATTTATCGAATTACTTATCTTGTCCTTTTATTTCTACCGAAGATTTAGGAAAGAAAATAAATGACTATGAATTTGAAGTATTAGGAAGAATGGATTTTTCAGACATACGAGGATGCAACATAATGACCATTTGATTTTTAGAAAGCGAGAAAAGATGCGTCTTTTTTTGATGATATATGGGATAAGTTGTTTTTGTACAACAGGATGATATCTTCTACACTTTCTGTTATTTTTTTTGATTGCAAAAGAATATCTAGCATCAAAAAAGTGTTTTTTGTTCCATATTTTTTATAAATAATTCCCATAACCTGTTGATTCATTTGTTCCTCTATTTTTTTTAGAATTTTATTTTGGATTGGACAAGGTAATTGGATTTTTTTACAATTTCTATCTATTGTTATTTTTTTTATTATGTTAAAATGTTCTATCATAAGATCTTCAAGTGTTAAAAGATTTTTCTTTTGTTGATATTTTAAAGGTTTATGGCTATTTATCACATGAAATAATGTATGATTAGTAATCATATCTGAGGATTCAATAATCTCTTTAGTTTTGTTATATATCTGTAGATAAAAAATTCCAGCAATAGGTTCGCTTTTTTTCGTTTTTCGAATCACTTGAGTTAAAGAATTTTGTATGTTTGTAAAATTTTCTTTTACTTTTAAAAAAGAATTTCTACTAAATTGAAGAGTTTTTAAATTTTCTTGAGTAATTCCTTCTATACTATTTTTATAAATAACCTCTATATATTCAAGTATAGGGTTAAGAATATCAAAGGTTTTATTTAAGGTGGTTTCCAATGTCATATTTACTATAATATCAAAAAGAGGTTTTTCTTCTTTTATTTTTTTATGATAGTTTTTATAACTTTTGTAAAAAACAAATACAATTAAAAAAATAAGAGAGTATAAAGCCCATGCTTTAAAAAAGTATAAAAAAGCAGCCGTTACTCCTGCCATTGTGAAAGCGATTAATCCTGTTAAGAACCATCCTCTTATAACTTTTAACACTCCTGAAACTCTATAAACAGCACTTTCTCGATCCCAAGCTCTATCTGAAAGAGAAGTCCCCATAGATACCATAAAAGTAACGAAAGTCGTAGATAATGGTAATTTTTGAACCGTAGCTATAGATATCAATATGCTAGATATAGTTAAATTAGCAGAAGCTCTAACTAGGTCGAAAGCTACGATTTCTTTTTTTTGTGTTTTTTTTTGTTTAAAATTTTTTTCTATTCTCACCAAAAGTCTTTTCGGAAAGAATTTAAAAAAAGAATTTCCGAAACATAAAAAAAATCTAACAATTCCTCTAGAAAAAGAATTGGATAAAAATTTCTCTGGCCCTTCATTTTGTCTACTTAAATTAATTTCTGTGCTAGTGATGTTTTTTGTTTTTTTGGAAAACCAAAGTGTCAATATCATAATCATCCCTGCAAAAATCAAAACCAAAGATGGAACTTGTACATTTCCAGATAAACTTTTCATATTGAATTTTTCAGCGGGAGGACTTCCCGCTTCTTTCCATATGTTATAAGACTGTATTCCAGCTATAGGGATTCCGATAAAGTTGACTAAATCATTTCCTGCAAAAGCCATAGCCAAAGAAAAAGTTCCATATAGTACGACAAATTTTAATATGTTGTATCCTAAGGAAACAAATATTTTTGCTACGATTGTCCATGTTAAAAATAATATGAGCAAAAAAATAAAAAAATTATGGTGAATCCATTTTATCAAATGTTGAATGAATAAGGAAAATCCTGTTAAATAATTATCATTAATAAATCCTTGTAATGTACTATGCAATCCTTTTACAATAAGGAAATAAGTCATCCCGCTCAATGAAATAGCAGCCCATATTACTCCTGCATATTTTAATTTACTCTCATATTCAAAACTAAATAAATAACGAATGAAATAATGAATGAAAGCACCAGAAGTAAAAGAAATTATAATAGATAAAAAAATACCTATACTAATATTTAATGTTTTTTCTGCTTTAATATATAGAGTTAAATGATGAAAGGGCTCATTATTTAATGGAGAACTCATTTTAATCATTGCTATACTGAAAGCTCCACCTAATAAACAAAAAACCATAGATACTGTAGTAGAAGTGGGTAACCCTAAAGTGTTAAAAATATCCAGTAAAAGAATATCGGATATCATAACCGCCAAAAAAATAAAAATAATATCTGAAAAATAAAAATAAGAAGGATCAAAAACACCTTTTCTTGCTACTTCCATCATTCCGCTAGATAAAAAAGCTCCTAATAAAATACCTAAGCTAGCAAAAATCATGATAGTTCTACGAGAAGAGACTTGAGATCCAATAGCAGAATTGAGAAAATTAACGGCATCATTAATTAAACCAACAATCAGATCAAATATGGATAATAAAAAAAGAACCACTATAATTGATGGATAAAAAAATTTCATAATAATAGGTATTATTGAATTCACAAAAAAAGCAAAAGTATATTATTTTTCAGGTTTGTTTTTTTATAAATCAGAAATCATTTTTCTGATTTTACAATTTTTTCAAAGATTCTTTAATGAGATTTTCTACAGAAAATTCTGGATGTTCATTCAAAATCTCATCCAAAACCTTTTTAGATTCTTGAGGAGAAAATCCAAGGACACTCAAAGCGCTTAAAGCTTCTTTTTTGATTAAATAAGGTGTATTTTCCAATAATTTTACGTTTTTTCCTTTTTTAGTAATAATTACTTTAGTAAATTTATCTTTCAGTTCAATAATAATTCTTTGAGCTGTTTTTTTTCCAATTCCTTTTACTTTTTCGAATACTTTTATATCTTCTTTATATATAGATTCTTTGATTTCATATGGAGTAAGAGAAGATAATAACATGATAGCAGAGTTTGGACCTATTCCATTCACGGATATCAAATAAGAAAATATTTTTCTTTCTATTTTGTCAAAAAAACCATACAAAACATGTTGATTTTCTTTGATAAAGAGATAAGTATGTATACATATATCTTTTCCTTCTTCTTCTAACAAAGAATAATAGGTATATAACGATATATGAATATGATATCCTACTCCATGACAATCTATTATTAAATAAGATTGATTTTTTTCTATTAACTTTCCTCTTAAACGTGTTATCACAGTATTATCAAAAAAAGTAGAGAATAAATCCTAAAAAATTATTTTTTTCTAAAAAAAATTTGTATAGGGACACCTCTAAAATCAAAGTGATAACGAATTTGATTTTCAACAAATCTTTTATAAGATTCTTTTATGTATTGAGGAAAATTAGAAAAAAAAATAAATATTGGCGTGCATGAGGGCAGCTGAGTACAATATTTGATGGTTATTAATTTATTTTTTTTCTTAGAAGGAGGAGGATTTTTTTTAAAAATTGGTAACATAATTTTATTTAAAATATTCGTTTTTAATCTGTTTTTACGGGATTTTAAAATCTGATCAGCTGTGGAAATAATATGATGGATTCCATCTTTATTTTTAGCAGATATAAAAAAAATGGGAACATTATCAAATGGAGATATTTTTTTTCGAATCAAAAATTCGTAATTTTTTTGAATAGAATAATTTTTATTATGAAATAAATCCCATTTGTTAATAAGAATTATAATCCCTTTATGATACTTTTTCACTAATCTAAAAATATTCATATCCTGTTTTTCCCATCCAAGAGACGCGTCTACCATTAGAAGACAAACATCAGTGTATTCTATTGTTTTTACCGTTCTCATAGAAGAATAAAATTCAATGTTTTCTCTTATTTTTGATTTTTTTCTTACTCCAGGAGTATCAACTAAAATACATTCATATCCCCATTTTTTGTAGAAAACGTCTAGACTATCTCTAGTTGTTCCAGAAATGTTCGTTACAATATGATGATTTTTATCTAGAAAAGAGTTAATCAAAGTAGATTTTCCGACATTTGGACGTCCTACCACAGAAAAACGAGGAAGAAATTCTTTTTCTACGAATTTTTCTTTTCTTTTAACGAATTCTTCTTTGAATATTCCTACTAATTTATCTAGTAATTCTCCCGTACCACTTCCATTTATAGCTGATATATAGTAATAGTTTACAAATCCTAAACGAAAAAAATCTGTATCAATGAATTTTCTGGTATCTACTTTATTCACTACTAATAAAGTGATTTTATGACATCTTCTGAGTATTTTAGCCATTTCTATATCCGTGTCGAATATTCCCATAATATCTACCAAAAATAAAATCACATCAGCTTCTTTGATTGCCATAAAAATTTGATTTTTTATTTCTTTTTCAAGTACATCATTTTTTGAAATCGTAAAACTAAAACCTCCTGTATCCACCACAGAGAATTTGACTCCATTCCATTCTGAATTCCCAAAAATGCGATCTCTTGTGACTCCACTTGTCATATGAACAATAGCTTGTTTTCTTCCTACAAGACGATTAAACAAAGTAGATTTTCCGACATTTGGACGTCCTACTATAGATACGATATAATTCATTTTGACAAATTATTTACAAAGGTAGAATTTTTTTATTAGTTTCATTCCTAGATTCTTAGTCAAAGTGTATATTACTAAAAAAAATAATGCGTATAGATATTGTTAGCTTAGTTCCTGAAATTCTTCATAGCCCTTTTTCCAATTCTATTATTAAAAGAGCAATCCATAAAGGATTGATTGATATTTATGTTCATGATTTACGTCAATATGGTTTAGGTAAGCGTAAAAAAGTAGACGATTATCCTTATGGAGGTGGATCCGGAATGGTTATTCGAATAGAACCTGTATATCAATGTTTTTCAAAATTGTTATCAGAACGAAATTATGATGAAAAAATTTTCATGACTCCTGATGGAAAGTTATTTTCACAAAAATATGCGAAAACTCTAACTGATAAAAAAAATATAATCATTCTTTGTGGACGTTATAAAGGAATTGATCAAAGAATTAGAGATCACATGATTTCCAAAGAAATATCTATTGGTAACTACATTTTATCTGGAGGAGAAATAGCAGCTGCTGTTGTAGTAGAATCTGTAGTTAGATTATTACCTGGTGTTATACAAAATAAAGATTCTATTCTTACGGATTCTTTTCAAAAAGAATCCGTAATCGCTCCTCCCATTTATACTCGTCCAGTCGTTTATAAAGGATGGTCAGTTCCAGAAATCCTTTTATCTGGACATCATCAAAAAATCAAAGATTGGTTTTATCAAAAATCCATGAAACTTAAACAAAAATTGGATTCTTAGAGGATCCATCAAAATGAATTTTACTATAAATTAAACGTTTTATAACTTTTTCAAGTTGTTCAAAATCAAAATTTTTGATCACATTTTGCATCAAATTTCTAATTTTTTCGTTACATAAATTTCCTATGCTTCCTTCATGAGAATAAAAACTCTTTGTTAAGGGTTTAAAACATCCATTTTGGATATCCAAACCGACTTTTTGATAAGCTTCTCTAAAAGAATATCCTTCTTCAACAACAAGTTTGTTAACTACTTCTACACTGAACAAGTATTCATACTTCTCTTCCTTAAGAATGTCCTTTCTTACTATGATATGATTCAACATGTACTGAAACATAGAAAAACATTTTTTTATTTCTTCAAAAAGAGGAATAAATCTTTCTTTAATAATTTGAAAATCTCTATGATATCCAGAGCAAAAATTAGAAGTAATCAAAGAAATTTCATTAGGCAATGATGTCATTCTATTACATTTAGCTCGTATCATCTCAAAAACATCTGGGTTTTTCTTATGAGGCATGATGCTAGATCCGGTAGTCATATTATCAGGAAAACTAATAAAATTGAAATTTTGGCTTAAATATAAGCAAATATCTTGTGCCATTTTACTTAAAGTTCTTGCTAAAGAAGCAATAGATTCTGAAACTATTCTTTCCATTTTCCCTCGTCCCATTTGAGCATATATTACATTGTAATTTAAATTTTCAAATCCCAATAAATCCGTTGTCATTTTTCGATTTAAAGGTAAAGAAGATCCATAACCAGCAGCGGATCCTAAAGGGTTTTTGTTGACAATGCGATATGCTGTACGAATTAATAGCAAATCATCTATTAAACTTTCTGCATATGCAGCGAACCAAAGTCCAAAAGAAGAAGGCATAGCTATTTGATAATGAGTATAACCAGGCATTAATGTATTTTTATGTTGTTCACTTAATTTTAATAACAAATCAAAAAAAGAATAAGTGATCAAAACTATTTCTTTGATTTCTGTGCGAACAAAAAGTTTTAAGTCTACCAATATTTGATCATTTCTGGATCGCCCACTATGTATTTTTTTTCCTACGTTTCCTAAACGATTTGTTAACAAAAACTCTATTTGAGAATGAATATCTTCTATTCCTTCATCTATTCTAAAATTATTCTTTAATATTTCGTGAACATAAATGTTACGTAACTCCTTAATCAAGACTTCTAAATCTTTTTGATTTAATAGACCAATACTTTTCAACATAATGATGTGAGCTATAGTTCCTATAACATCATGTGGAGCTAAAAGTAAATCTATTTTAGAATCCTTCCCTGAAGTAAAATTTTCTATTTTTTTATCAAAACTAAAATTAGTCTTTTTATCCCAAATTTTCACGAAAAAACATTTTTATTCTATCTTTGATCGAAGATAAAACTATAAATTTTTATGGAAATAAGAAAAATTTTTAATAAAAATCATGGATTATGAGTAAACATAATCCTATAAAAAATTATACAGCAGATAGTATTCAATCTCTTGAAGGAATAGAACATATCAGACTCAGACCTTCTATGTATATTGGAGACGTAGGAATTAGAGGGTTGCATCATTTAGTTTACGAAGTGATAGATAATTCTGTCGATGAAGCCTTAGCAGGTTTTTGCAATAAAATATGGGTAACAATTCACAAAAATGGATTTATTACCGTACTTGACAATGGTCGTGGAATTCCAATCGACATTCATAAGAAAGAAGGAAAATCTGCTCTTGAAGTAGTTATGACAAAAATTGGAGCAGGTGGAAAATTTGATAAAAATTCTTACAAAGTTTCAGGAGGATTACACGGTGTAGGAATTTCCTGTGTCAATGCTCTATCTGAAAAACTTATAGTAACAATTTATCGTAACGGAAAAATTTATCAACAAGAGTATTTAAAAGGAAAACCCCTTTATCCTGTAAAATGTTTAGGAAAATCCAATATGAAAGGAACAAAAATTTATTATCTTGCTGATCATTCTATTTTTAATTCCATTACATATAATTATGAAATTTTAGCCAATCGATTGAAAGAACTGGCTTTTTTAAATAAAGGACTGTACTTATTTTTAAAAGATGAAAGAGAGAACATCAAAGAATATTTTTTTTCTAAAAATGGATTAAAAGAATATCTTCCTCTTTTAGATAAAAATCAGGAATCTTTAACAAAAAATGTCATTTTTATTGAAGGAGAAAAAGATAATACAATTGTAGAAGTAGCGATGCAGTACAATACTTCTTTTAAAGAAAAAATTTATTCTTATGTTAACAACATAAATACTTATGAAGGAGGAACTCATCTTTCTGGATTTAGAAGAGCACTAACAAGAACGTTAAAAAAATATGCGGATGGATATGGAGTTTTATCTAATAAGGATAAAGTGGAGTTGACTGGAGATGATTTTAGGGAAGGAATTACAGCTATTATATCTGTTAGGGTAATGGAACCTCAGTTTGAAGGACAAACTAAGACTAAATTAAGTAATCACGAAGTGGGAGGAATTGTAGATAAAATAGTAGGGGAAATGTTGAACAGTTATTTAGAAGAACATCCCAGTGATAGAAAAAAGATTATTGATAAAGTCCTTTTAGCAGCTAAAGCTCGTCAAGCCGCTAAAAAAGCTCGTGAATTAATACAAAAAAAGAATCCCATCAATAATAGTATTTTACCTGGAAAGTTAGCAGATTGTTCTTTCAATAATCCAGAAAGCAGTGAAATATATTTGGTTGAAGGAGATTCTGCTGGAGGGACAGCTAAACAAGGTAGAGACAGAAATTTTCAAGCTATTTTACCTTTACGAGGTAAAATTTTAAATGTTGAAAAAGCTATGCAGTATAAAATATTTGAAAATGAGGAAATAAAAAATATATTTACTTCTTTAGGAGTCTCTATTGGAACAGAAGAAGATCAAGAAATTTTAAATGTAAAAAAACTGAGATACAATAAAATTATTATTATGACAGATGCGGATATAGATGGAAGTCATATTTCTACTTTAATTTTAACATTGTTCTTTCGTTATATGAAACCATTAATAGAAAAAGGACACATTTATATTGCAACACCTCCACTTTATTTAATTCGAAAAGGAAATCATTCTCAATATGCTTGGAGTGATCAAGAAAGAGAAAATATACTCAATCAATTAGGAGGAAGAAAAACTGTGAATATTCAACGTTACAAAGGATTAGGAGAGATGAATGCGGAACAGCTTTGGGAAACGACTATGAACCCCAATAAGAGAACTTTACGAAAAGTCAACATAGAAAATCATGCGGAAGCAGACAAAATCTTTTCCATTCTTATGGGAGATGAAGTTCCACCACGTAGAAATTTCATAGAAAAAAATGCAATACATGCAAAAATTGATGTATAGTATTTTATTCAATTCAATACATATCATTACATCATGAATTATATTCAATCAATCCTGTTAGGGTTTATTGAAGGAATTACAGAGTTTTTACCTATTTCTTCTACAGGACATATGATCCTTGCAGCTTCTATTATGGGAATACTAGAATATAAAATAACAAATTTATTTCTTATCTCTGTTCAGCTTGGAGCAGTTTTATCAGTAGTTTTTTTGTATAGAAAAAAATTTCTTTTTCAAGAATGGGGTTTTTACCTAAAAATTTTTTTAGCTAGTTTTCCTGTAGGAATTTTGGGTTTTTTTTCTTCCAAAAAAACAAATTTTTTATTAGGGGATCCACTGATTGTTGCTCTATCTCTTTTTATAGGAGGATTAGTCATTTTGAAAGCAGAAAATTTTTATGAAAAAAATTCCCCTCATCAAAAGAACAGAATTACTTATTTTAAAGCTTTTACTATTGGATTATTTCAATGTATGGCTTTGATCCCAGGAGTATCTAGGAGTGCAACAACCATTGTTGCTTGTATGCTACAAAATGTGAATAGAAAAAAAGCTATTGAATTCTCTTTCTTTTTATCTGTTCCCGTTATTGTAATTGCTACATTTAAAAAATTATTTGACTATTATTTTCAATTAAATTCTTTTACATTTAAAGAGATAGAATTATTATTTTTAGGAAACATAGTAGCTTTCATTACTGGAATGATAGTTATCAAATGTTTTATGAAATATTTGAAAAGAAATAATTTCAAATTATTGGGATACTACAGAATCATTTTGGGTATTTTTTTTCTTGTTATACATTATTTGATTAAACCGATTGGAAAATTTTGATAAAAAATTTATTAGAATTTCAAAACGGAAAAATGTTGTTAATAGATAAACCGTGGGGATGGACTTCTTTTGAAGTTGTGAGAAAAATTAAAAATTCTATTCTCACGAATACTCTTACTACAAAAAAAGGAAATTTAAAAATAGGACACGCAGGAACTTTAGATCCTCTTGCTACAGGGTTATTAATTGTTCTAACAGGAAAATATACTAAAAAAGTATATGATATTCAAAATTATAAAAAAACTTATACAGGTATTATCAAATTAGGCTGTGAAACTTTATCTTTTGATTCAGAAACAGAGGAATATAATTTTTCTTCCACTTTTCACATCACTCCTCAACTTATTAGAAAAACATCTAAAAAATTTATAGGAGAAATCGATCAATATCCTCCCTCTTTTTCTGCCTTAAAAAAAAAAGGAAGAAGATATTATGAGTATGCTAGAAAAGGAGAAAAAATAAATTCTATGAAATCGAGACGTGTCAAAATTTATCAATTTCATATCCTAAAAATAGGGATTCCCTACATAAAATTTTTTATAGAATGTGGAAAAGGAACTTACATTAGATCTCTTGCTCAAGATTTTGGAAAAGCACTCAGAAGCGGATCTTATCTCCTTTCTTTAAGAAGAGAACGTATAGGAAATTTTTCTACAAATAGTTCTTATGATTTAGATCTTTCAGAAAAATTCAAAATTCCATGTTATTTATTAAATTAAATTTTATATTTTTTGTACCATCCATGAAATCTTTTGTGGCATTCTTCATCAGTTAAAACTCCTTTTTTCACTCCTTCTAATAAATGTTTTTTGAGTAATACACCGTTTTTAGAAAAAATGGATCTTACCGTGTTGGTAGGTTGTGCCCCTTTCATTAACCAGGATACAGCATTTTCCATTTTTAATACAGTTGAAGGAGGATCCGTATGAGGATTATAAGTTCCTAGTTTTTCAATAAATTTACCATCTCTTGGAGAACGAGAATCAGCTACAACTATATGATAAATAGGTCTATGTTTTTTTCCTATTCTTTTTAAACGTATTTTAACAGACATAATTTGATGGATTTAAATAACAACCAAAAAACCTTAATTTAGGCATAATTATAATGTTTTTGAAAAAAAAATGGTATATATTTACACGTAGACCCGTTGTGTAACGGTAGCACAGCAGATTTTGGTTCTGTAAGTTGGGGTTCGAGTCCCTACGGGTCTGTTACCGACCGTATATTTTTTAATTTGATTTTTGAGATATGTTGAATTTTACAAAATGAGTATTGGAATGAAAGTAAAAAAGGAAAAAGTTTTATTAATAGCTTTTTTAAATGTTTTAGCATATGTATTGATTCATTTGTTCAAATCTTTTTTAGGATTGGATAAATTGACTCTTTGCATATTAAGATGCTTCGTCATATCTATTTTCATATTGTATGCCTTTCTGAAAAAAGATTTAACTACTTGGATCTTATTATCCATTATCATAGGAATAGAAATGGGATTAGATCTTCCAAAAATTGCTGTAGAACTAAGATTTTTATCTCAAATATTTTTGAGATTGATAAAAACTATTATTGCTCCAATATTATTTTCAACTTTAGTAGTTGGTATAGCAAGTCATTCTAATATTAAACAATTAGGCAGCATGGGATGGAAATCCCTGCTATATTTTGAAGTTGTTACAACTTTAGCTTTATTTATTGGTCTTATTGCTATTAATGTCTCTCAAGCTGGTGTAGGTATTGTTATCCCTTCGGGAATAACAGAACAACAATTGCCAAAAGTAGAAAGTAGAACTTGGCAAAACACTATTCTTCATGTGTTCCCAGAAAATTTTATCAAATCTATATATCATGGAGATGTATTACCTATAGTGGTCTTTTCTGTTATTTTCGGAATTTCCATGGTTTTTTTGGAAGAAAAAAAACGAACTCCTATATTACTATTTGCAGAGAGTCTTTCAGAAATCATGTTTAAATTTACTAAAATTATAATGTATTTTGCTCCTATAGGAGTAGGATCCGCTATAGCTTATACAGTAGGACATATGGGGTTGGATATTTTATATAATTTATTTCAATTATTGTTGACTCTTTATATTGCTTTACTTATTTTTTTGATAGTTGTTTTACTTCCTATTATTTTATGGATTAAAGTTCCTTTAAAAAGTTTTATTAAAGCATTAACTGAACCTGTATCACTTGCGTTTGCTACGACGAGTTCCGAATCCGCCTTACCTCTACTTATGGAAAATTTAGAGAAATTAGGCGTTCCAAGAAAAATTATTGCTTTTGTGATTCCTACAGGTTATAGTTTCAATTTGGATGGGACTACTTTATATTTATCTTTAGCTACTGTTTTTGTAGCACAAGCATCTGGTATTCCTTTGAGTTTTAGTCAACAAATATTCATAGGGTTGACTTTAATTTTAACTAGCAAAGGAGTAGCAGGAGTTCCTAGGGCTTCTTTAGTTATTCTTTTAGCCACTGTTGCTTCTTTTGGATTACCCACTTGGCCTATATTGGCTATTATAGGCATAGATGAATTAATGGACATGGCTCGCACGACCGTAAATGTAATAGGAAATGGATTAGCTAGTTGTGTTATAGCTCGTTCTGAGGGAGAATTGGACGATAAAAAAATGTTAGATTATATCAATCAAAGTGAAAATGATTTGTAATTAAATTTTGAAAAAAAACAGTTTTTTTTATAGAAAAAAAAAATATTCTATAGACCCAAATGGAGTTGTCACAAAAAAAAGTCATTCTAATATTGCTTTAATTAAATATTGGGGGAAGGATAAGAATAAAATTCAAATCCCGTTGAATTCCTCTATTAGTTATTCACTGGGAGGGGTCTACACGGTCACACGATTAATTTATAGAAAAAAAAAGAAAAAAAAAAAGAAATTTTTCCATAAGAGTTTTTCTGTCTGGAAAAGAAAAAAATAGTTTTCTTCCAAAGATTTTGGAATTTTTTCATAGAATTTCATTTTATTGTTCTTATTTACGAGATTTTAATTTTATTATCAAGACCTATAATACTTTTCCACATAGTAGTGGAATAGCTTCTTCTGCTTCTTCTATGAGTGCTTTAGCATTATGCATTATGGAAATAGAAAAAAAATTAGTTTCTTCTTTAAAAGAAGATTTTTTTTTAAAAAAAGCTTCTTTTTTAGCAAGATTAGGTTCCGGAAGTGCTTGCAGATCTATTTATCCTGGACTTGTTGTCTGGGGATGTCATCAATCAATAAAAGGAAGTAATGATCTTTATGCTATTCCATATCCATATAAAGTACACCCCATTTTTACAAAAATGGTAAATACTATTTTAATAATAGATGAAGAACCTAAAAAAATTTTGAGTTCAAAAGGGCATCAGTTGATGAATAACCATCCTTATGCTAGAGAAAGACTTAAATGTGCTAATAAAAATATGGATAGGCTTATATCCATATTAAAAATAGGAGATTTTCAAGAATTTGGAGAATTGATAGAACATGAAGCTTTGACTCTTCATGCCATGATCATGACATCTCGTCCCTATTTTTTATGGATGAAACCAAATACTCTGAAGGTTCTTTATACTGTATGGGATTTTAGAATACAAAGCAAGAAAAATATCTATTTTACATTAGACGCAGGTGCAAATGTTCATCTTTTATACCCTATTCAAGAAAAAAAATTCATTCTAAAATGGATATATAGCGATCTTTTTTCTTATTGTAAAAAAATTATAGAAAGTTTTTGTTATTAATTATATTTGTGTGATTCATCATATGGTGGACGTAGCTCAGTTGGTTTAGAGCATCAGATTGTGGTTCTGAGGGTCGCCGGTTCGAATCCGGTCGTCCACCCGATTTTTTTTTTTAATTTAATGCCTTTTTTATTCTTGTGAAGGCTTCTATAATTTTATCTTCTGAGGAAGCGTAAGAAATACGCAAACATTCATGATTCCCAAATGCACTCCCACTCACTGTAGCAACTTGAGCTTTTTCAAGTAAAAATTCAGAAAAATCATCTGCATTTTGAATAATTTTACCATATAATTTTTTTCCAAAAAAATATGAAACTTTTGGAAAAATATAAAAAGCTCCATTTGGTTTATTAAATTGAAACCCATCAATTTCTTTGATCAGATCCAAAACTAAGTTTCTTCTTTTTTTAAACTCTTTGATCATATATCCTATTTTACTCGGATCGTTTTTTAATGCAGCAATAGATGCTCTCTGTGCAATAGAATTAGCACAAGAAGTCATTTGACCCTGTATCTTATCACAAGATTGAGCAATCCATTCTGGAGCCCCAATATATCCAATTCTCCAACCAGTCATTGAAAAAGCCTTAGAGAGTCCATTTAGTGTAATTACTTGATTATAAATATCAGGAAATATAGCAATACTAGTAGCATGTTCGTCAGAGTAACAAATATGTTCATAAATCTCATCAGAAAGAATCATGATTTTTGGATGTTTTTTAAAAATTTCTGCTAAATCTCTTAATTCTTGATAAGAATAAACACTTCCTGTCGGATTACAAGGAGTACTGAAAATAAATAATTTCGTTTTAGAGGTTATTGCTTTTTCTAGCTGTTTTGGATGAATCTTAAAATTATTTTTCATGCTTGTTTGGACTACAACAGGATAAGATTCACACAATTTTACCATTTGTAAATAACTAACCCAATAAGGAGCGGGAATAAGAACTTCATCATTTTGATTCAGCAAAGAGAAAAGAACATTCATTATAGCTTGTTTTGCTCCAGTAGAAACTACAATTTGAGAAGGGGTATATTTTAAATGATTATCACGGTATAATTTTTCGCATATTACTTTTCTAAGTTCTAAATATCCGGATACAGGAGTATAATAATGATAACCTTCATCTATCGCTTGTTTAGCAGCATCTAAAACAAAATTAGGAGGTAAAAAGTCCGGTTCTCCCAAACTTAAGTTAATAATGTCATATCCTTTATTTTTTAATTCTCTGGCTTTAGCTGACATAGCTATGGTTTGCGAATAAGATATATTCTGTAAACGATGAGACAATCTATTTTTCATAGATATTATTAGAATTTGAAATGATTACAAATCTAAATAAATTTGTTTATAAATTTATTGATCCATTAATATGGAATTAATTAAAAAATATTTTCCAGATCTATTGAACCAACAAATCTATAAGTTATCTTCTTTGAAAAATTTATACGCATATTGGAATTCACATGTGAATTTAATTTCTAGAAAGACATTCTACGATTTTTATCAACAACATGTACTTTTTTGTTTAGGAATAGCTAAAGTATTTTCTTTTTTCCCTGGATCATGTGTTATGGATTTAGGCACAGGAGGAGGATTTCCGGGGATTCCTTTATCCATAGTTTTTCCTCATACAGAATTTTTATTGGTCGATTCTATTCTAAAAAAAATTAAAATTATAGAAAAAATCATATATAATCTTCATTTAAAAAATGCACATCCTATTTGTATACGTGCAGAAAAATTAGAAAATAAGTTTGATTTTGTGGTCTCTCGAGCTGTCACAAAAATAGATATAATCCATAATTGGATAAAAAATAAATTTAAATGCAAATCTAATTCTAAAATTCAAAATGGAGCTTTATATCTAAAAGGAGGAAATCTTTCTGAGGAATTAAAAAAAATTCCTCATGCAATAGAATATCCTTTAAATCATTATTTTAAAGAACCATTTTTTATAACTAAAAAAGTAATTTGGATTTCCAATATTTAAGAAACCGATTAAAAATGAATCCTAAGAAAATTTTTATAGAAAAAGTGAAAAAAAAAGGAGGATGGGTTAATGCTCATGCTCACTTAGATAGAGCTTATACTCTAACAAAAAAAAATTTCAAATATTCTTATTTTTCCATCAAAAAAAAATGGTATCTGGTTGATGAAATGAAACGTTTAGCTACAGAAGAGGATATTTATATCCGTATGGAAAAAGCTTTGGAATATTTTTTAATGCAAGGAACACAAGCTTTGTGCACCTTTATTGATGTGGATGAAATAATTGAAGATCGTGCCTTGAAAGCAGCTAAAAAATTGAAAAATAATTATGGAAATTCCATCCATATTCGTTTCGCAAATCAAGTTCTGAAAGGGGTATTAGACAAAAAATCAAAATATTGGTTCGATAAATCAGTAGAATTTGTGGATATTATTGGGGGGTTACCCGCTAAAGATTATGGAAAAGAAGATGAACATCTAGATATTTTATTAAAAACAGCTAAAAAAAAGGAAAAAATAGTCCATGTACATGTTGATCAATTTAATACTAGCGAAGAAAAAGAAACCGAAAAATTAGCCAAAAAAACGATTGAACATGGAATGCAAGGAAAAGTAGTAGCTATACATAGTATTTCTTTAGCAGCACATGCTAGAGCTTATCGTTATGAAACATATCAATTAATGAAAAAAGCAGATTTAATGGTAATCTCTTGTCCCATTGCTTGGATTGATCATACCAGAAGTGAACGTTTGAGCCCTAGCCATAATTCTATCACTCCAGTGGACGAAATGGTTCCTGAAGGAATCATAGTGGCTTTTGGAACAGATAACATTTGTGATATCTACAAACCTTTTTCTGATGGAAATCTCTGGATAGAATTACGTGTCATGTTAGAAGCTTGTCATTATTATGATATAGATCATTTAGTAGAAATTGCTACAATAAACGGATTAAGAGTATTAGGATTAGTAAATAAATAACTTATTTTTTTCCTCCTTTTTCTGGACGCATTTGTGGAAAAAGTAAAACTTCTTGAATAGAGTTTTTTTGAGTAAGTAACATCACTAAACGATCTATTCCTATTCCAATTCCTGCAGTAGGAGGCATTCCAAATTCTAAAGCACGTATAAAATCTTGATCAACTGACATTGATTCATCTTTTGTATTTTTTTCGGAGAACTTCATTTGTTCTCGTAAACGATTAAGTTGATCTATAGGATCATTAAGTTCTGAATAAGCATTGGCAATTTCTTGACCATTGATAATAAGTTCAAAACGTTCTGATAAATTTTTTTTATGACGATGTCTTTTAGTCAGAGGACTCATTTCTACTGGATAATCAATAATGAAAGTAGGATTAATGTAATTTTTTTCGCATTTTTCTTCAAAAATGTTCTCAATCAGTTTCGCTTTACTCATTTTAACATTTTCTTCTATATGCAATTTTTGACATACTTTTCTTAAGTCCTCCTTTTCCATTTTTTCTAGATCAAATCCTGTGTATTTTTTAATAGAATCCAATATAGAAATACGGGAAAAAGGAGTTTTAAAATTAATATGATTATTTTCTTTTTCTTGAAATTTATTCCAGATACACTTCATCAGTTTTTCTGTAAAATTCATCATCCAATAATAGTCTTTATAAGCTATATAAAGTTCTAGTACAGTAAATTCTGGATTATGAATTCGATCCATCCCCTCATTTCTGAAATTTCTAGAAAATTCATAGACGCCGTGAAATCCCCCAATTATAAGTCTTTTCAAATAAAGTTCATTAGCTATACGTAAATACAATGGAATTCCTAATGTATTGTGATAAGTTTCAAAAGGACGAGCTATAGCTCCTCCAGGAATAGATTGTAGAATAGGAGTATCTACTTCGATATACCCTTTATCATCCAAAAAATTTCTTATTTCCTGTATGATACGAGTACGTTTTAAGAAAATTTCTTTGACATGATCATTGACTATAAGATCTACATAACGCATACGATAACGTTGTTCTGTATTGGAAAAAGCATCATATGTTTTTTTATTTTTTTTATCCACTTTTACTTGTGGTAATGGTCGTATAGATTTGGATAACAAAGTTAATTTATGAGCATATATAGTGATTTCATTCATTTTCGTTTTAAATAAAAAACCTGTCACTCCAATAATATCTCCTATATCTATAAGTTTTTTTAAAAAAATATTGTAAGTATCCTCTTTCCCCATTTCCTCCGAGTCTAAATGATTTTTAGAAAAGTATATCTGTATGCACCCTGTATGATCTTTGATTTCTCCAAAAGAAGCTTTTCCTAAAATACGCAAACGCATTAAACGTCCGGCTATGCTAATAGTTTCTTTTTCTGTAAAATTTTTTAGTATATTACAAATTGTAGAGGTTACATTGTATTCTTCTGATGGATAAGGATTTATTCCTAGTAACTTTAGTTGATCTAGTTTTTTTCTGCGTATGATTTCTTGTTCTGATAAATAAGACATAGATTGATTTGTGTATGGACCGGACTAAAAATGAACAAAACGAAGGTACATTTGTTTATAATATTGTTTATAATATTATATAAATTTTAAAAAACTATGAAAAAAAAAATCCTTTTTTTCGAAGACTTAGGAAAAAAAGAATATGAAGAAACTTGGAGATACCAGAAAAAATTATTTGATGAGATTATTCAAAAAAAAGTAAATAACATTTCTTCTCAAGAAGCCGGATATTTTCTATTTGTAGAACACCACCATGTATATACTATAGGGAAAAATGGAAAAAAAGATAACCATTTGTTAGTTTCATCAGATTTTTTAGAAAAAATAGATGCAACTTTTTATCAAACAGACAGAGGAGGTGATATCACTTACCATGGTCCTGGACAATTGATAGGATATCCCATTCTAAATATGGATTATTTTTTTACGGATATTCATAAATACCTTCGTCTTTTAGAAGAAGTCATTATCCATTTTTTATGGAAAAATTATGGGATCAAGGGAGAACGAAAAAAAGGAAAAACAGGAGTATGGTTTCATAATCATGTAAAAAACGAAAAATCAAGAAAAATATGTGCAATAGGAATTAGGATGAGTCGTTGGGTAACCATGCACGGATTTTCTTTAAATGTCAATACAGATTTACGGTATTTTGATTATATTATTCCTTGTGGAATTTCAGATCAAGAAGTAACTTCTTTGAAAAAAGAATTAAAAAAGAATAATATCTCTTTTCAAGAGGTAAAACGTATGGTCAAAAAATCTTTTCAAGAGATTTTTGATGTGGAATTCACACCTATGTCAAAAAAATTGGATCAATAATTCAGAAATTTCTAATTTTATTTATGGGGTTGGCTATCATAATTCCATCTTTGTCTATTTTTGTGATGAATACATCTTGTAATGTGTTTTTATATAATAAATTGGATGAATTCAATGGAATCTTAGCTCTAATATAATTTTCTGTATACCCATATAAATATTCTTTATTTGTAGAATTTTTTTCAAATAAAACGGTTTTCTTCGTATGAATTTGTCTTTCGCAAAAAAAACGATATTTTTTTTTTGAAAGATTTCTCAAGATTTGATTACGCTTCCATTGTATTTTTTTCGAGACATGTCCCTGTATAGTGATCGATTTTGTATTTGGTCGAGGAGAATAAGTAAATATGTGCAGAGATGAAATTTCTAATTTTTTCAAAAAATGATAAGTTTCCAAAAAATGTTTATGTGTTTCTCCAGGAAACCCAACAATAACATCTGAACCTATATAAGCATCTGGGATGAACCATCGTATTTTTTTTACTTTTTCTTGATAAAGTTCTCGTCTATAACGTCTCTGCATTTTTTTCAATATATCGTTGCTTCCAGATTGTAAAGGAATATGAAAATGAGGAACAAAATGTTTGCTTTTAGACAAAAATTCAATACATTTATTTTTCAATAAATTAGGTTCTATAGAAGATAAACGTATTCTTCCTTCTTCCTGTATTTGATCTATAGCTTGTATTAAATCAAAAAATGTATACAAACGACGATTTTCTCCATATATTTTTTTTCCATAATCTCCAATATTGATACCTGTTAAAACGATTTCTTTCACTCCTTTTTGAAAAAGAAACCTAATATTTTTCAATATATTTTCCATACTATCAGAACGAGAGGATCCTCTTGATATGGGAATAATGCAATAGCTACATTTATAATCACATCCATCCTGTATTTTTAAAAAAGAGCGAGTTCTATCTCCAACAGAAAATGATGGAAAATAAGAATTTTTTGTTTTTGTATTTGAAATGATTTTTGGATGACATTTTTTCAATAATTCTCGATCAAGATAATCTATGATTTTGAATTTTTCTTCAGAACCTAAAACTAGATCAACTCCAACAATAGAAGAAACTTTTTTAGAATTCAGTTGAGCATAACATCCTATTGCTATAATAAAAGCTTGTGAATTATGATTCATAGCAGAACGTACAATGTGCCTAAATTCAACTTCTGCGTTTTCTGTTACAGAACAACTATTGATTACATAAATATCTGCATAACTCTTGAAAGGAACATGTTGATAATATAAATTCGAAAATTGTCTTGCTATAGTAGAGGTTTCTGCGTAATTGAGTTTACACCCCATAGTATAAAATGCTACTTTTTTTTTCCCCATTTATTTAATGTAATGAAGAGAAAAGGATCAGATGATCTTTATCTGATCCACTTTTCTAAGATGAAAAATAATCTATAATTCCACTATGACTAGCTTTCATCGCTCTTTTTCCTTTTGTCCAATTTGCTGGGCAAACTTCTCCATTTTTTTCATAATATTGAAGAGCATCTATCATGCGAATAGCTTCATGCACATTTCTCCCTAAAGGAAAATCATTAATTAAAAAATGTCGGATAATCCCTTCTTTATCTATTAAAAATAATCCTCTGTAAGCAATAAGTTCACCCGTTGCTTCTTTAAATCCTTTATCATGATTGCAAATCCAATCTCCAGACAAAACTCCATAGTTATGAGATATGGTTTTATTAATATCAGAAACAATAGGGTAGGTCACCCCATCTATTCCACCTTTTTCTTTTGGCATCTGCAACCAAGCCCAATGAGATTGTTCTGTGTCCGTAGATACAGCAATAATTTGTACATTTCTATTCTCAAAATCCTTTATTTTTTCTTGAAATGCATAAATTTCTGTGGGGCATACAAAAGTAAAATCTTTAGGATAGAAGAAAAGCAAAACATACTTTCTTCCATAAAATTGTTCTAAAGTGAAATTTTGTACAATATCTTTTCCATTTAATACCGCACTAGCCGTAAAATTAGGCGCTTTTCTTGAAATTAATGTCTTCATTTTTCGCAAGTTTATATGCACGAATTTACCAAAAAAATTATTATAGAAAAAAATCACACATATCTATGTAACTCCTTATGAATTTCATTTTTGATATTTGTTAAATACATGATCTTTTTGAGAAAAGATTTTTTATCATCATTTTTTGTTAAATGATGATGAATGATTTCTTTTTTAATTAATTTTGAAAGATATAAAGATCTATATCTTAATAAAAGATCCATTATATATTTATCTATGTGATCTTCGTGAGAAGAAACTTGTATTCCTTTTTTATCCCATTTGGATAATAAATAAAATTTATGATTTTGATTTTCTTTATCATAAAATCCATTCAAATGACCTTTTTTTTCCTTTTGTAAACAAATTTTATCAAATATTTCTTGGTTCTTTTTCAAAGAAAAACGTAAATTCCAATGTTTGAAAGCATGTAATATTTTTTCGAAAACTGTTGTGTTGCATTTTTCTTTTTTTATTATTTTATTTCCATGATTTAAAATAAATTGAATCAATTCTTCTTCAAGAAGAAGAAGAGTGTTTTGATTCTTTTTTTTGTGATGAATCGCTTTAATCGTAGGCGTAGGAAGTCGAAGTCTTTGTCTATTTTTTTTGTTGATTCTTTCCAATTCATGAATTAAAACTTCTTGACGAATTTGTAGCATTTTGGATGCTTCTTGCAAGTATAATTCTTTTTGAAGAACATTGGATATTTTTGAAATACTATTCAAAATGTTTAAAATCAAAAAAGATTTTTTAATAGGATCATCTTGATGATATTTTTCATATATTTTTTGTTTAAAAGAAACAAAATTATAACTTCTTTTCGATAAAAAATATCTTAATTGAGAGAGAGAATACTTTTTAGATATAGAATCTGGATCTTCTCCGTTAGAAATAAATAATATACGTAAATTCATTCCTTGTTCCAGTATCATATTAATTCCTCTTAAAGAGGCTTGAATTCCAGAACGATCTCCATCATAAAAAAGAACAACATTTTTTGTAAATTTTTTGATCAATAGTATTTGATCGACTGTCAGTGAAATTCCAGAAGAAGAAACCACATTCTTGATTCCAGATTGATGTAAAGAAATAACATCTGTATATCCTTCCACTAAATAACAAAGATCTTCTTTGATAATGTTTTTTTTAGCTTGAAATAACCCATATAAAATTTTACTTTTTTGAAAGACATCGCTTTCGGATGAATTGATATATTTAGAAGAAGAACTAGAATCAATATTCCTCCCACCAAAACCTATGACCCTTCCTGATAAATTATGGATTGGAAACATCACACGTTGACGAAAGCAATCAAAAAAATTATTATAATATTTCCTGAAAACAGTAAAACCAGATCTTTTTAGATCCCGTATTTTAAATCCTTTTTCTAAGGCCTTGTTTGTAAAAAAATTCCCAGAAAGAGGGGAATAACCTAATTCAAATTTCTGAATGATTTTCATATTAAATCCTCTTTTTTGAATTAAATAATTGAATCCATTTTTCTGTCCCTCTTTAGTAAAAAACAATTGATTTATGAAAAAACGTTTTGCATAATCTTGTATCAAGTATAATTTTTCATGTTCTTCATCGTCTATTTTACTAAATTTTTCTGTATAATCAATTTTAATATCATATCTCTTAGCAAGATAACGTAATGATTCTACATAAGTAGAATGTTCATGTTCCATAAGAAAAGTAATAATATTTCCACCTTTTCCAGAACTGAAATCTTTCCATATTTTTTTTGTAGGAGAAACTATAAAAGAAGGTGTTTTTTCATTAGAAAAAGGACTAAGTCCTCTATAGTTTAGACCACTTTTTTTTAACTCTAAAAAATCTCCAATCACTTCTTCTATACAAGAAACAGAAAGTATTTTTTTTATAGTTTCTTTAGAAATCATGACAAATCATTATTACAAAATTTCATTCTATGAATAATTTTTTTTGGATTCGAATTAGAAAAAATAGTAGTTCCTGATACTAATATATCTGCTCCATTATTGAATAATAAAGAAGCATTTTCTAAATTAATACCTCCATCAACTTCTATGAGAGCAGAAGAATCTTTTTTTAAGATTAAATCTTTAGTATCTTCTAATTTTTGATATGTTTGTCTAATAAACTTCTGTCCGCTAGAACCAGGATTAACACTCATCAATAAAACAAAATCTATATCTTTAATAATATCTTGTAAAAGAAAAACTGGAGTATGCGGATTCACAGCTACACCTACTTTCATTCCATATTCTTTAATAGAATAAATAGTTTTATTTAAGTGAATACAAGCTTCATAATGAATGTGTAAATGATCGGCTCCACAGTCTTTAAATTGTTCAATATACAGATCTGGTTGTAATATCATTAAATGAACATCTATAGGTTTATTAGCGTATTTTTTTACATATTTAGTAAACAATGGGCCAAAAGAAATATTAGAAACAAAAGAGGAATCCATAATATCAATATGGAACCAATCTGATTCACTTTCATTCAGCATTTCTATATCACGATGTAAAAAAGCTAAATTAGCTGAAAGTAAGGATGGAGCTATAATTTTTTTCATATTTATATAGGATTTAGAAGCGTAAGCGTTTTCTAGAAATATTTTTTTATGAAATTATAGTTTCACTAATTCCAGTATTCGAAAAACCACCATCATGATACAAATTTTGCATCGTTACTTTTCTTGTTAAATCTGAAAAAAGTGTAATTATATAGTTAGCACAATCTTGTGCTGAAGCGTTTCCTAATGGAGATATTTTCTCAGAAAATAGAAAAAATTTATTAAAACCTTTAATGGATTTTGCTGCTCTTGTTATACTAGGAGATTGTGATACAGTATTAACCCTAACCTTTTCTTTGACTCCCCAATGATAACCAAAATTACGTGTAATACTTTCTAAATAGGACTTATAATCAGACATATCACCATAATGTGGAAAACTTCGTTGAGAAGCAATATATGTTAAAGCTACAATAGAACCCCACCTATTCATCGCTTTTTTATTCCAAGCCGTTTGCATAATTTTATGATAAGAGACAGCAGATATTTCCCATCCTTTTCTTAAAAATTCATAATTCAGAGAGGTATAAGTCAATCCTTTTCGTATATTTATAGACATAGCTATAGAATGCAATAAAAAATCTATTTTTCCTCCAAAATGATCTAATGTTTTTTCAAACAAAATATTAAGATCTGATATGGAAGTGGCGTCTGCTGGAATAACCATAGATTTTGTTTTATGAGATAATTCATGAATTTTTCCAATTCTTAAAGAAGCAGGGGTATTAGTTAATACAAAAGATGCTTTTTCTTCATAAGCACGTTCCGCAACTTTCCAAGCAATAGAATTTTCATCGAAGGCACCAAATATAATCCCTTTTTTTCCTTTCAATAGATTGTAAGACATAGTTAAAATTTTTAACTAAAAATACCTAAAATACCTATTTTTTGAATTTCATATTAAAAATTTCCTTTATGACAGGTAAATAATCCAACTTTTCCCATGTGAAAAGTTCTACTTCTTGTTTTTTTGGATTTCCTTCTATATCCAAAAAAGACTTATATACTTTTCTTGGAGTTTTTCCCATATGTCCATACACAGATGTTTCTTCATACATTGGTTGACGTAATTTTAATCTTTTTTCTATAGCATAAGGACGTAAATCAAAAATTTGATTTATATTCGACGCAATCTTTTCATTATCTATCTTTGATTTGCCATAGGTATTGACAAAAATACCAATCGGTTCTGAAATTCCTGCTGCATAGGAAATTTGTATCAGTAATTCATCTGAAATTCCTGCTGCAACAAGGTTTTTCGCTATATGTCTAGCCGCATAAGCGCCAGATCTATCCATTTTAGATGGATCCTTTCCAGAAAAAGCTCCTCCTCCATGAGATCCTCTTCCTCCATAAGTATCCACGATAATCTTTCTTCCAGTCAGTCCAGTATCTCCATGAGGGCCTCCAATGACAAATTTTCCTGTAGAATTAATGTAATATTTTGTTTTATCTGTAAATAATTTTTTTACATTTTTTGATCGTATATTATTCTTTACTCTTGGAATCAGAATGTTTATAACATCCTGAACAATACGTTTATGCATTCTTTTTTTAGTATCAAATTCATCATGCTGAGTTGAAATCACTATAGAGTGAATATGCACCGGAGCATTTGTATTCGAATATTCCAAAGTAACTTGAGATTTTGCATCTGGACGTAAGTAAGTCATTTTTTCTCCTTCATTTCGAATTGATGAAAGTTCCCTTAATATATGATGTGAGATCTCTAATGTTAAAGGCATATAATTTTCAGTCTCTTTAACAGCGTAACCAAACACGATTCCTTGATCTCCAGATCCTTGATCTTCTTTTTTGGATCTATTAATCCCCTCTAATAGATCCAAAGACTGTTCTTGAATAGAAGAAATAATTCCACAAGAATCTGCATTGAATCTATATTCATTTTTTGTATATCCTATTTTTCTAAGTATATCACGAGCTATTTTTTGAACATTAACCCAACTTTTAGAATTGACTTCTCCAGCTAATATAATTTGTCCAGTGGTCACTAAAGTTTCTATAGCTACTTTTGCATCTGGGTCAGACGCTATAAAATGATCTAATATAGAGTCCGATATTTGGTCTGAAATTTTATCAGGGTGACCTTCTGAAACAGATTCGCTGGTAAATAAATAAGCCATTTTTTTAGGACTGAGCTATTTAAGTTCTATAAATAATTACCTGATTTGATTTTGAATTTTAATAGATTCCTGGTGCAAAAGTTTAAAAAATCCTTCAAGGAATTCTTCAGAAATTCCTAAACTTCTACCTAAGTGAATAGATTTTTCCATAATTTTTTTCCATCTTTCAGGTTGAAATATAGCTACATCTGAAGATTTTTTTAAAACTCCTAATTTCTTTGAAATGTTCATTCTTTCTGCTAAAAGCGCGATAATATTTTCATCTAGTTCATCAATGAAAATTCTAAAAGAATCTAAATCTCTTTTACTTTTTTGATCACATTTTTTGAGATCTGTTAATTTTTTTAATATTTTCAAAAGATTTTCAGGAGTAATTTGTTGTTGAGCGTCACTCCAAGCATGATCAGGATCACAATGACTTTCTATCATTAATCCTTCATATTGAAAATGATAAGCTTTTTTTGCTATATCAAAAATTCCTTCTTTATTTCCGCAAATATGTGAAGGATCACATATAATGGGTATTCTAGGAAGAATCCTCCTAAAATTTAACAAAAAATTCCAATTAGGTTGATTACGATATTTAGAGTTTTTGTAGGTATAGAAACCACGGTGTATCACTCCCAATTTTCTAATTCCTTTACTAAACAAACGTTCCAAAGCTCCTATCCATAATTCTATATCAGGATGAATTGGATTTTTAACCAAAATAATTTTATTATTTTCTCCTTCCAGAGCTTCCGCTATTTCTTGAATAGTGAAAGGACTAGCTGTACTTCTAGCACCTATCCAAAGAACATCTATTTCAAAAGAAATAGCTAGTTTAACGTGTTCTGCATTAGCTATTTCTGTGGATACCATGAATCCAGTATTTTTTTTAACTTTACGAAGCCATTCAAGTCCTTTTTTTCCAATACCTTCAAAATTATTTGGTTTTGTCCTAGGTTTCCATATTCCTGCCCGAAATACTTGAACATAGGAAGGATTTAACCGATTGGCTGTTTCTAATATTTGTTGTTCACTTTCTGCACTACAAGGACCAGAGATAATTAAAGGTTTATTTAATTTATCAATCCAGGATCTGTCTATACTATTATTCAGTTTTTCCATCACAACACATTTAATTTACACATATTTTTTATCTTTTATATTATTCGCCTTTTTCATATATTGATCTATTTTATGAAATTTTTTATTTATTAAATAATTACGAAATATTTCTAAATGATCAATGTAAAAATCTATAGCTTTAATCAAATTCTCTCTATTAGAAATAAAAATAGGTAACCACGTTTCAGGCTTACTTTTCGCTAACCGAGTGGTTGAATCTAATCCACTTCCCATCATATTATTAAAAATTTTTTCTTCATTCTTAAATTTTTTTAAAACTGTACTAGCTAAAGAAAAGGATATTACATGAGGTAAATGAGATATATAAGCAATATATAAATCATGTTCTTTAGAGGTAATATAAATCATACGCATTTTCATAAGAGAATAGATCTTTTTTGCAATAAACATTGCATCTGGATCGCTCAGTTCAGAGTCACAAATAATGCAATTTTTTTGATAAAAAAGATCATAATGAGCTGAAATTGGTCCAGAATTTTCAATTCCTGCAATAGGATGCGTAGCTACAAAACGACTTCTTTTTGGATGAGAAAAAACTCGATTACAAATATCATATTTAGTAGATCCAGTATCTAAAATTACTGTATCTGCATTAATTTTATTAAGGATACTTGGAAGAATTTTTTCTATTCCATCCACTGGGATAGATAAAATAATTACTGAAGATTGCATAATGAGATCCTGCAAAGGAATTATTTCGTCTACAATTCCAAGTTTTACAGCATGTAAAGCATTTTCCTCATTCGAGTCTGTTCCTATAAATTTATCTCCAAAATTTGATTTTCGTAATCCTAAACCAATGGATCCACCAATTAACCCTAATCCTATAATTCCAATATTCATGAAAAAATTCTATTTTTTGCTTGTTCCAAAATTTTTACTGGACAACACATAGAAAACCTTACATATCCTTTCCCATTATTTCCAAACACTCTACCAGGTGTAATAAATATGTGATGATTTCTAAGAAATTCGTCAGACCATATACGATCATTTTTTTCTGGACCGGTTATTCTTGCCCAAACAAATATTCCGGAACTTTTTTTCTGATATTCTAAATTTAGATAATCACATATTTCCCATATTATTCTTCTGCGTTGAAGATATTCTTTATTAAGTTTTTCAAACCATTTTGAATCATGATTCATAGCTTCTATAGCCCCAATTTGAATGGGATAATACATACCAGAATCCATTTGACTTTTTACTTTTAGTATATTCTTAATAAATTCTTTTTTTCCTATTATCATTCCAACACGCCATCCTGGCATATTGTAACTTTTACTTAATGAATTTAATTCCAAGGATATATCTTTGGCTCCTTTGACATTAAAGATACTTAAAGGACGTTCACAATTCAATATAAAGCTATAAGGGTTATCATGAACGAGTAAAATGCGGTTTCTTTTCGCAAAAAGAACAATTTTTTCTAACTTATCAAAAGTAATTGTTGCCCCCGTAGGCATGTGAGGATAATTTATCCACATAATTTTTACCTTAGTGTGATTGTTATTTTCTAACAAGTTAATATCAGGAGTCCAATTTCTATCCTCATAAAGATTATAATAAATAATTTCTGCTTCCAAAAGCCTTGATATAGACGAATAAGTAGGATATCCAGGATTTGGAATTAATACCTGATCCCCTTTGTCTAAATAAGACATACTTATATGCATAATTCCTTCCTTAGAACCCATTAATGGCAAAATCTCATTTTTAGGATCTACATTTACTTGATATGTTTTTTCATACCAATTCGAAATGGAATTACGTAATTCTTCTATTCCAATATAACTTTGATAAGTATTCGAATGCTTGAGTTCCGACGCTTTTTTCATTTTATCTATAACCCCTTTTGGAGGAAGTAGATCAGGATTTCCAATTCCCAAATTAATGATTTTGATTCCATTTTTTTCAAAATGATTAATTTCCTTCATTTTTTCGGAAAAAAAGTATTCCGATACTTGATTCATTTTTTTTGATGCTACAATCATTAGGATCTAATTCTACCATTTTTATATTCTCCCATAATAGACAATTTATGAAGACAGGGAATTTTTAGGATGCTTTTTTTCATTTTTTCATAATCTTTTATATTATTGAATATAATATCCACATAAAAGGAATACTCCCAAGGTCTTTGTATTATAGGAATAGATTGTATTTTAGTCATATTGATTCCAATACCGGATATCATACTCAAAATCTGAGATAAACTTCCAGTAGTATGCAATATTTTGAATATTAGTGAAGCTTTATTAAAGGAATCATTTTCTTGTTTACAACAATTTTTAATGATAAAAAATCTAGTAAAATTACTTGTAATAGTTTGTATATTCCTGGAAATAATTTCTAACCCATATTCTTTAGCTGCATTCTCAGACGCTATGGCTGCTAAACCTTTTTTTTTGCATATAGAAATATATTTAGCGGCAGCAGCTGTATCTGAGTATTCGGATATTTTGATATAAGGATGTGCATCGATAAATAATTCACATTGCAAAATAGCCATAGGATGAGAATAAATTTCTTTAATATCTTCTATATTTTGCCCTGGATAAGCCATTAAATGATGTTGTATGGGCATATACACCTCTCCTACTATTTTCAAATTATATTCAGACAAAAGACTGTAATTAGTCAATATTGTCCCCGCTATGGTATTTTCTATAGCCATAACTCCAATATCTACATTGGATTTAGCAACGGAAATAGCTAGTTCCCTGAAAGAAGAACATTCCATCAACTTGTAATTAGATCCTTCAAAATATCTGGAAACGGCAGCATGATGAAAACACCCTTTAACCCCTTGTATAGCTATTTTTTTCATGAAACTAAAGAAAGATTGAATTACTTGGAAAACCCGAAAGTTTCATTATCAATCAAGCGGAAAAATTTGAAACAAATATAATAAATTATTTGATTTAATGCAATTTATTCTTTGATCTTTCAGAATTAACAAAAAAAAGATTAAAACGGTTAACTTTATATTTTCGTGTTCTACTATTTTATTTTTATGCCAAAAAAAAAATCTTCTACAGGATGGAGGAATGAAAACAAGCACCCTTCCCTTTCTGAAGTTTTTTCTTCCGTTTCTGTTCCTAAAAAAAAAGGAATGTGGAGAAAACTTTTTGCTTTTACTGGTCCAGGACTATTGATCGCTGTCGGGTATATGGACCCCGGAAATTGGGCAACAGATATTGCTGGAGGGGCGAAATTTGGTTATATGCTTTTATCAGTTATTTTTATATCCAATTTTTTAGCCATTATTTTGCAACATTTGGCTTTAAAATTAGGAATTGTTTGTGAGAGAGATTTGGCACAAGCTTGTAGGGATCATTATCCACCCTTTATTAGTTTTATATTATGGATTTTATGTGAAATAGCCATTTCTGCTTGTGATTTAGCAGAAATAATTGGTTCTGTGTTAGCCTTAAAACTACTTTTTGGAATTCCCATAACATGGGGAGTATTGATTACAGCTATCGATATTTTAATCATTTTGTTTTTTCAATATAAAGGGTTTAGATATATTGAAAGCGTGGTTGCAGCCTTAATATTTACAATTTTAGTTTGTTTTAGTTTTGAAATTATTAGCTCAAAACCGGAAATTTTTTCCATATTAAAAGGCATTATTCCTAATCCAGAAATAATAAAAAACTCACAATCTTTTTATATATCTATCGGAATATTAGGAGCTACCGTAATGCCACACAATCTTTATCTACACTCAAGTATCATACAAACTAGAGATTATCCACGTACTATTGAAGGGAAAAAAATGGCTATAAAATATGCAACCATAGATAGTACCTTATCTTTATCTCTAGCTTTTTTTATCAATGCGGCTATACTAATTATATCTGCAGCCACTTTTCACAAAGATGGATATACAGAAGTTGCAGATATTATGCATGCACACAAACTTTTAACTCCTATACTCGGATCTAGCCTTGCTGGAGTTTTTTTTGCATTAGCTTTACTGGCATCAGGACAGAATTCCACACTAACTGGAACTTTAGCTGGACAAATAGTCATGGAAGGATTTCTGAATATCAGATTAAAACCTTGGATCAGAAGATTAATCACAAGACTGATAGCTATTGTTCCAGCTATGATCGCTTCTATTGTTTATGGAGAAAAAGGAACAGGTGAATTATTAATAATTAGTCAAATAATTTTATCAGTACAATTAAGTTTCGCTATTGTTCCATTAGTTTCTTTCACAGGAGATTCTAAAAAAATGGGCCCATTTGTCAATGGACCAATTTTAAAAATATCAGCTTGGTTGATTACTGTCATAGTGATATTCCTAAATTTATTTTTATTATATGATATTTTCCTTTAGTTTTAGTTAAGATGCTAATACTTCAAAATTTAACGTAAACTCGCGTTGTTGATGCAATCGTATATTTGCCTGATGTTTTCCTATTGTTTTAATGACTTTATTTCCAGGAATTCTAATAAATTTTTTATCTATTGAAATTCCTTCTTTATTCAAAATTTTCATGAGTTCTTGATTATTAATAGAACCGAAAAGTTTTCCTCCTTTTCCCACTTTAGCTGGGATTTTAATAGTTAATTTTCTTAACTTATTTTCTATTTGTTTTGACTTTTCAATTAGAAAATTTTCTTTTTTGGAGCGTTGCTTCAATATTTCACGAGTATTTTTTATTATTCCAGGTAATGCTAAAACCGCATACCCCTTAGGAATTAAATAATTTCTAGCATAACCAGGTTTAACATCTAATTCATCATATTGAAACCCCAAATTTTCTACATCTTTTTTTAAAAGAATTTTCATTTTTTTATCTTATCTTAAATCATCTGTAACAAAAGGCAAAAGTCCAATTTGCCTACATCTCTTGATAGCCGCATTTAATTTGTTTTGATTTTTTTGTAATGTCCCTGTAATACGACGTGGCAATATTTTCCCTTGTGCATTCAGGAATTTAATTAAAAATGTAGGATCCTTATAATCTATATATTTAATATTTCTTTGTTTAAAATAACAATATTTTTTTTCTACTTTTGTTTCTATTTTAATAGGAGATAAGTATCTTAAATCACTATCTTGTTGTTTTGTATTTTGATGTGTTTCCTCTAATATCATAATTCTTCATCTTTTTTTAATAATTTTTTTCTTCTTCTTTCTCCATATTCTACTCCATATTTATTTAATTTGACAGTTAAAAAACGTAAAATACGTTCATCTTGTCTTAATTTTAATTCTAAATCAGAGATTAAATTGGGGATCAACAAAAATTCAAATAAATGATAACAACCACTTTGTTTTTTTTGAATAGAATAAGCTAGTTTTTTTAATCCCCAATGTTCCTGATAAAGGATTTTTCCTTTTTTTTGGATTAGATAATTTTCATATTCTTTTGCTGTTTCTTTTGCTTGATCATCAGATAATATAGGAGTGATTATCATGATGTTTTCATAATGTTTAAGCATTGAATTTTTTTTACTTTTTACTAAAATGTAAATCTATATTTTTATGTTCTTTTTTCAAAAGAACATTCTATATTTTTTCTTTGATTTTATTTATCAATTTTTCTACGCGTTGTATGCTTTCTTCTTTTCCTAGCATTTCTAAAATCATGAAAATATCAATTCCTTTTAGAACCCCGACTAAAGCCAAGCGGAATAATTGCATGATTTTATGTCTATTTTTTCGATCCTCTTGAAACAAGTTTCTCAAATTGAGAGACGTAAATTGACTTGTATGAGATAACAATATTTTTGCATTTTCTAATTGATCGATAGATTTTTGATGACAAATTTTATTGAAAAAATTAGATTCATAAGAATTAGGAGAAATAAAAAAATAAAAAGAATGTTCCCATATTTCATGAACGAAATATATTCTATCAATCGTTATATGAATAATTTTCCACAAATAATCTTTTTTACAGAAGATCGAAACTTTTTTAAGTTTTTCGCAAAGAAATGAAAATATTTCTTTTTTATTTTTATTCAAATATTTTTTATTGAACCAATTAGCTTTTTTTAGATCAAAAAAAACACCAGATTTATTTATTTTTTCCAGAGAAAAAAAATTTATTAATTCTTGTAAAGAAAAAATTTCCCTTTTGATTCCAGGATTCCATCCTAATAAAGCTAACATATTCACGAATGATTCCGGAAAATAACCTAACTCCCTATATCCTGGAATGATGATTTGAGTCTCTGGAACTTTCCATTGAATAGGAAATATAGGATAATCTAAGCTATCTGCATTTCTTTTGCTTATTTTACCCTTTCCATCCTTTCTTAAAATTAAAGGTAAATGTGCAAAATGAGGTGGGATCCACCCAAAAGACCTATACAATAATATATGCAAAGACATAGATGAAAGCCATTCTTCTCCTCTTAAAACATGAGTGATTTTCATAAGATGATCGTCTATTGTATTAGCTAAATGATAAGTAGCCACTCCATCTGATTTTAACAAAATCTTATCGTCTAAATGATCTGTATCTACTATTATATTTCCACGTATGAGATCATACATATTCAATTTTTCTCCAGGTTGTGTTTTGAATCGAATCACATAGGAAGAACAAGATTGTAATTTTGCATGTAATTGTTTTTTCGTCATAGTTAAAGAATTATCCATATCCATTCGAATTCTATAATTATAAGAAAAAGTTAATCCACGATCGTTATATTCCTTCCTTTTTTGATCAATATCTGTATCAAAAGCATAATAAGCATATCCTTTTTCTAACAATTGATTTATATAATAACGATAAATATTCAATCTTTCAGATTGATAATAAGGGTAATAAGGGCCACCATAACCTACTCCTTCATCAGGTTCTATATGACACCATTTTAAAGTTTCAAGAATATACGATTCAGAATTAGAAACAAATCTTTTTCGATCAGTATCTTCTATTCTAAGAATAAATGTTCCTCCATGTTTTTTAGCAAAAAGATAATTATATAATGCAGTTCTGATTCCACCTAAATGAAGTGGTCCTGTAGGACTAGGAGCAAAACGAACTCTTACAAAATTTTGTAACATAATAAATAATTAATGAATCTTATTTTCCAATGCAAAATTTTGAGAAAATATTTTTCAGAATATCTTCACTTGTTACTTCTCCCGTTATCTCTCCTAAATAACGCAATGCTTCTTTAATATAGATAGAAACTAAATCTTCTGAAAGCCCTTTTTTTAAAGCATCATAGGCTAATAAAACCTCTCTTAATGAAAGTTTCAAAGTTTCATAATGTCTGCTTTGTGTAACAACTATATTCTTTTCTTTTAATCTTTCAATAAATAAATGATTTAAAGTATCTAGGACTTTTTTTACTTCGTGACGATTTTTGGAAGAAATTTCAAAAAAATAAGAAACCTTAGACTTGATATTATCAAAATCATGAAAATAGGATAAGTCTGATTTATTCGCTATTGCAAAAATATCTTTTAATGGATACTTTTTTTTAATTTTTTGAATATCACTAATAATTTTTTTCTGTTTTTTTCTTTTTGAAGAATCAAAAATATATAATATCACTTGAGACTCTTCTATTTTATTCATGGTTTTTTCAACACCCATAGTTTCTATGGGATCTAGGGTTTTTCTAATTCCTGCTGTATCAAAAAAATGAAAAAGAATTCCATTTAAAACGATTTCTCCTTCTACACAATCTCGAGTCGTTCCTTCTATATGGGATATAATAGAACGATTTTCTTGAATCACCTGATTGAAAAAAGTAGATTTTCCGACATTGGTTTCTCCAATAATGACCACATCTACTCCTTTTTTTATGGCATTCCCCAACGAAAAAGATTCAATTAAATCTTTTAAAGTATCTTCTAATTCTTGTAAAAATGAAAAAAGTTCTGATCTACTAACAAAAATCACATTTTCTTCAGAAAAATCTAACTCAAGTTCTAGTAAAGATGCAAAATCCAACAATTTTTTTCTTAAATTATTAATGGTTTTAGATAATTTTCCTTTGATTTGTTGTAAAGAAATTTCATGATAAGCTTTATTTTCAGATAAAATCAATTCGGCTATAGCTTCTGCTTGTGATAAATCCACTTTTTTATTTAGAAAAGCACGAAATGTAAATTCTCCAGGACGGGCTAAACGGATTCCTTTTCTAATTAGCAATTGCAAAATCTTTTGTTGAATATAATAAGATCCATGACAAGAGATCTCTATCATATTTTCTCCTGTATAAGAAAAAGGAGATCTAAAAATAGAAATTAATACTTGATCCAATAAATTCTTATCTTCTTCTATAAGATACCCTAAATGAATAGTATGTGTAGATTGATTTTTCAGTTTTTTTCCAGGTTTAATAGGAAGAAAAATATTTTCAACAGTAGATATGGAAGTTTTTCCAGAAAGACGAATAACAGAGATAGCACTGGCCCCAATAGGAGTTGCTAAAGCAACAATGGTATCTTCATCTTCTAACATAATGACAAAGATTAGATGAATATAAAAATAAGAATTTTTTAATTCACATGATTTCAATTAACTTCAATTTATGAGATCTTTTGACAAATTTTACTGTTTATTTCAAAAAACTCTTCAAAATTTATATACAGAACCTAAAGAGATAGAAAGTCTATTTTTTTTACTTATGACCCACATTTTTAAATGTGATAAAACAACTGTTTTATTACAATTAAGCAGAAAAAAAAAATCAATTTTTTGATTTATAAAAAATTAATCAAAAAATTATGGGAATTAAAAAAAAATAGACCTATTCAATATGTAATTGGAAAGGCCTACTTTTTTGGAATGGAATTCATAGTTAATGAAAATGTATTCATACCAAGACCAGAAACAGAAGAACTTGTGTACTGGATTCTAAAAGATCACAAGAATACAAGCAACATTAAAATATTTGATATTGGAACAGGAAGTGGATGCATTAGTATTACCTTAAAAAAGAAAAAACCTGAAATTGGACATATTCATGCAATAGATTTTGATCAAAAAGCTCTTGATATAGCTCGTAAAAATGCAAAATTACATAATGTAAAAATTTCATTTAAAAAAGTGGATCTTTTGAAAAATTCTATTTTTTCGATCCCAAAAATGAATAAAAAGTCTGTTAGCATTATTGTGAGTAATCCTCCTTATGTCAGACTATCTGAAAGAAAATTATTACATCCAAATATTATTCAATACGAACCTTTTCAAGCTTTATTTGTTCCTGATGAAGACCCTTTGATTTTTTATAAAAAAATTTCCTTTTGGATCAAAAAAAAATTGACCGGAATTGTTTATGTTTATTTTGAAATCAACCAATTTATTTATTTAGATATTATTCATTTTTTGAAAAAAAAAGGATTTTTAAATATAAAAATAAGGAAAGATTTTCAAGGTTTTTTCAGAATGATTCGTGCAGTATATTACGTAGATAAATAAATAAGATTAAAATCACATGGATCAAAAAAAAATAATAGAAAAAAAAATACACAAACTAAGAAAAGAATTATCAAAATATAATTATAAATATTATAGAATGGACATTTCCGAAATCTCGGATTATCATTTTGATAAAAAATTAGAAAAATTGTCTTTTTTAGAAAAAAAATATCCTGAATTCTATGATCCGACCTCCCCCACAATAAAAATAGGAGCAGAGTTTCATAAAACGTCCTCTATCTCTACAATTTTTTATCATAAATACAAAATGTATTCTCTTCAAAACACCTATTCTAAAAAAGAATTAATAATTTGGAAAAAAAAAATCAGTAAATTAATTCATCCTTTATCCTTTGTCTGTGAACTAAAATATGATGGAGTATCCATTAATTTAATTTATAAAAACGGATTTTTAACAAATGCGCTTACTCGTGGAGATGGAGAAAAAGGAGAAAATGTCACAGAAAATATAAAAACTATAAAATACGTTCCATTAAAATTAAAAGGATATAATTATCCTGCGTATCTTGAAATACGTGGAGAAGTTTTTCTTCCTACAAAAAATTTTATAGAAATTAATAAAAAACGTATAAAAAGTGGACAAAATCCTTATGCAAATCCAAGAAATACGGCTAGTGGAACACTAAAAATTCATGATCATAAAGAAGTCCGTAAAAGAAATTTGTTTTGTATAGCATTTCATGTTGCGGGAAAAAATTTGCCTTTTAACACACAATATGAATCTCTCAAATACATAAAAAATTGGGGTTTTCAAATTCCAGAAACAGCACGTTTTTGTAAAAATATAGAAGAAGTATTTCATTTCATAGATTTTTGGAATCTATGGAAAGAGAAACTCCCCTACCAAATAGATGGAATCGTTATTAAAGTAAATGAATATCAAAAACAATCTTTTTTAGGGTTCACCAATAAATATCCACGATGGGCTATTGCCTATAAATTCAAACAAAAATTGTCTGAAACCAAACTATTAAGCCTTACGTTCCAAGTAGGACGTACTGGGATAATTACTCCTGTAGCAAATGTAGTTCCCATCTCTATTTCTGGAACCAGAATCAAAAGAGTTGCTCTTTACAATGACAGTTTTATACAAAAAATGGGAATTCATTATGGAGATTCACTTTTATTAGAAAAAGGAGGAAATATTATTCCAAAAGTAACAAAAATCAATATAAAAAAAAGATCTAGTAAAGCATTTCCTGTATTATTTTTAAATAAATGCCCATCATGCAATAGCACTTTAACAAAAAAAAATGAATTATTTTACTGCACAAGTAAAAACTGTTCTTCTCAAAGAAGAAAAAAAATAAAACATTTCGTAAGCGAAAGGGCTATGGATATTCAAAATATTGGGGAAAAAATGATAAAAAAACTATACGAAAAAGGTTTATTATATAATTCTTATAATTTATATGAATTAAAAAAAGAAGAACTCCTTCAAATAGAAGGAATTAAAGAAAAATTGGGAAATAGCATTATAAAAAACATAGAAAAATCTAAATCTAATCCCTTTTATAAAGTATTATATTCCTTAGGGATTCGTCATGTAGGAGAGTATATTTCAAGGAAATTAACCGAACACTTTTTGGATATCAATTCTTTAATGCATACAAACTATGATCATTTAATTTCTATTTCAGGAATAGGAAAAAAAATAACAGAAAGCATAATCACTTATTTTTCAATTCCTGAAAATCAAAAAGTAGTTAAAAAGCTAATCAAATATGGATTAAATTTTTCAAAATGTTCTATGAGTAAAAAATTTTCTTATATCGAAGGAAAATCTTTTGTCTTCACAGGAAAATTATCTTGTATGACCCGAAATCAAGCTAAAAATATGGTAGAAAATCTAGGTGGAAGTGTCTATCATACTGTCAATAATAAAATTGATTTCATAGTAGTTGGAAAAAATTTTGGTTCAAAATTCAAAAAAAGTATGGAAAAAAATCATATAAAAATTCTAACAGAAAATCTTTTTATTGATATACTTAAAAAAGAAAAATAAATCAAATTTTAAACGATTGTTTTAAAAGAAAAATAGTCAGTATAGATGGTTTTGTTTTTCATATAGAAAACAGTATATTTAATTCTTAAGTGATGATGATGAATTCATGCATCACAGAATTAATGCATCATTTAAGTAAGAAATCTATTTTTTTATGTTACTAAAAAATATATTTACAGAATCTGGATTCGAGTCTGAAGCGGAGTTTATACCCTTAATGAGTCAAGATGAAGAGGATCAGCTTCTTAAAGACGATGTTCCTGAACAATTATGTATATTAACAGTCAGAAATATGGTTTTATATTCAGGAATTGTTTTTCCAATCATAGCAGGAAAAAGTGGATCCATTCAATTGTTACAAGATGCTTATGGATTTGATAAAACAGTTGGAGTATTAACACAAAAAAATTCTGGAATAGAAAATCTCAGTGAAAAAGATTTGTATTCTATTGGAACGGTTGCTAAAATCTTAAAATTACTAAAAATGCCTGATGGAAATACCACTGTTATTTTACAGGGAAAAAGAAGATTCAAAGTCAATCGTTTCATTCAAAATGATCCCTATTTTAAAGCAGAAATCATAGCTTTAGAAGAAAACAAACCTTCCTGCAAGGATAAAGAATATCTTGCTTTGGTAGAATCCATAAAGGAAATTGCCATAAAGATCATTCAGGATAACCCTAATATTCCATCAGAAGCGAGTATTGCCATTAGAAATATAGAAAGTCCTTCTTTTTTAATCAACTTTGTAGCAGCTAATATGAATTTAGCTACCAGAGATAAACAAAAATTGTTAGAATATGATGATTTAAAAAAAAGAGCAATGGAAACGTTGCGTTTTCTCAACGTAGAACATCAACAAATTAAATTAAAAAATGATATTCAATCTCGTGTTCGTAGTGATATGGATCAGCAACAGAGAGAATATTTTTTGCATCAGCAAATTAAAGCCATACAAGAAGAATTAGGAGATATCTCTTATGAAAAAGAAATTGATGAAATGCGCGCTAAGGCGTCCAGAAAAAAATGGACAAAAGAAGCAAAAAAACAGTTTGATAGAGAATTGCTAAAAATGCAAAGAATTAATCCTCAAATGCCTGAATACACAGTGCAGAGAAACTATCTAGAATTGATGATTGATCTCCCTTGGGGTAGATATTCAAAAGATAGTTTTGATTTAGAATATGCACAAAAAATATTAGATAGAGATCACTATGGACTGGAAAAAGTCAAAGAACGTATTATAGAATATTTAGCTGTCTTAAAGTTAAGAGGGGACATGCGTTCTCCTATTTTATGCTTTTACGGACCACCTGGGGTAGGAAAAACTTCCTTAGGAAGATCTATAGCCACTGCTCTGAAAAGAAAATACGTACGTATTTCTTTAGGGGGATTACATGATGAATCTGAAATTCGTGGACACAGAAGGACTTATATAGGAGCCATGCCTGGTCGGCTTTTGCAATCTATACGAAAAGTAGGAACTTCCAATCCTGTTTTTGTGATAGACGAAATAGATAAAATGGGTTTAGGTACAAATGGAGATCCTTCTTCCGCTATGTTAGAAGTTTTAGATCCTGAACAAAATACTTCTTTTTACGACAATTTTTTAGAAATGGGTTATGATTTGTCAAAAGTATTGTTTATTGCTACAGCAAATTCACTTTCCCATATCCAACCAGCTCTTATAGATAGAATGGAAGTTATAGAAATGAATGGATATACCGTGGAAGAAAAAACACAAATTGTAAAGAAACATATACTTCCTAAACAACTAAAAGATAATGGATTAAAAAAATCAGAATTAATACTTGGAACGAAACAAATAGAAAAAGTCATTGAAAGTTACACCAGAGAATCCGGATTGAGAACTTTGGAAAAACATATTGCTAAATTAGCTCGTTATGTAGCCAAGCATATTGCTATGAACAAAAAATATGTGAAACATTTAAGTATTGAAAAAATAGAAAGTATTCTCGGAATTCCAAATGACCCTGATCGTTATGAAGAAAATAATGTTCCAGGTGTAGTTACAGGTTTAGCTTGGACTCATTTTGGTGGGGATATTTTATATATTGAATCCAGTTTATCCAAGGGAAAAGGTAATTTAAGTATTACTGGAAATTTAGGAGAAGTAATGAAAGAATCTGCAACGATTGCTTTGCAGTATATTAAAGCGAATTATAAAAAATTTAACATAGATCCTATCATGTTTGAAGAAAAAAATGTACATGTTCATGTTCCTGAAGGAGCTGTCCCCAAAGATGGTCCATCTGCAGGAATAACAATGTTAACCTCTTTGGTGTCAAGTTTTACGAAAAGAAAGTTAAGACCCAATTTGGCTATGACAGGAGAAATTACCCTGAGAGGGAAGGTCCTTCCTGTAGGTGGGATTAAAGAAAAAATTCTAGCGGCTAAACGGGCTAATATTAAAGAAATTATTCTTTCACAGGACAATAAAAAAGATGTAGAAGAAATTAAACCAGAACATTTAAAAGGATTAACCTTTGATTATGTTAGAAATATGAATGACGTGATTCATTTATCTTTATTGTAAAGAAATTAATTCAAACATAATTTCTATATCTTTTTTTGATTGATTAAAAATATGATGAATGAATTAGAAGATATGAGTTCCTCAGTTCATAAAGAATACTTAATTCAATTAGCGAAAAAATACGGAACTCCACTTTATATATATGATTCTTGCAAAATCAAGAAACAATATATCAATATGAAAAATGCTTTCAGTGGAATCAATAATTTAATAATTAATTATGCTTGTAAAGCTAATACAAATCTGAATATATTAAAATTTTTAAAAAAATTAGGAAGTGGATTAGATACGGTATCTATCCAGGAAGTAGAATTAGGATTAAAAGCTGGATTTCCGCCTAAAAGCATTATATTCACACCTAACTGTGTTTCTATTCAAGAAATCAAGAAAGCCGTTGGTTTTGGAGTTAGAATTAACCTAGATAATCTATCCATTTTAGAACAGTTTGGAGAATATTATCCAAATTATTCTATAGGTATAAGAATCAATCCGCATATTATGGCAGGAGGAAATTCAAAAATTTCAGTAGGACATATTGATTCTAAATTTGGAATTTCTTATTATCAAATTCCTCATATGAAAAGAATATTAAAAAATACAGGCCTCAAAATAGAAGGATTTCATATGCATACAGGATCTGATATATTAGACGTAAAATCCTTTTTAGAAGGGGCGAAAATATTGTTTCAAACAGCTATTGATTTTCCAAATCTTGATTATATTGATTTTGGAAGTGGTTTTAAAGTTCCATATAAAAAAAATGATATCAAAACAGATCTTACTTATTTAAGTGATTTTATCACGGATAAATTTAAAGATTTTTGTAAAGATTACGGAAGTCAAATTGCTTTGATTTTTGAACCCGGTAAATTTTTAGTTAGTGAATCTGGATATTTTTTAGTTAATGTAAATGTCATAAAACATACTACTTCGACTGTATTTGCTGGAGTAGATTCAGGTTTTAATCATTTCCTTCGTCCTATGTTTTATAATGCTTATCACTGTATTGAAAATATTTCTAATCCAAACGGTCGTTTTCGTTTTTACACAGTCGTTGGATATATTTGTGAATCGGATACTTTTGGTTTGAATAGAAAAATTCAAGAAATCCGTGAAGGGGATATTTTGTGCATGAAAAATGCGGGAGCTTACTGTTTTTCTATGTCTTCTAATTATAATTCTCGTTATAGACCTGCTGAAGTTTTGATTTTTCAGGGAAAAGATTTTCTTATAAGAAAAAGAGAAACTATGCAAGATCTTCTGAGAAACATAGTGGAAATACATATGTAAATGGAGAGATGGCAGAGTGGTTAATTGCGACGGTCTTGAAAACCGTTGAGGGTTATGCCTCCGGGGGTTCGAATCCCTCTCTCTCCGCTACCGCTACAGTAATCAAAGTAATTTAATTTCAAAAGATAAAAGTTTTTAAAAATTTTTTTTGGATTCATGTTCAACTTGTATTTTCTTTAATTTTATTAGTTGTTTTTCAATACTTTCATTAGTGACTTTTTCAAATAATAATGTGGAGGACCCTAATAAATGTCCTGGACATAAAATTTTTTCTTTGATTTGATTCCAAAAAAAAGTTTTCAAACGAAGCATCTCTAACAATTTTTTTGCAGTATTTGGAAGAAATGGTTCTGATAATTGAGCTAACATTCCAACAATTTGTAAAGAAACATAAAGAATAGTTTTTACACGTTTTTTTTCTTTTTTTTTCCAAGGTTCTTCTTCTGTTAAATATTTGTTTCCGAGTTTAGCTAAATTCATAAAACATGACAAGGATTCTCTGAATTTATAGGATTCAATCAAATCACCTATATGTTCTGGATAATTTTTGATTCTTTTTAAAATATTTTTATCCTTTATAGATAAAATACCTGGATTAGGAACAACGCCATCGTTGTACTTTTTAACTAAAGTTAGACTTCTATTTACAAAATTTCCTAATATAGCAACCAATTCGGTATTATTTTTTATTTGAAAATCTTTCCAGTTGAAATTATTGTCTTTTTTTTCTGGCATATTAGCAATGAGAATGTAACGAAGGTTATCCTGTTGATTTGGAAAATCTTCTAGATATTCATGCCCCCATACTGCCCAATTTTTAGAAGTAGATATCTTTTTATTTTCTAAATGGAGAAATTCATTAGCTAATATTTTATCCGGAAGTATATATCCACCATCATATGCTTTAAGGATTACTGGAAAAATAATGCAATGAAAAACAATATTATCTTTTCCTATGAATTGAATTAATTTAGTTTTTTTATCTTTCCAATAAGGTTTCCAATCTATCTTTTTTCGTTTAGACCATTCTATAGTAGAAGAAATATATCCTATAGGAGCTTCGAACCATACATACAGAACCTTCCCCTTTTCTTGCAAAATTGGAACAGGAACACCCCAATTTAAATCTCTTGTTATAGCACGAGGTTTTAATCCTTGATCTAACCAAGATTTTGCTTGTCCATAGACATTCACTTTCCAATCTTTTCGATGACTAATTAAAATCCATTTTTCTAAGAATTTTTGATATTTATTCAAAGGAAAATACCAATGTTTAGTTTTTTTCAAAACAGGAAAGCTTCCGCTTATAGTAGATTTTGGATGTATTAAATCTTCAGGAATTAACGAACTGCCACAATTTTCGCACTGATCTCCATAAGCTTCCTCTTTTTGACAATTGGGGCATATCCCGGAAATATACCTATCCGATAAGAATTGTTGAGCTTCTTCATCATAATATTGTTCAGATACTTTTTCAAAAATTTTTTCTTTTTCATGAAGTTTTTTAAAAAAAGAAGTAGAAATTTCATAATGAATTTCTGTAGAAGTTCTGGAATAGTTATCAAATTGTATCCCGAAATTCGTAAAACAATCTTTGATCATATGATGATACTTATTTACTATTTCTTGAGGAGTTTTCTTTTCTTTTTTAGCTTGCATAGCAATAGGGACTCCATGTTCATCCGATCCACATATAAAAATAACATCTTTCTTTTTTCGTCTCAGATAACGAACAAAAACATCTGCAGGAAAATAAACTCCTGCTAAATGACCTATATGAATTGGTCCATTTGCATATGGCAAAGCAGCAGTGACTGTATATTTATTTGATTTTTTCATAATAGAATAAATTTTTCATAAAATATGAATAATAATAAAAAATTATTTTTAATAGACGCATATCCCCTTATTTATCAAAGTTATTATGCTTACATCAATAAGCCACTTTTTACTTCCAAAGGACTCAACACTTCGCCTATCATAAATTTCACATACCTTTTGATGAAAACATTAAATGATGAGAAGCCTTCTTATATGGCTATTATTTTTGATGACAATCAAGAAATTTCTTTTCGAAAAAAAGAATATTATAAGTATAAGGAACATAGAAAGAAAACTCCTCAAGCTATTTGCATAGCAATTCCTTATATTAGAAAAATTTTAAAAACCTTTCAAATTTCTTATTTTTATGCAAAAAATGGATATGAGGCCGATGATCTTATCGGAACAATAGCTAAAAAAGCTGAAAATAAAGGATATATTATTTATATAATTACTTTGGACAAAGATTTTTTTCAATTGGTCACAGAAAACATTAAAGTTTATATACCTCCTTTTAAAGGAAATCCAAAAAAAATATTCGGAATAGAGGAAATAAAAAAAAAATTTGGAGTTACCCATCCAAAACAAGTTATAGATTTATGGAGTATGATGGGAGATCCTTCTGATAATATACCAGGATTACCAGGAATAGGAGAAAAAAATGCTAAAAAATTTATTCAAAAATATGGGAGCATTGAAAAACTATTAAATTCTACTCATCATCTTAATGGAAAGATTCAAAAAAATATTGAAGAAAACAAAAATTTAGGTCTTTTATCCAAGAAATTAATTACTATTGTTACTAATATTCCCCTTTTTTCTTTTCATGAGAATAAATTTTATGTCAAAAAACCAAATTGGCATTCCATTAAAAAAATATTCGGAGAACTTGAATTCATAAGATTATTAAAAATAGCTCATCAATATTATAAATATAAAACGTAAGATTCTATAAAATTTATATTTTATCATGTAATTCCAAACTTCTATGTGAAGCATAGGTTTCATATTTTTTCCTTTTTGAATAGAATTTCGAATAAAAGAAGAAGATATTTCAATAATTGGAGCCTTCAAAAAAATTATATTATTCCGTTTAAAAACAGGATTGTAGAAATTACCAATTCTAGGGTAAACCAAAATATCATATTTATTCAAAATAATTTTATAATTTTTCCATTTTCTTAAAGAAGAAAAAGAATCTTGTCCCAAGATAATATAAAATTGATTTTTAGGATATTTTTTCTCTATATTGGACAATGTATGAATTGTATAAGAAGGGGAATATCCGGATTCTATATCTAAAACACTCATTTTTTCATAATCAAAAACAGCTATTTGAACCATTTTTATGCGGTGTTCATAATCTAAAAGATTTTTTTTTTTAATGGATTTTGTGGAGAAACTACAAACCAAACATGATCTATATCTAAAAATTCTGTGATATAATTAGCAATAATTGTATGTCCTAAATGGATGGGGTTAAATGAACCAAAATAAAGTCCTATTTTCATATTTTCATTAATCAATCAAACAAAAAATATCGAGCCTGTATCTCGATATTTTTATACTATTATCTTATCTTTATTATATTATTGATATCAAATCATTTTAATACGATAACTCAATCCTAAAATGATAAAATGATTATTCTTATTTTCTTTTTTAATTTGATCTAAATTGTAATTAACTATTTGATTTTGATACAAAAAATGAAAACTTAAATCATCATTTTTGATGATAGGAAGAAATTCTATCCCTCCATAATAAGTATATGCTTTTTTGAACAATTTATTTTCACCCAAAATATCATTGACTCCTTTTTTAGAGGTTCCCATTTCATAAACTCCTTTTGCAATCAAATTCCATTTTGGAATAAAATTGTATTTCAATTTCACTAAATAAGTTCCATATTTTACAGAAGCTACATTATGATAATCAGAATTCCATGAACGTAAGATTTTTGTTACATTTCCGTTTCTTTCTATGTCTTCATCACTTAATATATAATCCGCTTCTATAGAAAAAGGTTTAAAATCTAATTTACTCCCTAAAGCTAGCAATTTCCAAAATTTTTTATTTTCATTTTCTTGAAAAATAGAATAGGACCATCTGTTTTGTATTATTTGATTATTGAACAAACTCCAAATCCAATTCACAGAATAACCCATAGGATGATGATTCACTTTTTGAACTGTACTTTCTTCCCTATTATTATTTGAATTTGTGATGCTATTTACAATTTGAAATTGTAATTCATGATTTTTGATTGGAAGATAAATAAAATTAAATCCAACAGGATTATCCTTATTTTTATATACATTCGTATACCGATATGGTGATTCATAGAAATTATTAGAATATTCTATGCTTCCAAAAGAAGCTGGTTGTTTTCCTATCAAAAAGTAAAGTTTTTCATTCCACTTATATTTTAAATAAGCTAAATCAACTGTTCTGTTATTTTCTATATTATTCAATTTTTTTGAAAAACGATAACTGATTTTGTCATTTACCTTTCCTTTAACTTCTAAATTTAAATAGTCTTCAGAAAAACGAGACCCCTCAAACAATTCTTTTCTTACTGTAGAATTAATACTACTCCTAAAATCTATAAACATGTTAAAATGAGAATTTTCATTTTTTTTTTGATGAAATGTTACTTCATCAGCGTAGCTGTAATTATGAAAAGTATAAAAAAATCCTAAAAAAAGAATAAAGGAAATTATTTTTGTTTTTTTCATTTTTTTAATTTTATTATTTTATTATAATATAATAAATTTTACAGTGAAAAAATATTTAATTTCTTTTAAAAAACTACTTTTTTAGAAAAAAAATGTACAAAAATATTTCAAAAGAAAATGCTAAAAAAAAAAGAAAAAACGAAAAAAATAAAACTATTAGAACTTTTTTAGGATTTTTTTTATTGGTGAGTAGCCTATTTTTATTATTAAGTTTTTTTTCTTTCCTTTTTCATTGGAAAAATGATCAAAGTCAATTGGAAAAATTTTTCGATAAAAAAATCATAGCGGAAAATCTACTTGGAATAATGGGGGCTTTTGTCTCTCACTACTTCATTCACTGTGGAATAGGAGTGAGCGCTTTCTTTATTCCGATATCATTGTTTTTAACAGGATTAAAAATTCTTTTTGTAAGAAGAAAACTATTGAATAATTTTTATAAATCAACAATATATAAATTTATCTTTTTCAGTATATGGCTTCCAATTACTTTTTCTATTGTTATTCCTGATCAAGGAATATTGAGTGGAATTTTTGGATTTGAAATAGGAAACTTGTTTATCCATTTATTTGGAAAAATAGGATCATATATACTTCTTTTTACGAGTATTATTTTTTACTCTATCATTATTTTTAGTATAACGGATCTAAACATAAAAAATGGAGTACGACAAAAAATCCATTTTTACGAAAAAACAAATCCAATATTCAAATTTTGTAATATTTTAAATACAATGATTGTCAATAGACCATTGAAAAAAAACAATGGGTCTAGTTTTAGCAGTAAAAAATATAAAAAAAACCTCCATTCTATCCTTTATAAGGAAGATATTTCTTCCATATCAATGAATAATTTAGAAATAGATTCTAATAAAAAAAAAATAGTCCAAGTGCTTAACTATTATAAAATAGAAATATGTCAAATCAAAACTATTGTAGGTCCTACAATCATATTGTATGAAATCTATCCTAAGATAGGAACACGGATTTCCAAAATCAAGAATTTAAAAAATGAGATTGCTTTAAATTTATCTGCTATATCTATAAGGATTATAGCCCCCATGCCTGGAAAAGGATCCATTGGAATAGAAATTCCGAATCAAAATCGTTATCCTGTTTATATGAAAGATATTCTTTTTTCAGAAGAGAGTAACAAAAAAAGTCATCAAATGGAGCTCCCTATTTCTTTAGGAAAAACAGTATTTAATAAAATTTTTGTTATAGATTTAGCTAAAATGCCTCATTTACTTATAGCAGGATCAACTGGACAAGGAAAATCCGTAGGATTAAATGTTATGATTATTTTCTTATTATATAAAAAGAATCCAGAAGATATCAAATTTATTTTTATTGATCCAAAAAAAGTAGAATTATCTATATACAAAAATCTTTCAAAATCTTATTTTGCTACTCTTCCAAATTCTATAGAAGAACCTATTATCACAGATTTACATAAAGTAAAAAACATATTAAATTCTTTATGTAAAGAGATGGATAAAAGATATGTTATTTTGGAAAAATTTAAAGTTAGAAATATTCAAGAATACAATGTCAAATACAATAAAAAATATCATTTACCTTATATTATACTAATAATTGATGAATTCGCCGACTTAAGTTTTTATTTTCATCAAAAAAAACAAATAGAAACGTATATAACACGTTTAGCACAACTTGCTCGAGCTGTAGGCATTCATTTGATTATAGCTACACAACGTCCATCAGTTGATGTAATTACCGGATTAATTAAATCAAATTTCACTGCAAGAATTGCATTTCGAGTAAGTTCTAAAATAGATTCTAGAACTATATTAGATTGTACAGGAGCTGAACAATTGATAGGAAAAGGAGATCTTCTATTTTCTAATCGAAATGAGTTGATACGGTTACAATGCCCATTCATAGAATTATCAGATATTCAAAAAATCGTTGATTTTTATGGAAATCATGATAAAAAAAACGAATACTTCTTATTGCCAGAACCGGATTAAGTCAAATATTCAATGAGATGAATCCAATAAAAAAACTGGATCTATATATGATTCGTTTATTTATAGCTCCTTTTTTAATTATATTTTCTACAATATTCATTGTTTTTATGATTCAATTTTTTTGGAGTCAAATAGATGAATTGATTGGGAAAGATATTGATATTTTAATAATAATAAAATTTATATTTTACTTCGGAATATCTATTATTCCATTAGTTACTCCTATATCACTATTATTAACTTCTATAATAACATTTGGTAATTTTTCAGAAAATCAAGAACTTACTGCTATAAAATCTTCTGGTATATCGCTTTTTCGCATCATGATGCCTATTTTAGGAATAACCTGCATTTTATCGATTGGATTGTATTTTTTCTCAGATTTAGCCATTCCAAAAGCGAAAATTAAAGCTAGAAAATTAGGATATCAAATATTATTAACTCATCCCTCTTTTAAATTAAAAGAAGGAATTTTTGTAAATTTATTACCAGATTTTTTCATAAAAATAGACAGAAAATCGAAAAAAAATAAACAATTGCATAATATATTTATTTTTTTTTATGATAAAAATTTACTAGTAAATACTATTCTTTCTCAAAAAGGATTTTTAACTCCAAATGAAAATAAATCTGAATTTATTCAATTAAAATTAATGAATGGAATTTTGTATAGCGAAAATCCGAATGAAACCAAAAAACAATCCTCTTATCAAATTGTAAAATTTGATACTTTAATTCAAAACTTTAAAATTCCTTCCTATGACTATAAAGGAATAAAAAGCTTAGATGACTATGATTCCTATGATACCCAAAATTTAATTCAAAAAATTAACTTATTAAAAAAAGAAAAAAATAATTCTGAATATCAAAAAAAAAATATCTATAAATTATTTAAGCTGCAATTAGAATTACAAAAAAAATTTACATTTCCAGTAACATGCATTATAATGTTTATGATTGGAGCTCCTTTAGGAGCTATTATTAGAAAAGGAGGAATAGGTTATTCTACCATTGCGGCATTAACTATATTTATTATTTATTATACTTTGCTGACTATCACACAAAATAAGGTAGAAAAAGCTGAAATTTGTCCATGGATAGGAGCATGGATTCCGAATTTTATTTTTTTTCCAATAAGCATATGGATGACTTATAAAACGGTAACGAAAGATTTTTATATTCAATAAAAAAAATAGATATGGTTTTTGGTTCAAATCAAAATTTAGATAGTATTGAAGAAGCCATACAGGATATACAAAGTGGAAAAATAGTTATTGTGGTTGATGATCAAAATCGTGAAAATGAAGGAGATTTTATAGTTTCCGCTGAAAAAATAACTCCTCAAATTGTCAATTTTCTCATTACTCACGGTAGAGGGCTCCTTTGTGTTTCCTTAACAGAAGATAAATGTGATCAATTAGAACTTCAAATGATGGTAAAAAATAACACTGATCCTAGAAAAACGGCTTTCACAGTATCTGTAGATTTACGAGGATATGGCGTTAGCACTGGAATTTCAGTTTCAGATAGAGCAAAAACTATTTTTGCCTTAGTAAACAAAGTAAATCCAGAAGCATTTAATAAACCAGGTCACATATTTCCTCTTCGTGCAAAAAAAGGAGGAGTCTTAGAAAGACCTGGACATACAGAGGCTGCTATTGATATAACGAAAATGGCTGGATGTACCCCAGGAGGGGTTTTGGTGGAAATACTGAATGAGGATGGATCTATGGCACGTCTCCCACAATTGATTCAGATTTCCAAAAAATTCCATATAAAAATTATATCCATAGAGGATCTTATAAAATATCTTAAACATAAAAGAAAAAGATAAAAATGCGGTCTGGACGGGATTTGAACCCGCGACCCCATGCGTGACAGGCATGTATTCTAACCAACTGAACTACCAGACCAAAAAACTAAATTAAAATATCTAATTTTTTTCTGATATCCTCTTTAGAGGAAATTCCAATATGCATATCTTTTTTTTCTCCGTTCTTAAAAAAAATCATGGTGGGAATGCTTCGTATTCCATATTTAGAAGAATATTTTGGATTATTATCCACATTTAACTTAAAAATAAATGCTTTATTATGATATTCAGTAAATATATCTTCTAATAAAACTGACAAAGCTCGACATGGAGAACACCATGGAGCCCAAAAATCCACCAAAACGGGTTTATCCGATTCATGAACTAACTTTTCAAAGTTATCATCGTTTATTTCTTGTAACATATTTTTTCATTTAAAGAACATAACAAATTTACCTTTTTTGTTTCAAATTCAAAAGTGAAAATCTTTTAACAAACAGATATAAATATCTATTCCTTCCATGATTTCTGAAATCAAGATGTATTCATTAGGCGTATGAGAACGGACGCTATCTCCTACTCCCATTTTAATAGTAGAAAAAGGCATAATGCTTTGGTCTGAAAGAGTTGGAGATCCATAAGTTTTTCTTCCTATTTTTTGAGCTTTTAAAACAATGGGATGCATAGGATTTATGAAAGAAGAGTTTAAATGAGAAAAACGTGGTTTCATTTTAGAGTGAATTCTTTTTTGTATAATTTCAATTAATTCCTCATTTTTATATAACTCATTGGTCCTAATATCTACTACAAAATAACAAAAATCAGGTATCACATTATGTTGTATTCCTCCTTGGATTTGAGTCACATTTAAGGTAGTGAAACCTAGTAATTCCGATTTTCTATAAAAAGACAAATTTCTTAAATTTTCTATGTCTTTTGTCGCGACATAAATAGCATTTATTCCTATATCTCTTGCAGAATGTCCTGTCTTTCCTTCAGCCATAAAATCCAATACCATTAATCCTTTTTCAGCAATAGCTACTTGCATCTGCGTTGGTTCTCCAACAATTCCTAAGTCTATACATCCCAATTCAGGTAAAATAGCTCTTACGCCTAAGGGGCCAGATATTTCTTCTTCCGCAGTAATTGAAAGAATTAATTTGTAAGGTAATTCAGATAAATTACTTAAATATATAAAAGTGGATATTAACGAAACAACGGAAGCTCCAGCATCATTACTGCCTAACCCTATAAGTTTATCTTCTTTTCTGATAGCAGAAAAAGGATCCGTTTTCCAAATTTTTCCTGGGTGAACCGTATCATGATGAGAATTTAATAGTATAGTTCTTCTATTTTCTTTTTTTAAATAGTTCGTATTTTCAGTCCATATATTGTTATATTTTCTTTTAACATGAAATCCATACTTCTGAAGATAATCTTCTATAAGAAAAGATACCTTGTTTTCTTGTTTGGATATAGAAGGAGTGTTTATAAGTTGTATAAGAAGCTCTATCGCTTCTTTCTTTAAAACTTGCAAATTGACTACGGACATATAATAGTCTTATTATTAACATCATTTAAATAATTAGGGAGGCCTATACTGACCTGAGATACTCCATTTTTTAATGCAAAAAAAGCATTTTCCAATTTAGGGATCATTCCATTTGTTATGGTATGATTTTCTTTCATTTTTTGAAATGAATTAAAATTTATTTTTTGAAAAAAAGATTCAGAATCCTGTATATTTCGTAATACTCCTTTTTTTTCAAAACAAAAATGTAATTCCGTTTCACAATTTTTTTCCTTTGCTAAGGATATAGCAATATAAGAAGCTATTGTATCTGCATTTGTGTTTAGTAGATTTCCCATTCCGTCATGAGTTATAGAACATAATACAGGAATGATATTATTTTTCAATAAAAATTTTATTAAACGTGTATTAACACTTTTGCTATTTATATCCCCCACATATCCATAATCAATATTTGTTTTTTTTCGTAAATATGATTTAATGCAATTTCCATCTGCTCCACATAACCCAAAAGCATTACAGTAATGAGATTGTAATAGAGCTACAATATTTTTATTGATCATTCCTGCATAAGTCATAACAACTATATCCAGAGTTTCTTTATCTGTTATTCTTCTCCCTTGTATAATTTTTTGTAAAATTCCCATTTTATTTGAAATAAAATCGGCTTTTTTTCCTCCTCCATGAATCAACACTTTATATCCTTGTAGTTGACAAAAAGATTTCAAAGAAAAATTAAGATCCTTTTGGTCATTAATTAAATGACCTCCAATTTTAACTATATGAATTTTCATGATAAAGATTGTAGAATTTTTAAAAAAATTATTTGTGAAGCAAAAATTCTATTTTCTGCTTGTTGCAATACAATGGAATGTTTTCCATCTAAAACAGAATCTTCAACCACAACATTTCTCCTGACAGGTAAACAATGCATAAATTTAGCTTCATTGGTAAGTTTCATTTTATTTACAGTGATCATCCAGTCAGAATTTTTACAGAGCATTTTTCCATAATCTAAATAACTACTCCAATTTTTTGCATAAATAAAATCTGCATTTATAAAAGCCACATCTTGATGATGTGTGGTAAAAACTCCATTAGAAAATATCTTATGAAGATCGTATTTTTCTGGACACGCAATAGTGAAATCTATTTTATCTATTTTTGATATCCATTGAGAAAAAGAATTTGCCACTGAATGAGGCAATGGTTTAATATGAGGAGCCCAACTTAACACTACTTTACATCTTTTTTTAAAAAAAGATGTAAATTCGGCAATAGTCATTACGTCTGCTAAAGACTGTAAAGGATGCAAAGTTGCACTTTCCATGTTAACGACTGGGACTCTAGAATATTTTAATATTTTATTAAAAATTATTTCTTTGTAATCATAATCTCTATCTGATAAACTAGGAAAAGTTCTGACAGCAAGAATATCACAATATATGCTCATGACAGAAACAGCTTCTTTAAGATGTTCTTGTGTCATTTTCATTACAGTTCCATCATTCATTTCAATTTTCCAAGAATCCTTATGAACATCTAATATCCAAGTATTGCATCCTAAGTTAAAAGCTGCTTTTTGACAACTAATTCTTGTCCGTAAACTAGGATTAAAAAAAACCAATCCAATTGTTTTATTTTTTCCAATATGTTTAAATTCATATGGATTTTTCTTTAAAAAAAGAGCTTCTTTAATTAGATCATATACGTTAATAACATCTTCTACGCTAAAAAATTTTTTCATAAACTTTTTCATTTATATTCATCCCAAGCTTTTATAAACAATTGGTCCATAGATAAATTACAAAATGCTTGTATAAAAGCTTTTGCTAGACGGGCATTGGTGAGCAGAGGTATATTAAAATCAACGGAATAACGTCTTATAGCATAATCATTATCCAATTCTGATTTACTTAGATTTTTTGGAATATTAATAATAAGATCCAATTTTCTATTTTTTATCAATTCAATAACATTTGAATATTTTTTGACATTAGGCCAATAAACTCTGATAGATGGAATTCCATTATTGGATAAAAAGTTATTGGTTCCCTCTGTCGCAAATAATATATATCCTTTTTTATGCAATAGTTTGACTACTTCTAAAAGATCCAATTTAGATTCAATAGGACCTCCAGATATTAATATATTTTTTTTTGGAATGCTATAACCAACAGAAAGCATGGATTTTAAAAGTGCTTCATCAAAAGTATTTCCTAAACACCCCACTTCTCCTGTGGAAGCCATATCCACACCCAAAATAGGATCTGCATCTTGCAAACGAGAGAAAGAAAATTGAGAAGCTTTTACTCCTAAAAAATTTGTAATAAAAAAATTAGGTTCTATTTTATTTTTCTTCTTTCCAAGAATAACTTGAGTAGCTAATTCAATCATATTAAAATGAGAAACTTTTGATACGAAAGGAAAACTACGAGATGCTCTCAAATTACATTCAATTACTTTGATTTCATTATCTTTAGATAAAAATTGAATATTGAAAGGACCAGATATATTAAAATATTTGGAAATTTTCTTAGAAATATTAATTATTTCTTTTAATGTTGACAAATAGAGATTATGTGGAGGGTATACTAAAGTAGCATCTCCTGAATGGACTCCTGCAAATTCTACGTGTTCTGATATAGCATAATACAAAATTTCTCCATTTTGAGAAACAGCATCTAATTCAATCTCTTTTGCATTTCTAATAAATTCTGTAATAATTAATGGATATTCAGGAGATATAGATCCCTTTTCATTAAGATAATTTTGTAATTCCTCTTGATTAGAAAGAACATTCATATCTGCTCCCGAAAGAACATACGAAGGTCTGACTAATATGGGAAAATCTACTTCTTTTACAAATTGATAAATGGTATCAAAATCGGATAATTCTTTCCATCTAGGCTGTCCGATTTTTAAATAATCCATAGCATTGGAAAATTTATATCTATTTTCTACTTTGTCTATAGAAATAGGGGAGGTCCCTAAAATTTTTACTTTTCTTTCATAAAGTTTTAAAACCAAATTATTAGGAATTTGTCCTCCCATGGAAACAATTGTTCCTTTCGGATTTTCCAGTTCAATAATATCCAAGACACGTTCTAAAGTAAGTTCTTCGAAATATAATCTATCACATACATCAAAATCAGTACTCATTGTTTCAGGATTATAATTAATCATTATTGATCTGTAAGATTCTTTATTAACAGTATTTAATGCATTGACACAACACCAATCAAATTCTACACTACTTCCAATTCTATAAACACCAGATCCTAATGTTATAACAGATTTTCCATCTTTTTCATAAATGATATCATGTTGAATGGCATGATAGGTCAAATATAAATAATTTGTGTATGACGGATATTCAGAAGCTAAAGTATCAATCTGTCTCACATATGGAATTATATTTTTTTCTTTTCTATATTCTCTTATTTCTTTTTCTAAATGATAAATACTATGATATTTACATTGATTATTTTTTTTAACAAAAAAAATACTAGCTATTTGCATATCCGAAAAACCTTTTTTCTTTGCTTCCCGTAACAATTCGTCCGGAATATCTCTCCAATTATCAAAATAATCTATCTTTTTTTTTGTTTGAAAAATATTATCAAGTTGATATAAAAACCATGGATCAATTTTGGTTAAATCATGTATCTCTTTCATAGATAGTCCTTCTTCTAAAGCTTCTTCTAAAAAGAAAATCCTTTGATCTGTAGGTTTTTTAAGTGATTCTTTCAGTAGACGATTAGATCCTAGTTTTTTTTTATGAATATTGATAAATCCTTGCATCCCGGTATCTAACATTCGAAGACCTTTTTGTAAAGCTTCTTCAAAAGAACCTCCAATAGCCATTACTTCTCCCACACTTTTCATGCTACTTCCAATTCTATTAGAAACTCCATAAAATTTTTTGAGATCCCACCTCGGAATTTTGCATACTACATAATCCAATGCTGGTTCAAAAAAAGCAGAAGTATTTTTAGTCACAGAATTCTTCAATTCATGCAAACCGTATCCTACAGACAATTTTGCCGCCACAAAAGCTAAAGGATAACCAGTTGCTTTAGATGCAAGAGCACTTGAACGAGAAAGACGTGCATTAACTTCTATAACACGATAGTCTTCTGAATTAGGATCTAATGCAAATTGAACGTTGCATTCTCCAATTATATTAAAATTTCTGGCAATATATATAGATAATTTTCTTAAATTATAATATTCAGAATTTGTTAGAGTTTGAGACGGTGCTACTACAATACTTTCTCCTGTATGAATTCCTATAGGATCAAAATTTTCCATATTACATACAGCAATACAATTATCAAACCTGTCTCTAACTATTTCATATTCAACCTCTTTCCACCCTTTTAAATATTCTTCTACAACAATTTGAGAAGAATAGGAAAAAGCCTTACTTACTATTTTTTTTAAATCATTAATATTTTTCGCGACCCCACTTCCCAACCCACCAAGTGTATAAGCAGATCTAATAATAATAGGGAACCCTATTTCTAAAGAATAAGAAATAGCATCATCCATAGAATGAGCCACAAAACTCCTTGCTGTTTTTATATTAATATGAGTCAACCTATTTCGAAACAAGTTCCTATCTTCACTGTGAATAATAGACTCAATAGGAGTTCCTAAGACTTGAATTTTATATTTCTCTATAATTCCTTCTTGAAAGAGCTGAATTCCACAATTTAATGCAGTTTGCCCACCAAAAGACAATAGAATTCCTTTTGGTTTTTCCTTATCTATAACACCTTTAATAAAAAATAAAGTCAAAGGAAGAAAATAAACTTTATCAGCAACTTCTTTCGAAGTTTGAATTGTGGCAATATTTGGATTAATCAATATAGTATAAATCCCTTCCTCTTTAAGGGCTTTTAATGCTTGTGTTCCAGAATAATCAAATTCACCAGCTTCTCCTATTTTTAATGCACCTGATCCCAGGATAAGTACTTTGTCTATTTTCATACTAATTTTGGAAGATTATTTTAATTATTGCTTCTAACAATTGAATTGATAAAAAGATCGAATAAAAATTCGGTATCCGTAGGTCCACCTGAAGCTTCTGGATGAAACTGTACCGAAAAAAAAGGTTTATAATCATGAATGATTCCTTCGCAAGTATCATCATTTAAATTTTTAAAAAAAATTTCCCATTCTTTAGGAAGATTTATTGCATCCAAAACATATCCATGGTTTTGTGATGTAATAAAACATTTTCCTGTTTTTAGTGATAAAACTGGCTGATTATGACCTCTATGTGCATATTTTAATTTATAAGTATCACCTCCTGCTGCAATTCCCAAAAGTTGATTTCCCAAACATATACCAAATATAGGTCGTTCTTTTTTCATAGCTATACGAATATAATGTATAGGTTTTTCATAAATTTTAGGATTTCCAGGACCATTAGAAAGAACCAATCCATCAAATTCTTCATTTGTAAAATCATAATCCCATGGAACCCTTATAATAGTACAATTTCTTCTCAAGAGACAACGTAAAATATTATTCTTTAAACCAAAGTCTACGAGCAATATTTTATATTTTCCATTTCCATATGTGATTTTTTCATGAATAGAGACTTTTTCAGAAAGGTTATCCTGATTTGGGTCATAAAAAGGAAGATTTTCATTTTTCATTAAAATTTTACCTAACATAGATCCTCCTTTTTTTCTAAGTTTTTTTGCAATGAATCTGGTGTCTAGGCCAAATAATCCAGGAACTCCATTTTTAGATAACCAATCAGATAGAGATAAACTCATATTCCAATGATACGGTCTGTTAGAATAATAAGAAATAATAAGCCCAGATACTTGAATTCTATCGGATTCATAAAATTTAGGAATAGATTCATATTCTTTACAAGAAGAAGATGGAATTCCATAATTTCCTATTATCGGATAAGTATAAGTAAGGATTTGCCCTTTGTAAGAGGGGTCCGTCATACTTTCTGTATAACCGGTCATAGCTGTATTAAATACAACCTCTCCAGAAGAGGATACTGGTGCTCCGAAATGATAAGCTTCATACCTTGTTCCATCTTCTAACATAAGGATAGCCCTGTTTCTTATTTTATTATTTTCCATTTTTTTTATATAGATATGCTAAGGCATTCTTTAATTTTGTAAGGAATAATTTGATATGACTTACGTTAATATTCATCGGAGGAAGTAATCGTAAAACATATGGATTGTTAGATATTCCAATAAATACTTTCTCTTTATAAATTAAAATATTTTTTAAATCCTGAATAGGAAAATCAAATTCTACTCCTAGCATGAGCCCTCTCCCCCTTATTTTTTTAATCTCAGGAATGAGACGCAATTCTTGTAACAGTATTTTTCCCATTTTTTTTGCATTTTCAATTAAATTTTCTTTTTGAATGATTTCTAATACAGCAATTCCAGCTGTACAAGCTAAATGATTTCCACCAAAAGTAGTCCCTAACATACCATAATATGGTTTAAATTTAGGATGTATGAGTACCCCACCTATAGGAAACCCATTTCCCATCCCCTTAGCTATAGTAATTAAATCTGGTTTTACAGGATAGAATTGGTGAGAAAAAAAAGATCCTGTTCTTCCATATCCACTTTGAACTTCGTCAATAATCAACACTGTATCGTATTTATTACAAAGATCTCTAACTTTACAAAAAAAGTCTAACCCTGGATCTACAATTCCAGATATTCCTTGTATTCCTTCAGTAATTAAAGCACAGACATCTTTGTTCTTTAATTCTTCTTCTAAAGAATCAACATTTTGATAGTCTATAAATATAGTTTCATGTTGAGCATTAAAAGGGGATACTAATTTATAGTTATCCGTAACCGATACACTTCCACTTGTTCTTCCATGGAAAGATCCCTTAAAAGCAATAACCTTTTTTTTTCCTGTATGAAAAGAAGCTATTTTCAATGCATTTTCATTAGATTCTGTCCCAGAATTACATATAAATAAGGAATAATCTTTATATCCTGATATCTTTCCAAGAAGATTCGCCAATTTATATTTTTGAGAAATATAAACACTATTAGAATAATAGGATATTTTATGAATCTGTTCAGTTAAGGATTTTACATAATATGGATGTGAATGACCAATCGAAATCACAGCATGTCCTCCATAAAAATCTAAATACATATTTCCTTTCACATCAAACAAATAAGATCCTTTGCTTTTATTTAATTCTATATCTAGAATAGGATAAACGTCAAATAATTTCATATTTTTTTTGATTAGAAACGAACGGATTTCAATTTTAAACCACAAGTTTCATCCAAATTAAATATAAGATTCATATTTTGTATGGCTTGACCAGAAGCTCCTTTTATAAGATTATCTATAATACTAACAACAACCAATTTATCCTTCTCTTTAACAAGATATAAAATACATTTATTAGTATTGACTACTTGTTTTACATCGATGTTAATATCAGAAATATTTACAAATGGATGATTTTTATAATATTCTTTATATATTTCCCTATTCTTTTTTAAAGAAAAAGTAGAATAAGTATATAAAGTGGTTATAATTCCTCTTGAGAAATTTCCTCTATAAGGGATAAAATAAACTTTAGAACAAAAATTATTTTGTACTTGATGAATGGTTTGTTCGATTTCCTGTAAATGTTGATGTTGAAAGATATTGTAAACAGAAATATTATTATTCCTCCAACTAAAATGGTTCGTTTCACTCTGTTCCCTTCCAGATCCTGTAGAACCAGTTATAGCACTAATATGAATATTATTTTTTAATAATTGATTTTTAGCTAATGGCAAAATTGCTAAAAGAATAGCTGTAGCAAAACATCCAGGATTGGCTATATTATTCGATTTTTTTATTGTTTCTTTTTGTAACTCTGGTAATCCATAGACAAAATTTCTCTTTTTAAAAGAGGATTCATTCATGATTCTGAAATCTTGACTTAAATCAATGACTTTTGTTATTTCTGATATGTGATTCAATTCTTTTCTAGATTGTCCATGTCCTGAACAAAGAAATACTACATCTATTTCTTTTTTTAAATCACGAGTAAATTTCATATCTTTTATTTCTCCTAATAGATCTTGATGAACCAAATGAATCAATTCTCCTGTATGACTTCTACTAACTATACTTTTTATTTTTATTTTTGGATGATGAATCATCAATCTAATTAATTCTCCAGCAGTATATCCAGCACCTCCAATAATACCTATTTCAATCATTTTTCTTTTTTATTTAAGTTATGATACATTTTCATTTGATTGCTCAAAATCTTTGTAAAACCCCTCACATCTTCTGCACTCCAAGCATAATTCATTTCTCCATATTGAGCCATGTTAGAAGATTCCATTAAATCAAATTTAGATTTGATCCCTACTAAATGAAATCTATAAGGATAGAGAATCATATCTACAGTCCCGGTCAATCTTTCTTGTGTACTTTTTAAAAACTTTTCTATATCACGCATGACAGGATCTAAGTATTGAGCTTCATGAAGTAACATACCATACCAATTAGAGAGTTGTTCTTTCCAATAAAGTTGCCATTTCGTGAGAATATGTTTCTCTAATAGATGATGTGCCTTAATAATAATAATTGCAGCTGAAGCTTCAAAAGCGACTCTTCCCTTAATACCCAAAATCGTATCTCCTATGTGAATTCCTCTTCCTATAGCAAATTCTGAGGCTATTTTTTCAATCTTGATTATATTTTTTATAGCTTTCCCTTTTTCTTGATTAACACCTACTAGTTCTCCTTTTTCAAATTCTAGTTCTAAGTTCTCCCTTTTTTTTCTACTTAATTTGGTTGGATAAGCCTCTTCCGGAAAATCGTGAGAAGAAGTAAGTGTTTCCTTTCCTCCTATACTCGTTCCCCAAATCCCTTTGTTAATCGAGTATTTTGCTTGATCCCAACAAATAGATATTCCTTGATTCTTCAAATATTCAATCTCTTCTTCTCTAGAAACTTTCATATCTCTTATAGGAGATAAAGTTATTTTTTCTGGACAAATAATTTGAAAGGCTATATCAAATCTAATTTGATCGTTTCCAGCTCCTGTACACCCATGAGCAATTGCTTTCGCTTGAATAAAAGTTGCATACTGAGCTATTTTAATAGCCTGAAAAATTCTTTCGGAACTTACTGAAAGCGGATAAGTATTATTCTTAAGAATATTTCCGAATATAAGATATTTTATACAGTTTTGATAATATTCTTCTATGGAATCAATTGTTTTGTGAGACTGAGAACCAATGCTTAGAGCTCTTTTTTCAATTTTTTCTAACTCATCTTTGTTGAATCCTCCTGTATTAATAATAACTGTATGAACTTCGTATTTTTCTCGGATGAGATATTTTAAACAATAAGAAGTATCCAATCCTCCACTATAAGCTAAAACGATCTTATCTCCTGTAGATAAATAATTATTTCTATTATATGATCCTAATTTTTTTTTATTATTTTTCTTTTTATCTGCATTAGGATCATATAAAAGACCTGTACATAAACACATTTTTCTATGATTTCTGGTTAATATATCAAAGTTTGCGCAGCTTTGGCATCCCCCCCAAAATTTTTCTGATTGGGTTAGTTCACTAAAAGCAACAGGTTTAAATCCCAATTCCGTATTGATTTTTATAACCGGATTACTTGTTGTTATGCTAAAGATTTTTGAATTTGGATATTTTTTTCTGGAAAGTTTAAATATTTCAATTTTAATAATTTTTGCCAATCCTTGTTTTCTAAATTCAGGAAGAACAATTAAACCGGAATTAACTACAAATTCTTTATTTTGAAAAATATCAAGATAACTGAATCCCGCTAATTTTTCATCACAAAAAGCAATTACTGCATTTCCATGAATCATTTTTGATTTTATATATTCCGGATCTTTTTTTTCGATTCCAGTTCCTCTGCTCTTTGCTGATTCCTCAATTTTCTGACAAATTAAGGAAGCGTATTTTGTATCCTCTTCATGAGATACTCTAACTTTGATTTTCATTTTTGTAAGAAGCCACTAAAAAAAATAAATGAGTTGTAACGATTGGTAGGAGTATGAATTATGCTTCATATATTTTACTTTTACTGTACTACAAATTTAATAAAGTCTTTTTAATTAATCTCAGTCTTTCTACTTCCCTTGATATTGATAAGTTTTAATTTAAACAAAAATTTAATCCGTTTATTTTTTCTAATTTCTTTAAAAAACTTGAATTAATATCAATTCCATATTTTCTAGACTCGAAATTTAAAAAAATTCTATTTTCCTTATCATAAAGAACAATATTTAGTTTTTTATTTCCTATTTGTTGAGAAAATAACTTTTCTATATTACTAATAATTGTGTTATTCAAATCATTAATATTAATTTTTACTATTAGTTTAAGTACTAATTTTTGGAGAACATCTTTTAAATTTTCTATATGAAAAATATTTATTTTATATTCTTTATATTTTGATTTTTCAAGAGAAAAACATAAATACAATAAACTGTTACTCAATAAAATTGGTTCATATTTCAAATACTGTTGTCCGTAAATTCTGAACTCTTTAGAAGAATTATAATCTTCTAATAAAAAAAGACCATATTTGATCCCACTTTTTACATATGTTTTTTTTTCTACTTTGGATAAAAGTCCACATATATGGATTTTTTTTCCTACAAGGATCGATTCTTTTTTATTTAGCTGATCTAATGAGATATTAGTAAAATATTTCATTTCATAATAATAATCATCTAAAGGATGTGCAGAAGCATAAACACCTAAAACTTCTTTTTCTTTGGATAATTTATATATATTGCTCCATAAATCACATTCCATTATAACAGGGGGATCCACTTTCATTTCAATATTTTTATTTTTTGCTTTTTGAAATTTTGATCCAAATCGAATAGTTTTTTCCAAAACGTTTAATTTCTCATCAAATCCGATATGAAAGTATTGTTCTCTATGTATATGAAAACAGTCTAAAGATCCAGATAGAATTAAACTTTCCAAAGTTTTTTTATTCACTATACGTAAATCAATTCTTTTGACCAGATCAAAAATAGAGGTGAATGGTCCGTTTTTTTCTCTTTCTTGAAGAATGATTTTAACAGCATTTTCTCCAACTCCTTTTATTCCTGTAAGACCAAATCGAATACTGTTCTGATCAGTTACTTCAAAAAAAGAATTACTATTATTTATATCTGGATTAATCACAGGAATATTCATTTTTTTGCATTCTTCTATGAAAAAAGTAAGCTGTTTAATATTATGCATATTATTACTTAATACAGAAGCCATATATTCATATGGAAAATGAGCCTTCAAATAAGCAGTTTGAAAAGCGATATAGGCATAACATGTAGCATGAGATTTATTAAAAGCATAACAAGAAAAATATTCCCAATCTTTCCATATTTTTTCTAATATATTTTTAGAATACCCTTTTATCATGGCTTTCTCAATAAATTGATTTCTCATTTTATTGAGAACTTCTTTTTGTTTTTTCCCCATAGCTATCCTAAGAATATCCGCATCTCCTTTGCTGAAATCAGCTATTTTTTGAGCTATTAACATAACCTGTTCTTGGTATATTGTTATTCCATAAGTTTCTTTTAAAAACTCCTCCATTTCTGGCAAATCATAGGTTATGGCTTCTTTTCCGTGTTTTCTAGATATAAAATTAGGAATATATTGTAAGGGACCAGGTCTATACAGTGCAGTCATTGCTATTAAATCATCAAATTTATCAGGTTTAAGTTGACGTAAGTATTTTTGCATCCCTGGAGATTCATATTGAAAAACAGCAATCGTTTCTCCCTTTTGAAAAAGATAATAAGTTTTTTTATCTTCTAAAGGAAATAAAAATTCTGTATTAATATTTTTTCGTCTTTTTTTTACGAGATTCACAGCATCTTTAATAATAGTCAGAGTTTTTAATCCTAGAAAATCCATTTTTAATAAACCAGCATGTTCTACAACATGATTATCAAATTGTGTAAGCAATAAATCAGATTCTTTTGACACAGAAACCGGAATATATTCTTTAATATCGTATGGACTTATTATAATGCCACAAGCGTGTATCCCTGTGCTTCTTATAGTTCCCTCTAAAATTTTTGCTTGCTGCAAAACTTTCCCCTCTAAGGAATCTTTATTGTTCGCTATCTTTCTAATTTTTTGTATATTATTTATTTCTTCTTTATTAATTTTTTCTATGGAATAATTTTCTGATAAAATAGTTTTTAATGATAACATATTCGGAATCATTTTCGCGAGAAAATCTGTTTCTTTTAAAGATAAGTTTAATACACGTCCAGTATCCCTAATAGATGATTTAGCGCCCATTGTTGCATATGTTATGATTTGTGCTACTTGATGTTTCCCATATTTTTGAACTACCCATTCAATTATTTTTTCACGTCCTTTATCGTCAAAATCAATATCAATATCTGGTAAAGAAATTCTATCCGGATTTAAAAAACGTTCGAAAAGAAGATGGTATTTTATTGGATCTATATTGGTGATCCCTAAACAATAAGCAACAACGGAGCCTGCTACTGATCCTCTTCCAGGTCCAACTGAAATATTCATTTTTCTAGCTTGATGAATAAAATTGTGAACAATAAGGAAATAACCAGGATACCCAATTTTTTCTATTGTTTTTAACTCAAAAATAATTCTTTCTTGGATTTTTTTTGTGAAATTTTTATAACGTTTTTTAGCTCCTTCATAAGTGATTTTTTTTAAAAAGCGATTTTCTCCTCTATTTCCTCCGTCCATTTTATCCATAGGATCTTCAAAAAATTTTGGAATTTGAAATTTTGGAAGCAATATTTTATGTGAAAGATGATAAGATTCGATTTTGTTAATCAATTCCTCTAAAAAATCAAAAGACTCTGGAAGATCAGAAAATATTTTTTTCATTTCTTCTGAACTTTTAAAATAAAATTCATGATTGGGAAAACCGAATCTATAACCTTTTCCTTTTCCTATAGGTGTTGATTGTTTTTCTCCATTTTTTACACAAAGCAAAATATCATGCGCATTTGCCTCGTTTTGATCTAAATAGAAAGTATTGTTTTGAACAATATATTTTACATGATATTTTTTAGAAAATTTGAGTAATATATTATTAACATGATCTTCTTCTTCTAATCCATGACGTAATAACTCTATATAGAAATCATCTCCAAAAAGTTCCTTCCACCATAAAAAAATTTTTTCCGCTTTTCTTTCACCATAATTAAGGATAGTATACGGAATTTCTGCATTGAGATCTCCAGTAAGGGCAATTAAATTTTCCTTGTACTTTTCAATTAATTCTTTTCCAACCCTAGGAACCCCAGCATAAAAACCTTCTGTAAACCCAAGTGAACAAAGTTTTGCTAAATTGTGATAACCTTTTTTATTTTTAGATAAAAAAACTTGTTGATACCGTTTATCCGGTTCATCTTTTGTAAATTTTTTTTGCAAATAATTGTTTGAAAAAAAAACTTCACAACCAATGATTCCTTTAATCGATTTTTGGGGATAATATTTTTTATTTATAGAATGAATAGCATTTAAAAAACGAAAAGATCCCATTAAATTTCCATAATCTGTTATTGCTACAGCTGGCATATTAAAACGTATAGCTCTATCAACCAAGGATTGTATATCTACAGTAGAATAAAGGATAGAAAAATAAGTGTGATTGTGAATATGAGAGTATTTTTTTTTTTTCAATTCTTCTTTCAATCTCTCTCCATTATTATTAAAGTTTATTTTTTCTTTTTTCTCTACTGCAGATGTAGGGAAAGACAAAGAAGAATCAAAAGATACTATAGAGGAAGAAATTTTAGATGAATATTTATTCTTGAATTTTAAGATTGTATTTTCTTCCATTCCTATATCTTGATGTGATATGATTCCAATACGTAGTAGCTCTAAAAAACAACGAGCCGTAGCTTTTACGTCATTTGCCGCATTATGAAGATTGGGGATATTTTCTTCGAAAAGTTTTTGATATAATTCAGATAACGTGGGCCATTTGAATTTTTTTCTATTCCCTGACAATTTGCAATAAGAAACAGAAACTACTTTTGTATCTAATATTTTTTTCTTTAGAAAAGAAATTTCTGTTTTTTTTCTAAAAAATTCACTTTCTATAACTTTTCTATCAAATTCTAAATTATGTCCAATTAAACATTGAGACTTTTCAAGAGAATTTCGAAATTCACGAAGAACAAAACTCAAATCGACTCCATATTTTTCAGCTTTATCATTAGTAATCCCATGAATTTTAAAAGCATTGAAAGGAATATCATAATGATCAGGCTTGATAATAAAATTTTTAAATTCTATTAAATTTCCTAGAATATCATGACTTTGCCATGAGAATTGTACAATTCTTGGCCAATTATCTGTATGAGTAATTGGAAAATTATAGGATATAGGCAATCCTGTTGTTTCTGTATCAACAATGAGGTACATTTTATTTGAATTAGTAGAAAAAGTTACTGAAAAATTATTAGTTTTGTATTATCTGTTTTTTTCGTAAAAATTAAATAAATAAACGAGAATATTCGATTCTAATTTCTCTATCCATATTTGTTCATTGTTCATATAGACAGAGAAAAAAATAGAAAAAAAATAATAAAAATTATGTCTAATCAAACCGAAGAAATAAAAAGAAAAGAATCCCCTTTATCTGATAATGACAAATTGAATGATCAGGGAAAAATAGAAACAAGTTTCGATTGGACGAAATATGAAACTCATTTAAATGATGATATACTGGAAGAAAGAAAAAAATTTGAAGAATTATACACAAAAACTTTACCCAATATTCAAGAATTGGAAATATATAAAGGAGTAGTAACACACATTACGGATAAAACTGTTATTGTAGATATTGGATTTAAAGCAGAAGGAGCAATTCCTATAAGCGAATTTAGAGAAAATTCAAATATTCAAGTTGAAAGCAAGATAGAAGTTATGGTTGTGAAAATGGATTATAAAGGACAATGTATTCTTTCGTATCAAAAGGCAAAAATGTTGAGAAATTGGCAAAAAATCAATGAATCCTACGAAAAATCAGAAGTGATATTAGGCTATGTTGCGGCTAGAACAAAAGGAGGACTGATTGTTGAGATATTTGATATTGAATGTTTCTTACCTGGATCACACATAAATGTGAAACCTGTTCGAGATTATGACACTTACGTGGGAAAAACTATGGAAGTTAAAGTAGTTAAGATTAATCAAAAAACAAAAAATGTAGTCGTTTCTCATAAAGTATTAATAGAAAGAGATATTGAAGAACAGAGGAAAGAGATGATCTCAAAATTGGATAAAGGTCAAGTTTTAGAAGGAAAAATAAAAAACATTCTTCCTTATGGCGCTTTTGTAGATTTAGGAGGAGTGGATGCTTTACTTCATATTACCGATATGAGTTGGCCACACATCAATCATCCCACAGAAGTTGTTCAATTAGAACAAGAATTAAAATTTGTAGTTTTAGGAGTAGACAAGGAAAAAAATCGTGTACAATTGGGATTGAAACAATTGCAACCTCATCCTTGGAACTCTTTAGATAAAGATCTAAAGGTAGGAAGTAGAGTAAAAGGAAAAGTCACTGTTTTGGCAGATTATGGAGCATTTGTAGAAATTATACCAGGAGTGGAAGCCTTACTGCACATTAGCGAAATGTCTTGGTCTACTGATTTGTCTTCCCCACAAGATTTTTTGCAAATAGGAGATGAATTAGAAGCTGTCATCTTGACGATAGACCGTCAAGAAAGAAAAATGTCTTTAAGTGTAAAACAACTTACTAAAGATCCTTGGATTGATATACAAGATAGATATCCTATAGGATCTAAACATATTGGATTTGTCAAAAAATTTACAAGTTTTGGGGTTTTTTTGAAATTAGAGAAAGGAATATCTGGAGTTATTTACACTAATGATCTTTCATGGATCAAAAAAATTAAACATTCTTCTGAATTTTGCAATATAAACGATGAATTAGAAGTTATTGTACTTTCTTTAGATCCTCAGGCTAGAAGAATAAACTTAGGACATAAACAACTAACGGAAAATCCATGGGATAAGTATGAGAAAAATTATTATGTAGGAAGCATTCATAATGGAATAATATCAAATTTATTTGATAAAGGAGCTTCTGTTAAATTTTCACAAAATCAAGAAATTGAAGCCTTTTCCCCATTACGTTTTTTAGAAAAAAAAGATGGAAGTATCCTTAAAAAAGGAGAAAAAACTAATTTTAAGGTAATAGAATTTAATAAAGAAACTAAAAAAATTGTGGTTTCTCATACATCTATTTATCGTGATAAAGATAAGAAGAAAGAACAACGTGTGAGAAACAGAAAATTTGAGAGATCCACTCTTGGTGATATAGAAGGATTGGCTAAACTAAAAGAGCAAATAGAAAAAGAAAAAAATAAATAGAAATATAGTTCTAAAAAAAAATGGAAACACACCCTATTGCAGAAAAAGAAGGATGGAAAGTTGGAAAAGATTTTCCTGTTTGGGCTAACAATGAATTATATTTGACTACAATTAAAGGTGGATACTTATTAGATGGAGAAACTCCTTTTGAAGCATACAAAAGATTAGCAAAAAATGCAGCAAAAATTCTTAAAAAGCCAAAAATAGAAGGAGATTTTTTTAATATTTTTTGGAAAGGGTGGCTAATTCCTTCTACTCCAGTAATGGTAAACCTAGGAACAGAAAAAGGTTTACCGATCAGTTGTTTTTCGGGAAGAATTGGAGATAGCATGTATGAGATATATAGAAAAAATTTAGAGATGGCTATACTTAGTAAACATGGAGGAGGAACATCATATGATTTTAGTTTGGTTAGATCTGTAGGTAGTCCTATAAAAAATGGAACATTAGGAACTTCTGATGGAATTATTCCTTTTATTAAATCATATGATAGTGCAATAGTGGCTAGTAAACAAGGTAGAACACGAAGAGGTGCTGTAGCTATCTATTTAAATATAGAACATAAAGAGTATCCAGAATTTCTAAAAATAAGAGAACCTAAAGGGGATATTAATCGTCAATGTCACAATGTTCATCAGGGCGTGATAATTTCTAATTCATTTATGGAAAATGTATTGAAAAAAAACGGAAAAGAAAGAGCTTTGTGGCTAAATACTCTTAAAGAACGTGTAAAAACAGGAGAACCATATCTCTTTTTCAAAGACAATGCTAATCAAAATCTTCCAGAAAATTGGAAAAAAAACGGATTAAAAATACATCATAGTAACCTCTGTTCAGAGATAATGTTACCAACAGACGAAAATCATACTCTTGTATGCTGTCTTTCTTCTCTAAATCTATATAAATATGTAGAATGGAAAAATTCAAAAACTGTTTTTTATGCTATTTTATTTCTTGATGCTGTTTTGCAAGAATTTATTGATAAAGGGAAAAATATAAGAGGAATAGAGGATGCTGTTCGTTTTGCAGAAAAAAGTAGAGCTTTGGGATTGGGGGCTTTAGGTTGGCATTCGTATTTACAATCTAACATGATTCCTTTTATCTCTGTTAAATCTGAAATATTGACACATAATATATTTAGAAAAATACAATTGGAATCTCAAAAAGCTACTAAGTATTTAGCTAAAGAATATGGGGAATCAGAATGGAATATAGGA